>SHLP01000229.1 GCA_004283055.1 Deltaproteobacteria bacterium
GTCGACGAGGAACATGACGTTCGGAATGGTTCGTGTCGGTGTGATCGTGACCGACTGGCAGGCGTTGCCGCCGGTGTTGCCAATGCCACCCGTACCGCCGGTGCCCATGTTGGGCACGCAACGGCCCCGCGCGGTGTTGCAGGTCGCGTTCGGACCACAGCCCTCGGTCGCGGTGCAGTTCGCGACGCACTTGCCGTTCTGGCAGAAGCTCGCCTCGCATTGGGAGTCCGACGTGCAGGTCTCGTCGCAATCCGGTGGAGGGTTTTGCAAGGATGCGCAGGTCAGGACCACGCCGCCGCTGCCTCCGGTGCCGCTGAAAGGATCCCCGCTGCCGTTCCCGCCACAGGCGAGAAGAGCCAGGCCACTCAGGCCCACAAACACAACCGAAAGCGACTTACGCATGTGCCAAACTCCCCAAGATGAAAAAGCCAACTATGCCAATATTCTACACTCATCCTGTAGCTGCTGCAAATCAAGGCGCATGTCCCGCTCCGATGATTCACTAAGGGTTCCAGGGATTTAGACGCCTCGAAAGCCATCGCGAGGCGCTCCTTCCAACGAGATAGTTCAGCTCGGCGCTCGAGACCAGCTCCGGTGGCGGAGGATCGTTGAAATCTGCCGTCACAGGGCGGCTGCGAGGGTCTTTTTTCCTCCAGGAAAGGGGTCGGAAACCTTTTGGAAATGACGGCGGGCCAGAGATCCGGCTACAGGGACCCCGGGACGGCGACGCGCCGGCCTGGAGTCCAACCCGGAATCCATCGTCGAGTCCGTTCGGCGGTGCCCCGGCGACGCGAACATCTTTAGGAGTAGTAACGATGAGCATCATCAAGGCTGAATACATCTGGATCGACGGCACGGAGCCAACCCCGCTTCTTCGCTCGAAGACCCGCATGCTCGAGGCGAGCCTGATCGAGAAGGTTCTGGGTGCGATCACCGGCGTGGCCGCCCTGCCGCACTGGGGCTTCGATGGCTCCAGCACCAACCAGGCCACGGGCGATGATTCCGACTGCCAGCTGTTCCCGGTGTTCGCCTGTCGCGACCCACTCCGAGGCGGCGACAACCTGCTCGTGCTTTGTGAGGTCGTGACCCACGGTGGAACGCCGCATCCGACCAACACCCGCCGGGCGACGCAAGAGATCGAAGATCGCACGAAGGGCAGCAACCTCGACTGCTGGTACGGGTTCGAGCAGGAGTACACCATGATGAAGGACGGCTATCCGCTCGGATTCCCCGAGGGTGGCTATCCCGGTCCGCAGGGCCCCTACTACTGCGGCGTTGGAGCTGAATACATCTTCGGGCGCGAGATCGTCGAGGAGCACATGACCGCGTGCATCAAGGCGGGGCTCAAGATCTCGGGCATCAACGCGGAGGTCATGCCGGGCCAGTGGGAGTTCCAGATCGGTCCTGCGGGGCTGACCGAGTCGGGCGACCACATGTACATGGCGCGCTACCTCCTCGGCCGAATCGCGGAAACCTACGGCGTCGACATCTCCTATGACGCGAAGCCGGCCAAGGGCGACTGGAACGGCGCCGGCTGCCACACGAACTTCAGCACCAAGGCCATGCGAGAAGACGGCGGCCTCAAGGTCATCCACGACTACCTGGGGAAGCTCGGTCAGCCGGACCGCATCACGCTGCACCTCGCCCACTACGGCGCCGGCCTCGAGGACCGTCTCACCGGCGAGCATGAGACCGCTTCGTACAAGGAGTTCAAGTACGGTGTGTCCGACCGTGGCGCCTCGGTTCGTATCCCGATGCAGACCGACCTCGATGGGAAGGGCTACCTCGAGGATCGCCGTCCGTGTGCAAACATCGACCCGTACACGGTGGCGCGTCTCCTCGCCGAGGTCGCCGAGTAGGAGCTCGACGAATCGAGCCTGCGAACGCCGCGTTCTTCGGAGCGCGGCGTTTTG
Source organism: Deltaproteobacteria bacterium (assembly GCA_004283055.1). Lineage (GTDB taxonomy): Bacteria > Myxococcota_A > Polyangia > Polyangiales > Houyiibacteriaceae > SG8-38. Next base: position 1,914 of record SHLP01000229.1, read on the forward strand.
CGTTAAATCGTCAGCACGGCCGCGCCGCGGATCGCGTCGTTCTTCAAGCGATGGAGGGCGACGTTGGCCTCTTCGAGAGGAAACGTCTCGACGTGCGTCCGCACGGGAATCGCTGCGGCCTCTCGGAGAAACGCCACACCGTCGGCTCGGGTGTTGTTGGCTACGCTCCGAACGGCGCGCTCACGATAGAGGAGCTCGTAGGCGAGCTCCGGAATCGGGCTCATGTGGATGCCGCCCAGCACGAGAGTGCCGCCCTTGTCGAGGTGCGAGAGCGCGGCGGGTACGATCTCACCCGCGGGCGCGAAGATGATGCCGGCGTCGAGAGCGACCGGAGGCTTGTCGATCGTGCCACCGGTCCAAACCGCACCAAGCTCTTCGGCGAGGGTCTGATGTTTTTTTCGATCGCGCGTGCAGACGTAAACTTCGGCTCCGCGAGCTCTCGCAATCTGGATTGCGACGTGGCCCGCGGCGCCAAATCCGTAGAGCCCGAGGCGCGCGCCTGACCAATCGTCGATGCCGGTCTTTGCGAGACATCGGAAGCCGATGATGCCGGCGCAAAGAAGGGGCGCCGCCTGCAGGTCCGAGAAACCGTCGGGCAGGGGATAGGTGAAGCTCGCCGGAGCGATCAGGTGCTCCGCAAAGCCTCCATGGACAGTCCAGCCGGTGAAATCGGGGGAGTCGCAGAGGTTTTCACGCTGGCTCGTGCAAAACGGGCAGCAGCCGCAGCTGCGGTGAAGCCAGGCAACGCCGACCCGCGCGCCAATTTGGCGATCGGTGACGGACGCGCCGAGCGATTCGATCGTGCCAACGACCTGGTGCCCGGGAATGATCGGTGCGCGCCGTACCTCCAGATCACCTTCGACGACGTGAAGATCGGTTCGACAGACACCGCAGGCCCGTACCTTGATCCGCACCTCGTCCACCGCTGGCTGCGGAACGTCGACATCGGCGACACGCAGCGGGTGTCTTTCAATTGGGGCGGGTTGGTCGAGAAGAACTGCGCGCATCGCGTGATCATACCATCGTGAAAGCGCGAGAAGCTGCGCGCGCAAATCTTGCGCCGAGCGGTCTTGTGGCATCGAGAACAGGAATTGCGCTGAACGGACGGTTCCGATATATGCGTAGACCAAGGTGGCGTACGAGGCTCAGCAAACTTTGGATGCTCCGCAGGTCGGCAGAGCAAGCGAGATCTCCCTCAAGAACAGCGCCGCCCAGCTCTCAGCGACCGGTAGGCCAAACGGACTGATTCCTAAGCTCGCGTACCGAACCGACGGCTTCCTCGTCTCACAGCTCCGCAAGCTTCAGCCGTCCGACTTGAAAGAGCCGCCGGAGCTGGTGCACGATCTGACGGCCTTTGCGTCGAGCGATGACTATCGGAATTATCGCCACCGCCCGCGCGATCTTTTCCCGACTCCCGGGCGAATCGCCGTTCGGAAGCGTTGGCTCGGGCCGCAGCGAGTCGGCTACGCGGAATGGAGCTGGCACAGCGCCCACCCGCTGGTTTTCAGGGACATCAAACACGAATATCGAAGTCACCGAGACAACCAAACCGCTTTGCTCCGAACGCTGAATCTGCGGCTCAAGGGGAAGCCGATGGCGATCCTCGTGAACGGCTTTTCGTCCGGCCATCATTTGATGGAGCGCGTCGCTTGGCCGATGCGGGAGTTCTTTCGCCGGGGCATCAACGTTTCGCTCTTTGCGCTTCCGTTCCATGGGCGGCGCGGCCATTCTTTTCCCCCCGAGTGGCCGCAGCAGGATACGGCCTTCACCATCGAAGGCTTCCGCCAGGCCATCTGGGACTTGCAGATCGCGATTCGTGCGATGCGAGACGCGGGTGCGAGCCATGTAGGGGTCGTTGGAATGAGCCTCGGCGGCTACACCGCGTCTCTGCTCGCAACGGTCACCTCGGACGTCGACTTCGTGCTCGCCTACATTCCGATCTGCAGCGTTGCAGACGTCATGAA
>SHLP01000100.1 GCA_004283055.1 Deltaproteobacteria bacterium
GGAAGGTCGTCGATTTCGAGAAAGCCCGCCCGACGAAACATCGTGTCCCAGGCCGAATCGTTGGTTCGGATGGACACCATGAACACATCGATGTTTCCCGACACCGTTCGCAGGTCACTCGGGTCGATCGACAGCGCGCCCTCTACGGTGCCGAACTGCCCCCATGCCGGCACGGTGACTTCCGGCCCCTCACACACGAAGTGCACTTTTCCTTCTTCCAGCGTATGGCTGACCACTGACGCATCGGCGCTTGAAAAGTAAGCGAGCGCCGAAACGACGCTGAGCACGAGCACCCATTGGTTTCGTCGTCGATTCATGTGACCCCCTATTCATCATTAGTAGCGGATCAGGCGCGACGGTCCAAACCCGTGCGGTTGCTCGGATGGAGCGCGGCACGCGTTTTCCGGAGGATGCGGTGTCTAAGGAACGACCAAGTCGTTCTCGTCGCAGGGCCCGTCGCAGGGGTTCGATACGACGCCGCTCGCGAAGAAGTCGATCAGGATGGGCCCGAGCGCTTGGAGCTCGGTCGCTCGGCCGTGCGGGTCTTCCATGCTGTCCGCCCAAGGCGGGATGTTCGTGATCGGCGCGTCCGGATTGCCGAAATCGATCTCGATCATCGCCGAGCCGCTGTGCTCGCCGCTCACCACGTCGAGGCCCCAAACGGGTCGAATCAATGGTGCCAGGTTCACGACGCCGCCGATGGTGCGCGCCATGATGTGGGCGCCCAGGTTCGTCACCTGATGGTCCGCTTTGGAAACTTGAATCACCACCTCGTGCGCCGGCGTCCCCGGCAAGCGATTGGTGCGAATGTACTTGGAGTAGCCCGTCGGTTCGGCGCGATCCCAGAGCCCTTGAATGAGCGCGAGGTTCATCTGCATGTCCAGCGCGTTCCAGTCGTAGTTGCCGTACAGCTGCCCAGCGTATTCGTCGAAGTTCACGCTTCGGTTGAGGAGCAGATTGTACGACTGACCGGGCACGGCGAGCAGGGCGCGCTCAGTGTCGGTGCTGAGGGCCATGATGCTCGCACCCAGTATCCCGCCCTGACTCCCACCGAAGTAGTAGCGCTTGGAGCCGTCGATCGTCGCTCCGTTGCAGTCGTTCAACAGTGCCTGATTGAGCGCGGTCGACGGCCCGCCCTCGGCTTCCCTAGACAGGGTTCGCATCGCCATCAGGAAGTTCAAGAAGCCCTGATGCATACGCTCGGGGATTTTGCGGAACACCGACAGGTCACCGCCGAGGATCGCTTCGATGACCGTAGGGATGTCATCCGACGCGAAGCCCTTGTGGTCCATGCCGAACGCTGCGAGGTTGGCCTCGGCCATGATCTCCTGGTAGCCCAACACCTGCTCTTTTGCTCCGAGCTGACCGTGTCCGACGGCCACGAGCCCGGCGGGCGCCGATTGCGCCGCGACCGGAACGATCATCGCTGCAGCGTATGGATAGCTTCCGTTCTGCTCGGGAAGGCCGTCGTCACCGAGGTTGAGCAGCCCGCCGGTTTCGCCTTGCGTCATGTAGAGCGGCATGTCGAACGTGATCTCGAGCCGACACTCGATGCCCTCACGAAGCCCTTCGTTCTTCAGCTCGATCGTATACGGCACGCCGTCCGGGTACTTCGACAAGGCGTCATCTCGGATATGAACCATTGCACGGGTATTGTTCTCGCGACTCGCCGTCGTGAAGTCCCATGCGATCTGCAGGTCATTGCGCGCGATGCCGGCCTCTTCGAGCGTCTCGAAAATCTCTTCGAAGAGCGCGCGCCTCGATTCGATGATGTCATCGCCCGACGGCTCGTCGTCCCGCAGCGCCAAAAAGCCAGCCGACGGCGCGACGAGAGCCCCTTCGCCGTCCCGCACGTTCCGAATTGCCACGATGTATCGAGTTGCGTCTTCAGCCCGAATCGCTGGCCGCAGCATCAGCGCTCGTTCTTGCCTGAGCTCTCCGAGCTCCCGGTTGATCGTGAACTGGGGCCGGTCCGCCATCGCGTCCACACGCAGCTTCGCTTCCACCACGTACTCATCGAGGTCGACCCAGTGCGCCAAGCGTTCGCCGGTCGCCGCGTTCAGGATGACCGTCGGTGAATCGGGGCTCAGCGAGTCTTCGATGCTGTTGGGTGTCGCCAGACCCTCGACGGTGGCTCCCGGGAAGTGCGTCATCGCCGCGATTCCGGGCGAGAAGCCGTCCATCTCGTTGAACGCGCCGGGCGTGCTCTGCACTCCGTTTCGGTTCGAAGGCATCGTGACTTCGGGAAGGGCCAGGCGAAGTCCCGTTACCGTCGTCGCGTCTGCCACGGTCCAGTAATCATTCGGATAGGGGAATCCACAGTAGCTCGGCGTCAAAGGGTCGCAGCCGAGCGGCGGCGTCTCGGGAGTTCCACCGGCCCCGCCTGTCCCAGCCGCGCTGTTGCTGTCCGTGCCGCAGCCGATGACGAAAAGAAGAGCAAATACCAGACCGGCAAACCGAGAGAGAGATCCGTGCATTCCGCGGATGCTAGATGGCCAGCGAAGGCCTGTCTACGGTTCGCCTCTCGGCTCTTGAACTCTCAGCGAGATGCGTTCAAGAATGAGGAATGAAGGTCGCCGTCGTGACGGGAGCGGGCAAGGGCTTAGGCCGTGAAATCGCCAGAGGGCTTTCTGCGAAAGGGTTCGCCGTGCTTGCAACGGACCTCGATGAGGGAGCCGCTCGCGCCACGGCCGAGGCCATCGGCGATGGCGCTTGGTCGATGCGTCAAGACGTCCGCGACCCCTCCTCGCATCACGAGGTCGCGCGGGCCGCAGCGGAACGCGGCTCGCTCGCGCTCTGGGTGAACAACGCCGGCGTGCTTCACACGGGCCACGCCTGGGACCATGACGATGAGCTCGTTCGGCACATGATCGAAGTCAACGTTTTGGGCATGATCTGGGGCGCCCGGGCCGCGGTCGCGGCGATGCGCGATGGCGGCGGCCATTTGATCAACATCGCGTCGCTTTCGTCGATCACCCCGGTGCCAGGCCTGGCCGTCTACGGGGCCTCCAAGCAAGCGGTGCTCGGTTTCACGATCTCGCTCGCCGGCGACATCAAGCGCGCCGGGCTGCCCATCGAGGTGAGCGCCGTGTGCCCCGACGGAATCGACACCGATATGGTGAGCAGTCAGCGAGGCAATGAGCAGGCGGGCCTCGTCTTTGCCACGTCGAAGCTCTTGAACGTCGAAGAGGTGGCAGGGGTCGTCCTCGACCTTGTCGACAGGCCCAAGCTTGCGGTCAGTGTGCCGCGTAGCCGCGCCGCATTGGCGCACGTCATGCGCCCGTTCCCCGAGTTTAGCCTCAAGGTGCTCAAACCGTTTCTCTGGTTCGGGGAACGCCAGCGCAAAAAGACCAACGAAGAGAGCTAGGCCTCGGCGTCGCCGCCGTCCTCGCGATAGATGTGCACGTCTCGCTGCGGAAAGGGAATCGAAATGCCTTCTTCGTCGAAGCGCCGTTTTACCTCACGCGTCACGTGCCAATACACGTCCCAGTATTCGTCCGTCTTGCTCCACGGTCGCACGATGAAGTTCAGCGATGAATCGCCAAGCTCGTGCAGCTTGATGACCGGCGCCGGATCTTTCAAGACCTTCTCGCAGCCGGTGACAATCTCCGTGAGCAGCTGCTCGGCCTTTTGGACGTTGTCCGAGTATCCGATTCCGAACTGCATATCCACCCGACGCGTGTTCTTGTGGGTGACGTTGCGAATGACGCCGCCCCAAATCTGCTTGTTGGGCACGACCAGCAGCTGGTTGTCGAAGGTGAGCACCATGGTGGACACGAGATTCATCTTATCGACTTTGCCGATCACCCCTCCGGCTTCGACCACGTCGCCTTCATCAAAGGGACGGTAGACCAGGATCATCATGCCAGACGCGAAATTGGACAAGGTATCTTGAAGAGCGAAGCCGATGATGAAGCCGGCGATGCCGAGGCCGGCCAACAAGGGGGCCACCTCGATGCCGAGCTGCGCGATCGCTATGATGAAACCGAAGAGCAGAATCAGACGTCCGGTCATCTTGATGAAGAAATCCCTCGCCAGGCTCGATACTTGGAGCTTGGAGCGGTCGATGGCGCGCCGCACCAGTCCTCGCCCAATCCGCGCTGCAATCCAGAACGCAAACAGCAGCAGCACGAACGCGAGCACCTGGAAGACGAGAGAGGCGCCGTTGGTGCGAAGCCAGTCGGCGGCGTCCTCCAGCCAGGCGTCCGCGAGGCCGGACGCGACGTCCTTGTCGAAAATGTCTTGGGACAGCTTTCCGGTTGCAACGATGATTCCCTGCCGGAGCTGAGCGGTCTCGAGCCCGTATTCGTCCATCAGCTGGACGTTTGCGCGTTGGCTTTCAGCCAGCGCGTTTCGTTGCTTCTTGAGGGAGGCCAGCAGCTTCTGCGCCTCGGCATCGGTATCCGCCCCAGCGCGGGTAGCGATCTCGTCGATTTCTTCCTTCGTGCTCTGGAGCACGCCCGAAGTAACGTCCGCACGAATCTTGAGGTGCGAGACGAGGTACTCGATGTCGGCTTTCACATCGAGACCGAGCATTTCTTGCTGGTCGATGTTGGTGTCCAAGTATTTTATCAATCGGGTCGACGTCGAAAGCCCTCTGCTGAGCTCGCTGCGCGCCTTCTGCGCTTCGTCAGGGCTGCCTTTGGTCGCGACATCGACCAGCGCGACGGATTCGCGTCCGGTCTCCTCGAGCTTTTCGCGCATCGACTTTGCGTCTTGCTTCAGAAACGCGGTGGCGATCGCGCGGCCTTGCGCGGCCCGGGTTCCGGCATCCTCTGCGTCGACGACGAGCTGAACGAGCTTCGCGATGTCGCGTCGGTATCGAGCCCTTCGGTCCGAAACCTCTTTCTCGAGCATCGCGGCCGCCCCCTCCGGATTCTCCCCGACCTTCTGACTCAGCTCTTCGAGAGCCCTCCCGCGCTGCTTGAGATCCGCGACCAAGGCCTCGATTTGGCTGGAGGCGCCTTCCTGTTGAGGCGTTTGAGCATCCTGCCCCAGAGCTCCGCTTTGCGAAAGCGAGCCGAGCGTCAGCGCGATTAAAAATATCGTAGCGAGCTGTAGCTGCCCGCGGTGCTTTGCGACGTGCATGGTGGAACCCCGTGAGACTCGATTGACGGGCCTACCCGACCCCAGGCGAACGCTACTGCTAGTCCAAGTTGCACCTGCCCTCAAGGCGGCTGGGGCGTTGAAGAGCGGGGCTACGCAGGCTAGGGTCGCGCCGAACGGGAGGTTGAGATGAGGATGAACGGCTTTCGATGGTCCGCGCTTTTGATCGCGCTCTGGCTGCCTTCAACGTTGGCATCCGCGCAGTGGGATACATCGACGGAGGAAGGGGGCTACACGGGGGCCACCACGGCGCCAGCGCCGCCGCCGGCTCCGCCCGGTCAGATGATCTCGGATCCCGCCTACCCTGCCGGGGAGGAGACCGGGAAAATGAAAGGCTGGCAGCCGGCAGCGTTCACCTGGTCGATCGGCATTGGCGTTCCGATCGCGCTCGACGTACCTCGCAGTGTTGTCCGCCCCGGCGCGAACATCTTTTTCTTTGGCGGCGCCGACTTTGGTTGGTTCATCATCGGTGGTGACTTCGGTCTGCAGTGGATGCCTATCGATTTCGGAAACGGTTTCACGCCTCCTGGCACCACCGCCGTTCTGACCGGCCGTCGGCCACTCACGCGCATCTATCTCTCCGCTCCTGAAGTTCGCTTTCAAATCCCCGGTCTTAAGGTCGTTCTTCCCTACATCACGGGCTCCTTCGACATGAACTTCTGGAACTTCGCAGAGACGGCCGTGGGCTGTGGCTACTGGTACTGTAGCCAGTACTCGGTGTACCGCTTCACGCCAGGGTTCACCGGCAAGGCCGGCATCGCCTTCAACGTGAAGAAGAGTGGCGTCTACATCGACCTGGGTTTCCAGTATTCGTTGACGGGCAAGGGCAATTTTTTCGGCGCCTCTCAATGGTGGTTGGCCCCGTACGCCGGCGTCCTAGTCCGGCGACGAGATTGACCCCGCTCCGCTAGCGACGGCGGCCACCGCCGCGCCGCCCGCCGCTACTCCGATTGCCGCTCCGGCTGCGGCCGGTTGTCGAGCGCCTTCGGTTGGAAGGCTGGGCGGAGGTCTTTCTGCTCGACTGCTGAGAAGGCCGCGTCGAAGGCTGCTGCGACGGCCGCTTGGCTGGCTGTGACGGCCTGGTCGCCGGCCGGGCGCCGCCGCCACGACTCGGCGGCCGGCTGTGATGGCGATAGTGTGCGCGTCGATGGGTCGTCGAGTAGCGGTAGCGCGCGCTGCGGTAGGCAGGCGGTCGGCGGTAGAACGCGTGTCGGTGATACCAGTGGTAGTGGTACCAGGGGTGCCAGATTGGAAATAAAACCAGCGGCGCGACGTACACACCCGTCCAGACATAGACGGTAGTGGTCGATGATTGCGGCGCCGGCTGCTCGGTCGTGGACGCGGGAGCCTGCTCGGCGTTGGCGGCTACATCGGGGCCTCCCGGTGCGGAAGTCGGGCTGTAGACAACCTTTTTCGACCCCGATTTCGCCCAACCCGCTCCGTAGAAGACCCACTGCTTGCCGTCCCAGTCCCAGCGCGGTGGGACCAAGATCATGTCCTTGACCTTGTAGATCCACTCACCGCTCTTCCATTCGAACTGCTCTCCCGTCCAGATCCAATGACCGGGCAACCACTGGTACGAAGTCTTGCCGAGCAGCTCGGCAGACGGTTGCTGCTCGTCGAGTGACTCGGGCGTCTCCGGATGAGGCGGTCGGTCATCGGTTCCGTCTACCGCGGGCGCTTCGGCGGGCGGCGCATCCTCGGGCGGCGTAGGCATGTCCTCAGGAATCTCCTCTGCCGAACGAACGTCACCTGTTTCGGAGGCGTCCTGCGCGAGGGCGGACCCGGGAATTCCAGAAGCGAGTAGAAGTAGGAGAAATAGTCGCATCAGCTGTCGGACCTCCACTGCGACGCCCTCATTCACCGCCATCGAGTCGAACCGAGATGAACGCCCAGTTCTTCTTCGAGCCACGGAGACGTCCGCCCCAATCGGCGAGCATCATTTGCCAGCCGTACTTCTGGCGAAGCGCCCGGAGCCCTGCCTGCTTTTCGGCTTCGTCGTCGACCAGCCGCGCCGTCCCGTCGTGCCAAGGGCCCTTGAGCGCGCCTCGAACGCCGCACTCCGCGATGCGAATCTTCGGGTTTCGCCGCAGACGCTTGACCTTGTAGGAGTCGCCGTTGGTAAAGATCACGAGCTCGTTTTCGTCGCGACCCACCCAGACCGGAGTTTGCACGCCGGTTCCGTTCTTGCGGAAAGTCTCGAGGTTGACGTAACGCGCTTTGCCTAAATCATCGATCGCCGCCATCGCCCGATCATAACCCGCTTTGGCCTCCGCGCATCTGCTGCTAAGAGGCGGGAGTTATGCGTAGATCTCAGCGTTTCGCTCCATTGATTCTCGCGGCGACCCTTGCGTGCAGCTCTAGCTCCTCGACGAGCAGCGGGTACAGTCCGACGACCGATCTCTCGGGCCTGTGCACCATGCCGCTGGCGCCCCGCGAGCCGGTTTGCAGCTCGGCTTTCGCCGATGCGACCTGGTCGAGCTCGCACAGAGCAAGCTACGCGCAGGGCTCGTCTCCGTTCCCCGGCCCTCGCGACAGTGCAGCCACCGAGAGTGCGCACCTAGAGCTCCCAGGCGCTGGCGTTCCGGTCATCGTCTCGTTTAGCGCGCCGTACGAAGACGGTGGGCGGTCCGCGTGGTCCACCGTGACCGGCGCCGACGCCGCAATTGTCAAGGTCGATCACGAGACCTTCGAGATCATCGACTGGTACGTGCCCAGCGACCGCGAAGACGACCCGCCGACCTTTGCGCTCGGCTTGAGCGGCGCCTACACGGCGATCGATTCCGAGAACCGTTTCATCGTCGGCCGCACCCGATTCGTCTCGTTTTTCGGCGACAGCGTCGACGGCGATCGCTCGTCCCCGATCGCGCTCGAGAAGCGTATCTTCATGCCGGACGAGGTTTTCTGCAACGAGGACGATGTGATTGCGGGGATGTCCCTGACCTATGACGGACAGCTCGCCTTCGCGACCGAGCTCGGCAACCTGTTTGTGATCCCGTCCGATGCAGATCCCGACGAGCTCGGGGAGGTCCCGGTGATTTCGACCAATCAGGGCTGCGCGACCGCGGACGAGGCCGAGCTCGAAATCGTCTCCAACAGCGTGGCCGTCGATGAGAGCGGCGGGATCTACGTACTGACGAGCGCGGCCATGTATCGCTTCAACTGGGATGGCAGCGCGCTGAGCCTTGGCTGGCGGGCCGAGTATCAGACCGCAGACGAGGTGCCGAGCCCGATTCGACTCGGTCCAGGCTCCGGATCCACCCCGAGCCTGATGGGCACAGCCGCGGACGACGATCGCTTCGTGGTGATCACCGACGGCCTGGGGCTGATGAACCTCGTCTTGTTTTGGAGGGACGATGTCCCGGCCGACTGGGAACCGATCGCGCCTGGCAAAGACCCTCGCATTGCCTGCGAGATTCCGATCGACTTTGGGACGGGCGCCACGGAGGCGATCTCCGAGCAGTCCGTCGCCGTCCGAGGGTATTCCGCCGTGCTGGTGAATGACCTGCTTCGCAATCCGACGCTCAATCCTCCTTCGATGCTGGCCCTTGGGGCGCTGGCGCAAAACACCGTCTCGGCGCTCGAAGGAGGAATTCCCGAGAAAGCCCCGTTCGGCCTCGAGCGCATCGACTGGGATCCGGAATCCCGCACCTGCGCGACGGTCTGGGCCAACGCGGAGGTCAGCGTGCCCAACGGGATCCCGAGCATCAGCGAGGGGTCAGGCCTCGTTTACGGTGCGGGCCAGCGCGACGGCCAGTGGGGCCTCGAGGGCCTCGACTTCGAGACCGGTGAATCCCGCCTCTGGGTCGAGGCGGGCCCAGGAACCTGCCGCCCCGAGCAACTGATGATCCTCTCCATCCTCCCCGGAGTCGCAAACGTGCTCGAAGTCGTTCCGGACTCCTGCGAGAACTCGTTTTACGCCGCGACGACGATCGGCCCCGACGGCATGGTCTACCAAGGTACGCTCAACGGGATGAGTCGCTATGAACCAGCGACGAACGAGCCGCTCCCCGCAGAGGAGCGCGCACGTGCCGGCATTCAGCAGGCGCTGGACCTTCTGAACCGATCGGAGTCCGATGCGCCGAGCACGATCGGCGAGCGTGACTACATCCGCAGGGCGATGGTCCAGCTCGTCGCGACGCAGTCCGTCGCACGAAGCGCAGGGTTGGACGAAGTCGCGGCGGCCGCAGCCGCTGCGATGGAGGCATTGGACGCGGCGGTGGCGGCCTTCGACGCGTCCGAGCCCTATGATGGCTACGTCATCGAGGCGCGAACGGCCTTGAGCGCGCTCTAAACGAAACGCGCGTCTGGGTTTTTAGGGGACGACTGCGCCATCGTCGATCCACTGACGAATGGAGTCGATCTCCGCGTCGCAGAGAACGACGCCGTCGTTGTTCAGCGGCATGCGCGAGAAACCCAGCGGGATGCCGACCCCTTCGATTTTGTTCATCAGATACGAGGCGCCGCTGTCGCTCGGGGCAACCAGCAAACTCTCGGTGACCTGCAGCGAGCTCACGTTTACCAGATTCATCCCGGAGGCAGTCACCGAGCTCAGGTCCAGACCGGCCGCCGGCGAGGTGTCGTCGTGACAGTCACCCGATGCACAGCCGCGGAGCTCGAAAATAGAAGCCTGAATCGCAGGAAGCGTCGCCGCGATCGGATCGATGCAAAAGCCATCGCAGTCGACCTGACCACCCGTGCACGGAGTTGCGTCGCTGCTGCTCCCGCAGCCGAGGATCAAAAAGCCCGCGGTCAAAAGCACGGACAAACCAAGAGAGAGGTTATTCATCAGCCGCGTATAGATCGTGAAGACCTGTGCGTAAAGCCCATCGGGACGGCGAGCGCCAAGCCTTGCTTCGCCCCTGGCGTACCCATACCATCGCCGAGAATGCTTCCTACTTCGTCAGCGCTTCGAGCGGTCCTTCTGATCGCCATCGTCGCCGCATATGGCTGTGAATCTATGGGTGAAACAGAGGTCGAGGCGGTTCTGCTGGCATCTCCCAGCGGGGACATCCAAATCGAAGTCCGCACCGACGCCGAGGGACGCCTCTCGTATACGGTCACCCGCCGCGGCGAGACAGTGATCGAACGGAGCCCACTGGGCCTCGTGTCGACCGGACACGACCTCAGCACCGGCGTCACGATGTTCAGCTCGAGCGTTCGCACCGTCGACGAGTCGTACACCATGCCGACCGGCAAGCGGCGAGAGCGGCGGGTCATCGGCACGGAAATTACGGTACCCTTGCGCGGCGCGAACGGGGCGCGAGCTGAGCTCATCCTCAGGGCTCACCGAGACGGTGCCGCGTTTCGGTATCGTTTGCTCGGCCAAGGGGTCTCTCGAGTCACCAGCGAGTCGACGGGGTTCGCGATCCCCGCGGGCGCACGCATGCTCAGCCGGCCGTACGACGGAGGCGACGCGATCTTCGCCCCCAGCGCGGGTGGCTACGAGATGCCGCCTTTCATCGTTCCGCTCGGCGAAGCGATCGATCGAACGGGCTTTGCGTTCCCAACCTTGTTCGAGATCGAGGCAGGCGCGCGCTACATCATGGTCAGCGAGGCGGATCTCGACGAGAGCTACTGCGGCACGCGGCTTCACGAAACGCCCGAGGGGCGCCTCTATCGAATCCGTTTCCCGGATGAGCGGGAAGGACGCGGCATTGGCGGTGTCATACCAGAGGCCGTGCTCCCTTTCAGCACCCCGTGGCGCGTCATCGCACTGGGCGATCTCGCGACGATCGTCGAGTCCACCCTCGTCGACGACTTGAGCGCGTCATCGGCGATCGACGATCCCAGCTGGATCGTTCCCGGGCGCGCGGCCTGGTCTTGGTTCAGCCAAGAGACAGGGACCCCGGAGCTCCAGTCCGAGTACATCGACTTCGCCGGCGAATACGGCTGGGACTACGTCCTCATCGATGCCAAATGGGACCAGTGGGAGAACGCCGAGCAAGAAGCTCAAAACCTGGTCGCCAAAGCCGAGGCCGTCGGTGTGAAGCTCTTGCTCTGGTACAACTCCGGGGGCCCGCACACGGTTTCGCCCGGGGAGACACCGCTCGACCGAATGCTCGAGCCGGTTAGACGTGACGAGATGGACAAGATCTCACGTTGGGGCGTCGCCGGCATCAAGGTCGACTTCTTCAACAGCGACAAACAGGATCGCATCGAGCAGTACATCGGTATTCTCGAGGACGCCGCGGACTTCGAGCTTCTGGTCAATTTCCACGGGTCGACCGTTCCCCGCGGTTGGCAGCGGACCTATCCGCATCTGATGACGCTAGAGGCGGTCAACGGCGCCGAGAACTACAAATTCGCGGGCGTCGGTAACGCTCCGACCGCGATCATGAACGTCCAGCACGCTCTTTTGCGCAACGTCGTCGGCTCGATGGATTACACGCCGGTCGTCTTTGAATCCGCGCTCGCCAATGCAGGGCTCCCGTACGCGCACTCGCTCGCGCTTGCGGTCCTGTTCGAGTCGGGAATACAGCACTTCGCCGACCGCGCGGACTCAGTCCAGACTGCCGGCTATCGCCAGGTGTTTCGAGCCTATCCCTTCGTCGGCGACTTCCTCTCGACGGTCCCGGTGGCCTGGGACGAGACGCGCTTGGTCCAGGGCGACATCGACAGCCACGTGTTCCTCGCGCGTCGAAGCGGTACCCAATGGTACCTGGCGGGCATTCACGCCGCCGAGCAGGCCACCGAGTACATGTTCGCTTTGGATTTCTTGAACGAAGGAACCTACGCGATCAGCTGGATCGCTCAGGATGAGTTTGCCGATTCGTTCCGGCTGGTCTCCGAGACCGCCGCGGCTGGCGATCTGGTGACCGTCGACATGCCCGCCAACGGCGGGTTCGTCGCCACGCTCACACCGCTTTGAGTTGCCGGCGCAGCACCTCATCGATCAGCGATTGGTCTCGCATCGACGAGGAGTAGCGGCGAGATCGATTTGCGTTTAGAAGATGGAAACGTGAACGCCGAAGCCGCAGCACAGGCCAGCTCCAGCTCGGTTCCCAGCAGGCCGATCCCCCGCAAGGAAGGGCATTGGTTTTGGGGATGCGCCTTGGACTTAGCGGCCGACCGAACGCGGTTCTTGATCGAGGGCCATGCAGAGTACGGCGACGTCTTCGTATCGCGTGCGCTCGTGCGCGACCTCATGTTCGTTCGCGACCCTGCGGTGGTCAACGCGATCAACGTCACCCACTGGTCTGATTTCTACAAGCCCGACTACATCAAGATGATGTGGAAGCCGTTCCTCGGAAACGGCCTCGTGCCCAACGATGGCGAATCCTGGAAACGCCAGCACAAGCTCATCATGCCGGGCTTCCACAAAAAGCGCGTTGACGCTTATGCGCCCACCATGGTCGAGTTCACCGAGCGAATGATCGACCGCTGGAAGGAAGGCGAGCAAAGAGACATGCGGCTCGAGCTCAACGCGCTTGCTCTCGAAGTCGTTGCCGACACGCTCTTCGACATCGATATCGGCGAGGGCGACTCCGAGACGATTCGCGACGCCTTGGCGGACATCAGCGAAATCTTGGTGACCGACGCCGACAAGATGATTCCACGGCCCGCCTGGTGGCCGACCGCAGAGAACCGTCGAAAGAAGCGCGCCATCGCGAAAATCGAAGCGATCATTCGTCGAGTGCACCAGGAGCGGCTGACCCACCAGCACGACCGTGGTGACCTGTTTTCACACATGGTGTTCGCCGAAGACGAGCAGGGCCGCATGTCCGACAAGCAGCTCCGCGACGAAGCGATGACGTTGATCTTCGCAGGGCACGAGACCACGGCGCACGCGCTGACCTGGACCTGGTACTTGCTCGCCAAGAGCCCCGGCAAGGTGGCCAAAATGCGCGAGGAGCTCGGGCGTGTGGCCTCCGGCCGGCGAGTCGAGGTCGAAGATCTGCCGAAGCTTCCCTACCTCGAGATGGTGGTAAAGGAATCGCTGCGTCTCCTCCCGTCGGTCTGGGCCTACGCGCGCCAAGCGCAGCGAGACCTGGTCATCGAAGGCTACGAGATCAAGAAGGGACAGACGATTACCATCAGTCACATCGCGATGGGGCGTAATCCCAAGTACTACGACAACCCGCTGGAGTTTCGGCCCGAGCGCTGGACCCGTGAGTTCGAGCGTAGCCTTCCCCGCGGCGCGTACGTTCCCTTTGCAGCGGGGCCGCGCGTTTGCCTTGGCAAGCAGTTTGCGATGATGGAGATGCGGATGATCCTCGCGACGCTCATTCAGCGTCTCGAGCCAAACCTGTCCGAAGGCTTCGAGCCCGACTTCGTCACCGAGCTTTCGATGCACCCGGGCGAGCGCGGCATGCAGGCAGATGTCCGGTTTTGCGAGGCTAGGTGAGCAGCTGCGCAGGCCCGAACGTCGCGCTGAGAGCCTGCGAGGAATAGGGGACAGTCCCCTTTTCTTCAGCTCAGCTGGACGGCTCGAGAATCACCACTGGGATGACCCGATCGGTCCAGGTCGCATAGCTGGCAAAGTCGGGGTAGTGGGCGACGAGCTTGGGCCAAAGGACTTCGCGCTCCTCCGCAGTTGCGGTGCGCGCCCTCATCTTCATCTTGCGGCGCTTGATCTGAACCTCGCATTCCGGGGTGGCGACCAGGTTTTTGTACCAGAGCGGGTCTTTCGGAAGCCCGCCCTGCGATCCAACGACGATCACGTTGCCACCGTCTTCGATGAACACGAGAGGCGTAGTCCTCGGCTGCCCGCTCTTGCGTCCGACCGCCGTCAGCAA
>SHLP01000019.1 GCA_004283055.1 Deltaproteobacteria bacterium
CAAGCAACCCCTCCACCAGACTCACCGTCACCTCCTCCAAATCGCCTGCAACAGCCCCCGTCGCGTTCAGGCTCCGGCCCGACCTCTGCACCAGGGTCAGCGTGACCTCCTGGCCGCCGCTCTCGCGCGACCAAATCGCAGGCACGATTGCAAACGCAGCGCCGGCCGCATCGAGGGCCCGTTCGATGCACTCGGGCGTTTGGCAAGCGACGAGCGCTCGGCCGACGAGCTCGCGGAAAAACGACGCGTCATATCCGTGCGCCTCGAGGGCCCGTCGAACGGTCGCGGTCACGCGATCGCCGTCCCGCTCGCGGAGCGACGAAGTGCCCTGCACCGGCGCGAGGAGCGCGGGCACTGACGCTGGCACTGACGCTGGCACTGACTCGGACCCCGACTCCTGCGCCGACACTGGCGGTGCCAGCATCACTGCGAGGCACAGCGCACCGAAGCTCGGCCCCCCGGCTCTCATCAGAAGGCCTTCCGCACACGGATCAGAGCGCCTTGCCTCGTGGCCGAAACGGACGGCTCGACGCGCAGGGGACGAAACAGGTAGACCAGCGGGATCGACAGCAGCGGCGCCGCACCCGCCAGGGCCAACGACAAGCGGCCCGTCTCTTGGCCGCGGGCGACGCAGGAACGCACCGCCGCTTCGTCCGCGATGTAGGGATCGGGGCAGCCGGTCATCGTGACGCCTTCGTAGATCGCGTACCCGGTGAGCCCGAGGCCGACGGCGCCGAGGGTCCAGCCCCACCAGGGCGTCCGCTGGTGGTTGGGCAAGATCAAGGGCATCGCTGCGCTGGTTGCTGCGCCGCCGAACGCTGCGGTCGCCCAAACTCCGATGCGAGCGTTGTTCCATTGCTGGGCGGCGCTTAGGTCGTCGGGTGAGCCGGTGAAGCGGTCGCCGACCTTGCCGCGCCATAGATGCAGGCCCACGCTGGTGCCAATGCTGGCCGCGCCGACGCCGAGAAGCGACCAGCCTGCGATACGCTGATTGCGCGGGCGAGGGACGCCGGGTGGGCTCTTCGAATTCGGCTCGACGACGGCCGCCGTGGCTGCCCCGAACTCGGCTTGGGGCGCCCGCTCTGCGCGCCAGCTCGCGCGCGCCATCGGATGGGGCCCGGTGAAATCCACCGACCGCCCCTCCAACAAGGCATCCATGACGCGTCGAACGTCCTCGGTTTCCGGCGCGCCATACCGGACCGCGAGCCACGCTGATGCAGGCTCATACTTGAGAGCGCTCAGATCCACGCGTATCGACCCTGCCCCCTGAGCGGTCAGCACCAAGATGTCTGCGCCCCCGAGGATGTTCCCCACGCCGCTGGCTTGTCCCATTCGCTCCGACCAGGCCTCGTGCGAATCGTACTGGAGGTGAAGCACCGGACGCGTCCGCACCGCGCGTTCGAGCGCTGCGTTGAACTCGAGCAGGTTCGGGCCGCTCGAGATGCCGACGCGGTGAATGCGCCCGCGCTTGTCCTGTTCGCATTCGACCTGCATACGATAAGTGCCGACCGGCAGCTCGATGTTCGAGAGAGGCGTACGCCCGAACTCCACGCCGTTGATTCGCACCACGCAATCGGACGGAGTGCTGCGAACCTCCAAGGTGCCCGGCGCCTCCGAAGCCATCTGCTGGTCGACTTGGGCCAAAAGCTCGCGGACCTCTGGCGTGTGTCGGAACGCACTCGGCTCGACGCGCGGCACCAGACGCCGGCACTCGCGAGCTTGCTTGCGGGCCTCCGCGTCGTTTTGGGTTTCGACGTACGCGCGCACCATGAACAGGCAGGTGTCGAGCACCTGCTGCGCGCGGGCCGCCTCGCGGTTGAGCTCGGCCGCGGCCCTGTTCGCAAGGCGCTGCGCCGCTTTGAGCTCGCGCCGCGCCGCTTTGTAATCGGCCCGTGCCAGGTACCGCACGGCGGCGCGAGAACGCTCCACCCAAAGGTCGATATCGCTTTGGCTGATCGTGGGTGCAGGCGCCGAACCCAGGACTTCGAAGCGTTCCGACGCCCGGTCAGCGCGCCAAACCGAGTGTCCGCGCACGACGAGCTCTTGCCGTAAGGCTTCTGCGGTGATGTGGAGTTGTTCAATGCTACCGCCCTCCGACCGCGGCTCCCCGCCGAGCGTCGGCACGACGAGCCATCGGTGAGCCGCGACCTGCATGCCCGGCTCACCGCCTTGCGCGCGTGCCGATGCCGCCGTGAATGCAGCCAGCGCTGCCGCAAAGACGCAAACGACTGTGTGCATTCCGCTCCCTAGAAGCACCCCAGCAAGGTTAGGGAGGAGCCCGCATCACGGCTTACCTGCACGACAGCCGCTGTGTTGCCACTCACCGCGACGTCGATGCGACGGACCGTATCGGACAGCGAAGTTAGCTCGAGCGATTGCTTGACGATCGCGTTGCCTTCGAAACGCCCGACCACCACCAACCGTGTGCCGGCAGCGACGAACCAGGTGTCCCTCGCTTCGTCGTAGGCGAGCGCAGTGGGACCTTCGAGCTCACCGGCCGCAACCTCGTCATCGCACAAGCCCCCATCCGAGCACTGTACGGACAGCGCGGCCAACTCGCTCAAGCGAAGGCTTCCGAGACGGGTGTAAGCGACCCCGATTCCCCCAGCTCGCACGGCGACGCTGGGGGCCGATCCTGGCGCGACGTCGATGTCGAGCTCGAGGCTGCCGTCGTCGAGCAGCCGGCCGGCACGAGTGTTCTCGCCCTGCTCCCAGACAAGAAATTCCCCTGCGGTGTCGAACACCGAAAGCGGCGAGACAGCCGCGACAACGGTTGGCTCCTCTGTGAGGCCGGCGAGGTTGTCGCCGCGAAAAGCAGCCAGGGCAAAGGTGGCGATGTCCGGATAGCCAACGAAGCGGGGCGGGGAGGCTGTGATGCGTGGGTGAAGGGGCGGTGCGTACGCTCCAAACGCCGGGATGCCTTCCTGTTGCGTCGGCTGATCCCAAGCGGGATGAAGCTGTTGCGTGTCCAGGATGATGGGAACGAGGTCGGAGTCGACGTGGACATCGAAGGCGTGAAACTTCAACCCACCGAGGCTCAGGAGCACGCGACTGCCGCTGCTGTCTGAGGTCATGAAAACGAGGTCCGGGACCGGGTTGTTGATCGCGTCCACCTTGCCGGTGGCCTCGCCCGAGCTGTCATAAGTCAGGACCCTGAACTCGTCTTCGGCGATTCGCGCGACCAGGTAACCGTCTTCAACCGTGGCTACCGTCGCGTGGCCGTCGAACACATGAACTTTGGTCGACAGAACCCCTTCATCGATCAATCCGTCGCAGTCGTTGTCCTTTCCATCGCAGATCTCCTCCACGGGATCGACCCCACCATCACACACGACGCCATCGCCATCGACGGCGCAAACCCATTCACCCTCTACGCATTCGCCCGCCGCCTCACCGCAGGCCTCACCGAGCTGGGGCCAATCTTCATCGACTTCGGTGTCGCCGTCGTTGTCGACCCCGTCGCAGAGCTCGGCGCCCGCCGCCTGGTCGAGCTTCACGCACACCCCGTCGACGTTGCTGAGCGGTGCGGGGCAGCTGAGCTCCCCGCAGCCGGCGAGCGGAGTGGCCAACGCCAAGGCCCAGATGACGCCAAGAGGGAACGCGCGCGAGGCGCAGCTCGGATGTGCTTGCGGGAGTGGTGGCATGTCGATGACGGGGTTATCGACGTGACGGAGCGAAGGTTGCGTGTCTTTTTTTCGACGCCGAGCGTACCGCTTTTTGCTCGAGCCAGGGTGTGATCCGCCTCACAGCGTCCGGCGATACTCGTCCCCTCCTGCCGCCTTTCGACGGGCGCAGAAGCATGCTAACCCCTTACGACTAAACGTTCGCTCGTGCGGTCGGTTTGCTCGGTCCACGCGCGATCAGTGCGCAACTTATCTTTATCTTAGCCATGGAGGCGTCATGCCTAAACGACCTTTGCTTATGCGCCGAGCGTATGCGCCGGCGTTCCTTCTGCTTTTCGTCCTTGGGAGCTGCTGTCCTCCCAACATTCTCACCGACAGCCTGCCACCAGGGCGGGTCGGGGAGCCGTACCGGGTCGCGCTCCAGGCCGAGTGCTCCGGTGGGCTCTGGTGGGTGAGCGGAGAGCTGCCGCCAGGGCTTTCGTTCAACAGCGATGGCATCTTCAGTGGAACGCCTCGTTTTGCGGGCCTCTACTTCCTGAACGTGACCTGGGAGGATGTTTTCGAGGGCGACGTGATCTCGAGCGTGACCCGGGCGTTTGACCTTCTGATCTTGGAGGCAGGGGAAACCCTTGCCGGCGAAACAGAGCTCGAATCCCTCAGCGGCTCGGGCGATTTTGTGTTCTAGGGCGCGCGCCCCATACTAGGAGGGATGAATGCTTCCTTCCCTTGCGCTGGGGTGACGCGCGGGCCTCTTCTCATCATGCTCGCGGCGCTGATCGGCTGCGGCGACGATGCAATACCGCCCCCCGGGACCGACCTTCCGTACGAGCTCTACTGCGACATTGCCAACGGGAACTGCCAGCGCACGATTTACAACTCGGTTGCGGCCAAGCTCGAAGCAACGGAGTTCGCGCCCCCGAGGATTCGGACGATTTCGGTGCAGCAACACGCGGACGAGATTCGACGCAGCGTCGACCTGCAGGACCTGACGGGCGAGGACGCGACGAGCCGCGGCCTGCGCTTGCTGGGTTTCCTTCCGGAGGCGTCCGAGAGCGTGACGGCATCGCAGACGGAATTTCGGATCAACCAGATCGCGGCCTACTACAGCCCCGGCGACGACATGATCACCGTGGTCGATCGAGACTACGAAGAAGTGAGCGCTCAGGCGCTCCTGGCGCACGAGTTCACGCACGCCATCCAAGAGCGTCAGTTCGGTTTTGCCGGAGTCTGGGCCGACGTAGACAGCGAGGACAAGGTGCTTGGGGCGCGCAGCGTGATCGAGGGCGATGCGAGCCACACCGAGTACGCCTGGGCGTACGAGCAACTCGGCTATCTTCCGGAGGAGATCGACTGGGAGGCCCTTTATGCGGACAACGAGGCTTGGATCGAGGGACGCGTGGACGACCGCGAGGCGGCGCTGCTCGATACAGCCTCGATCTTTCCGTATGTCCATGGCTTGGCCTTCATGAGCAGGGCAACCCTCGACCTTGGGCTCCAAGCGCGAGGGCTCGCGTTCGGTGCGCCGCCCAGCTCGGCATTCGAGGTGATGCGCGGCGTGTTCAATGCGCCCGCCACGTTCGATTTCCCGGGCATCGCCCATCCTGCACCCGTCGAAGGGCACACCCGGGAGGTCGAGGATCGAATGGGCGCCTGGTACGTGTATGCTTTTCTTCGGCGCAATGGCGTGGCGGCACAAGACGCTTGGACGAGCGCGCTGAGCTGGCGCGGCGACGAGCTTGCGATCTACGATACGGGCACGGAGATCGCGGCGGTCTGGAGAGTCCGCTTCGACGAATCGGCGAGCACGGTCGGCGACGCGATCAACGCCGAGACGGAGGGGCGCGTGCAGACGGCGGTTGTATTCGGGCAGGACGTCTTCGTCCTTGCCGCGGAGAGTGAGCCGGCGCTGCTCGCCTGGGCGGAGCGGCCGCTCGACACGATGGCGGCGGCGGTGGTTCTGAAAGACGGTCGACGCCAGGGGGGCCTATCGGCCGGTACCTGTATGAGATCACTGGACTTTCACTTGCCCATTCCGCCTCCCCTCTTGCAATAGCAATAAATCATGGCTATTCTTGCTCTTGAAAGGAGCGGGAATGTCTGTCGCCGTATCTAGCGCCCCGGACGAAGCCAGCGTCGTGAGCAAGGCCTTGCTGCGCGCTGCCGAGACCCTCGGGCTTTCGTCTGCGGAGCTGGCCGAGATCGTCGGCGCCAGCGAGTCGACCCTGTCGCGAATCCGCAACCACAAGCGCGGGCCATTTGCGCTCGGCAGCAAGGAAGGCGAGCTGGCCCTCTTGTTTCTCCGCGTGTTTCGTAGCCTCGACGCCTTGGTCGGGGGCAACGAAGCGCACGCGAAGGCCTGGCTCCGCGCCGAGAACCGCCACGTGGGGGGCGTTCCGCTCGTGCGCATGAAGAAGATCGAGGGGCTGGTCGATGTCGCTGAGTATCTGGACGCGATGCGCGGAACGATTTGAGCCACAGCGGCTCTCCGGGCCGGCGTGGCGCGCGGTCGAATCGCAGCACGTGACCTCCACGCGCAAGCTCGTCGACTCCGACGACGATCAGCAGGTTCTCGAAGCGCTGATCGACGCTGCGAAACCTCCTTGGCCCTCCGGGCGTCGGTTCGTCGGCCTTCACTACCTGCTTGCCACGCCGTTTCGCCATCCGCCGCTTCGCTACGGCTCGCGCTTTGGCACGCGTCACGAGCGCGGGATCTTCTACTGTGCTGAAGCGCAGCCGACCGTGTTTGCGGAGAAGGCGTACTACGTCTTGTTGTTCTTGGAAGGCACCGATGCCGACATCGAACCTCTGACGCGGCCTCTGACCGTCTTTCAGGTTCGCATCTCGACCAAGAAAGGAGCGGACCTCACGCGCGCGCCCTTTGACACCTTCACCGAGCAGATCTCCTCGCCGAGCAGCTACCGTGACTCGCAGCCGCTTGGCAGAGCCATGCGCGAGGCGGGGATCGCGGCGTTCCGGTTTACCTCGGCGCGCGATCCGCTCGGCGGTGCGAATCTCGGTCTCATCGAACCGGTGTTCAGCACCAAGCACCCGCTCCACGCCGAGCAGTGGATCTGCACGGCGACCCGCGCGCGCGTCGAGCTTCACCCGGGGCCGGCGGTGATGCGGTCGAGGACGAGCTTGTTGCGCGAAGCGTTCGAGGTGCAGGGGCGCCTGCCAAGTCCGGGGGCCGAGGCCTGAGCCGCTACAGATCGCCTTCGTGCAGGATGGGGCTGGTCTGAATGATGGCGCCCACCGTGAGGACCCAGCCGTCGGCCACCGGTACCGTGTTGGTGCCGCTCGGAGGATTGACGTACACGAATGGATTCCAGCCAAACCGCGCAAAGACGTCGATCATGACGATCTTCCGGACGACGTGGGTGTAGCCGCCGCCGACGCCGAGCGGAACGAAGATTTGGTTGCGGGCAACGGGGAACGCGAGGTTCGAGTCTCGGTAGGTTCCGCCGGTCAGGTTGCGCGCGACGTTTTGAAACGAGAAGCCGCTGTCGGCGAAGATGAAACCCGCTGGCGTGATGCTGTAGGTGGCTTTGAGGGGGACTTCGGCGTTGAGACCGGCGCCGTTGGTCAGAAGTACGAGCTCGGCGCCGGTGTCGACGGTGAAGACATCGCGGACACGCAGCCGCATGGGAAGCCCGGCCGTGACCGACATGTTGGTCCAGGTCGGCAGCAGAAGGACGAAGTCGAGGGCCATTTCGAAATAGCGCTTCTGCAAGAAGCTGTAGCGAACGTAGAGCGGCATGTCGCCGAAGGTGCCCCGCGGCGCGACCACGATCGGGAACATGCCCTGGCCGGTGTTAGGGGGCGTCGAACCGAGGCGGTAGTTGCTGACGCCGACTTCCAGCTTGTCGGAGACTGCGAACGCGGCTCCGAGATCGATCGAGACGAGGGGAGCGCCCGTCGCTCTTCCCGAGGTGTTGTTGGGGACGGCGCGCTTCACGTCGACCAGCATGGTCCCTCGAATCATGAATTTGTTCATGGTGAGCGGCCTCGCGGCATAGGCCTTGGGGTAGTGCCAGTCGGGCGCCGCGGTTTCGATGACCGCTTCGCCGACGCTAGTCGCTTCGACGAACGGCTCGGCTGCGACGGGGGCGGGGTCTTCTTCGGCCCGGTCCTCGGCCTTTACACCGGCGGCGACCAATCCGCAGAGGAGCGCGACCCCAAACCACCGAGCGCAAAGCATAGGGTCTGGAGGCTAGCATCGTTGACGCCGCGCATGCAGCGGGCTACCACTGGCCGCGACCGCATTGGCTGATGCGGTCATCATGGAGGTTTGGATGCGATTGAATGTCTTAGTCTTGGCTTTGGCTCCGCTTGCCGCGCTCTCAGGCTGTGGAAGTGACGGTGCGACCAGCACGACGGGGTCTGGTTTCGAGGAGTTGTACGCGCAGGGGCTCAGCAAGTACGTCGGCGCGTTCGAGCCGGCGAACGAGCCCGAGGTCGTGGAGGGCGTCAAGACGCACCAGTTTGGGGTGCCGGCCGATCCCGAGGCAGAGCCGCGCGGGCCTCTGTGCCTTCGGGGCACCGAGTACACCGTCGACACCCGGGAAGGGGGCTCCGAAGCGCTGGTGATCTTTTTGCAGGGCGGCGGCGCCTGCTGGGAGGACTTCTGCGCCGCGTTTGAAGAGACGACCCCGCTCCCATCGTCGGGCATCCTCGACCCCGACCTCGCAAGCAACCCGGTCGCCGATTGGGATGTCCTTTACTTGCCGTACTGCGACGGCTCGCTCTTCGCTGGCGACGTCGATCGCGTTCTGCCCACCAGCGCGCTCGTGGAAGGCGGCCCCACCGAGAGCATGGGTTATCAACGCGGCCTGCAGAACCTCACCGCGGCGCTCGACGTTGGGCTTGCCGAGTTCCCCAACCCAAGCCGCATTCTTCTGACCGGCGTGAGCGGGGGAGCATTCGGGACGATCGCAGCGCTGCCGCTCGTTCGTTTCTACTACCCGGAGACCGAAATCCTCGTGTTCAACGATTCGGGCGTCGGCGTCGCGAAGGAAGGCAATCCCGACTTCATCAACGAAACGCTCATCGCGGGCTGGAACGCGTCGTCGCTCGTGCCCGAATCCTGCCCCGACTGCACGAGCAACGGTCACGCCACGCGGCTCATCGAATGGCAGCTCGCCGCGGACGACAACTTCACGATGAGCGCGCTCAGCTTCAGCGCCGACGCCGTCATTTCGTTTACCTTTCTTATGGTCACCCCGGCCAACTTCACGAGCTGGCTCTTGGCGGAGACCGAGCGGACGACCAACTCGTTCGAAGACCGCTACAAGCGGTTCATTCCGAGCGGCACGGCGCACACGACCCTGCTTCGTGAAACCTCCGAAGGTGGCGACGGCATTCAGATCGGCGCGCTCGACACCGAGATCGCCGGCGTGAGCGTGCTCGACTGGCTCAGCGCCATGATCGATGGGACCGAAGGCTGGGTCGACCTCGTCGACGAAGGCCTCGAATAGACGACAAGAACGCCCGCAAACCCAGAGTGCTTTTGGCGTTGACCCCCGGCGCGCCTTCCTGCAAACTAGAACATGTTCTATTCTCGAAAAAGGGGACTGTCCCGTTTTTTGAAGGGTTGATGTTCGGGTGTTTGTATGAAGACTGAGATCTGTGAGCGACTGGGGATCGAGTTCCCCATCTTTGCGTTCAGCCACTGCCGTGACGTCGTGGCGGCGGTGAGCCGGGCCGGCGGGCTCGGGGTGTTGGGCGCCGTGGCCTACAGCCCCGAGCAGCTCGAGCTCGAGCTGAAGTGGATCGACGAGCACGTCGACGGCAAGCCCTATGGGGTCGATACGGTCATCCCCGCCAAGTACATCGGCAAGGACCAGGGCGACATCAGCAAAGAGCAGCTCGACCAGATGATCACGCCTGCGCACCGCAAGTGGATCAACGATTTGCTCGAACGAAACGGGGTGCCGCCGCTTCCGGACGACGTCCAAGAGATCGAAGGCCTGCTGGGCTGGTCAGCCTCGGGCGGGCGAGCGCACTTCGAGGTCGCGATGAAACACCCGATCGCGCTCATTGCAAACGCGCTTGGGCCGCCCCCAGAAGACATCATCAGCCAGGCGCACGACCAGGGCGTGATGGTGGCGGCGCTCTGCGGCACGGTGCGGCAGGCGATCAAGCAAAAGACGGCCGGCGTCGATATCGTGATCGCGTCTGGCTTCGAAGCGGGCGGCCACACCGGCGAGATCGGGACGATGGTCCTGTTGCCGCAGGTCGTCGACGCGGTGGCGCCGACCCCGGTGCTTGCAGCAGGCGGAATCGGCTCGGGCCGTCAGATGGCGGCCGCGATGGCGATGGGCGCCGCTGGCGTTTGGACTGGCTCGCTCTGGCTTGCCACCGAGGAATCCGACTCCATTCCCTCGCTCATCGACAAGCTGCTCGTCGCCGACTCCACCGAAACGGTTCGCTCGCGCTGCATCAGCGGCAAGCCCGCCCGGCAGCTCAAGACGGCGTACACCAGGGCCTGGGACGACGACCCGGAGTGCCCCGGATACCTTCCGATGCCACTCCAGTTCATGGCAACGGCCGAGGCGACGCAGCGCATCACTCGTTTCGCGCAGACGGGCGCTGAGGGCTCGGACACGCTGCTCGGCACCCCTGTCGGTCAGGTCGTGGGTCAGATGAATACGCGCAAGCCGGCGCGTCAGGTCATCGAAGAAATGGTCAGCGAGTACATCGACGCGGTCGCCCGCGTTTCGAGCCTGCTTCCGGACGCCGAGTAGACGCCGGCCGCTACTTGCACTGGCGCTTCAGCTCGCGCGCTCGGCTCGCGAGCTTGCCGCCTCGATTGGCCTTCAGGTAGCCTGCGGCCATCGCGCAGCCTTCTTCGGTCGGGCCGAGCAGAACCGCGAGCCGACCGGCCGCAATGGGCATCGAGACTGCAGCGCCGGCGGCCTTCCGAAGGGGCGCCTCCGGAGAGCGCTCGCGGTCTTCTTCGATATCGGCGCGGAGCAGGTGGAGGTCCGCGTCGTCTGGAGCGACCTTCATGGCCTGCGCCGCGTATCGGACGGCGAGGCCGCGCTTCTCGTTGGCGAGGGCGAGCCGGGCGCGGACGATGAGCTCCCAGACCTCAACCTGCGGGCTTGCCTTCAGGCGATTCCCTTCTGCGTCGACGGCTTCGAGCGCGCGCTCGAGCGAGTTCTCGGCACCCAGCGTTCGGCGGCCGTAGAGCTGCGCGAGCGCCAAGGCGGTGTCGGCGAGACGCGCATCGGCGCCGTTACGTTTGGCTTGCTGATAGTACGTGCCGGCACGGGCGTAGTCTTCTGCTTGCAGCGCGACGCGCGCACCGGCGAGTCGCAGCGGCACGTTCTTCGGGTGGCGGCCGATCGCGTTTCGCATCGTCGACATGCCGCTCTGCCCGGCGGCCGTGAGGATCGCAAAGCGAACGCGCTGCTCGTCGGCCCGTAGGTCGTGGACTTTGGCCTCGTCCATTTGCTCGATGACTCCAGCGGCCCGATCGAAGTTGCCAGTGTCGATCAAGAGGGTTGCGAAGCCGGACAAGGCGCGCGCTTGCGCCGGATCGAGCTCGAGCGCTTTTTCGTAGGCCGCTTTCGCGTCGTCACCCGAGCCGACCATACGGGCGGCGTCGCCGCGAAGCCCATGCAGGCTGGCGTCCCCGGGGCTCAGCTCGACGGCGCGCTCGAGCTCGGCCACCGCCTTTTCAGCATCGCCCTGCGCTAGAAGAACCCGCGCGTAGCTGCCGTGTGCCCAGCCTTCACCTTCGAACGCAGCGAGCGCAGCCGAGGTCACCTTCTCGGCTTGGGCGAGCTGGCCGGCTGCGACATACGCCTCGGACGCGGTGTCCACCAAGCTCAAATGATTGGGCGCCGCAGCGAGCCCCGTTTCGAGCGCTGCGATCGCCTCCTCGACCTTGCCGTCTTCGAGGAGCGAGCGCGAAAGCCCATTCGAGGCGGCCACCCCCCATCGCCGATCGCTGGCGGCCTCTTGGTAGAGCGTGGCGGCGCGGCCCCGCTCGGCTGCTCGAGGGGAGCTATTCAGCAGCTCGGCGATGACCAGCGCTCGAAACGCCGGTTTGGCTTCATTTTCTGGACCAAAACCGGCGCCGCTGAGCGTGGCGAGCCCCGCGCGCCGGTCGCCGGTCTGCGCGTACCACCACGCGATCACGTGCGCCCGCGTGGCGAGGTCCGCAGACGGACCGCTCGAGAGGCGCTTGAGCACGCCCTTGGCCTCGCTGGTTCGTCCGAGCGCGAGCAGAAGCTGTGCGGTCCCCACGATCAAGGTCTCGTCCGCCAGAATCTCGCGTTCGGCCGCGGCGCGCGCACGGTCGAAGGCTTCGCCGATTGCGCCTTGCCGGTAGGCGAGCACGCCCTCGATCAAATCCGCCCACGCCTTGTGGACTGGCGACGCATCTTCGTCAGAGCGGACCTCTTCGACGAGCGAGAGAGCTTCGCTCGCGTTCCCTTGGAGCAGGCCAACGACCTGCGCACGCACGATCCTCGTTGCCGACGTTTCTTTGTTTGCCCTGTCGAGCGTTGCGAGCGCGGTTTCGGCGCCGTCGGTGCGTGCCTGGATGCGGGCGAGCAACGCGAGGGGCTCGGGTGCGCCCGGTCGCGCATCTACGACTTTCTCAGCGTCGGGACGCGCCTTTTTCCACTGACCGCGTGCGATGGCGGTCGACGCCCGTCCAAGAAGGAACGCATCGGCTTGCTCCGAGTACTTGGCCGGCCGTTCGGCTTCGGCGTGTGCGGCCCGCGGGTCGCCTTCGGCGAGGAACGCGTAGATCTTGGCTATTCGCTGGTCGGGATCGTTTTGCTTTGTGGACTCTGCGAGAAGCGCTTCGGCTTGCTTCAGCTTGTCGAGATCACCGCCGAGGCCCGCGGTGGCCAGTAAGCGTGCTCGGACAGAGCCATCCGGGTCGTCCCGAAGGAGCGCCAGGGCGTCGTCGATGACATCCGGGCTCGCATCGCTGATGACCTCGTCCAGAGATGAGGCCAAGCGAGCATCGTGAATCCAGCCGAGCACCGTGTGAACGATGAAGAAGAAGATGAGCGCCGCGATCCCTGCGGCGATGAAGCGCCGAATACGTCGCTTGAGCGCTTCGGCCGGCGGCAAGACGATCTTGTTGACCGGTGCAATCGACGGCGTGGCGTTTTCGACCTTGAACAGGTCGGACGGTTCTTTACGCGAGCTGGAGTCCTTGTCGGCCACCGTGCATCCCTCCCCGATGATGTGCGCCCTTGGCCGCCCATTGTCGCGTCAATCCGGGCGGGGACGCAAGTCTACGGACTAGAGGACGAACGGAATGATCGCGCGGCGGCTTTTTGGGTAGTCCCCGAAGTGTTCGAGGTACCAGCGATGGTTCGAAAAAGCCCGTGGGACGAGATTCATGGCGGTGAACCAGGCGAAGATCCAGGCGGGGACGGTCCAGGCGGCGAGCGCGAAGCCGAGCCATTCGATGATTTCCCCGAAGTAGTTCGGGCTCGAGAGCCAGCGGTAGAAGCCGCCATGGGGGATCTTGTAGCCACTTTCGCCGGGTTTTCGAAGATTCATGAGGATGGCGTCGGACTGCTGGTTGATCGCGTAGCCGGTCGTGAAGATGACGATTCCCGCCATGAAGCGCGGGTCGGTGAGCCAGCCGCTGCTCCACAGGTGCGGGGCGAGCTCGGTGATCGCGAAGGCGTTGGTCGAGCCGTTGGCGGTATTGAAGAAGAACGCCAGCAGGCCGGTGAGGATGGGCTTTTGCTTGTGGCCCCCGCGCATCCGGAACGGGTAGATGAAGGACCGGTACACGTAGTGCAGCATGAAGAGCCCGCAGAGGATGAGTGGGACCGGCCGAAACGCGTTGTCCGACATGAAGTAGACCATCGCGAATGAAATCGGCGACGGCGCCTCCATCAGGACCCACAGGGCCCGCGCGTTCATCGTAGGGCCCCACCCAGGCCGGAGGTGGCGGCCGTAAGGAGCCGAGATGAACAGCAACAGAACGAAGCTGACGATGCCCAGGACGACGATCCCGAGCAGCGCCCAGGTATAGATGGGGTGCGCCTGTAAGGATTCGCTGAACGCTTGTGTGATGGGCATGGGCTCTCGCGGGGGGGCTGGCTTGGAACTAGACTCGTCCGGTGGATGCTAATTGGTTCATCGCGTTCCCGATGCAAATGAGGCATTTTCATCTGCGACCGGTTCCGCCCGCCCGCGTCCGCGTGTTCGCGGCCTCAGACCTTCACATCACCTTGGGCTTTCTCGGCGCGGTGCAAGAGTCGGACGCGAGAAAGGCGTGGGACCAGATAGAGAAAGTTGCTTCGTTTCGGCAGGTGCAAGGGTCGTTCTCGGGCGTCGAGCCGCTTGGGCACCCCCGAAAACCCTCGGCGCTCGCGGCGATGGTCGAGACCGGGCGCGATGCGCTGAGCGAGATGATCGCGGAGGCCAGGGCTCCCTTACTGAGGGCAGCGGGCGCCCGCGAAGACAGCCGGCCGCCGCTTCCGCACGTGACGCTGGCCCGGATTCAGCGCAGGGCGCGCGCCGAGGAGCGTCGGGAGGCGCTTCGCTGGGCTCGGTCCATCGACCTGCGCGGCGTGACCTTCGCAGCGGCCGCGGTCGCGCTCTACACCTGGTCCGAGAATCGCCAGGAGCGCCTCTTCCAAATCGTCGAGCGCTACGAGCTCGACGGCTGACGGGCCGGCGCGGGCACCCGATGGGGCGAAGGCCCCCACGATTTGTGTGCTTCCTCGCGCAGCGGTCGCCTTTGCTTTGCCGGAACGTGGCATTTTTTTCGCGAATCGAGTTCAATGCAGCTCGTAGGCAGACCGCGCGATGTGGAAGAAAGCAGTCTTTGGGACCGTTTCGGCAGGCTTCTTTGGCTATGTCATTTGGCTGTCTTGTCTCAGCCCAGCGCGCCACCAAATCGAGTGGGACGTCGCCACGCGTGTCCGCGATGTCCTCGAACGCACCGGCTTCGAGGAGGTCGTGCCCGTCGTCGATGGACGAGACGTCGAACTTCGCGGAGGGGTCTCGTCAGCGTCCGAGGCACGGCGGGCGGAGCGCATCGTACGTATGGTCCGGGGGGTGCGCGTCGTGCGCATGGACCTGCGTGTAGCCGGCGAGGACAGCCTTGGGGGAGGTGAGTCATGACGTATCTCATGCTGCAGATGATCGGCGGATTGCTGATTTCGGCCTTGCTCGGAGCGCTCCTGCTATGGCTTGGCCAGGTTTTTTGGGGGCGGCTCGTTGCTCCAGTGCGAGCCAAGACACTCGAATACGAGCTCGAGGAAGCGCGCGCCGACCTCGAGACGCAGGGCTCGCGAATGCATGGACTGCAAAAGGAGCTCGGCGGCCTGACGCAGAAGGTCGAGACCCTGCAGCGCGCGAAGCGGCAGCTGACCGCGACCTTGGATGCGCGGAATCGCGCCATGCAAGAGGTTCGCGAGCGTCTTTCGGAGGCCGACCTCGAAGCGGAGCCAGGCTCGCGCGAGTCGGCCGACGAGCTGCGAAATGAGCTTCGCATCGCGGTTCAGGAGCGAGACGAAGCCAACACGACGCTACGGCAGGCCGAGGCGCGGGGTGCGCGCTTGCAAACCGAGCTCGAGGTACTCCATGGGATTCACGAGCGAATGCTCGACGACATCGAACGCCTCAAGGGCCGGCTTCGAGACGTCGAGCTCGAGGCGCGCAGCGGCGGCCAATCGCGACCGCCGGCCTGGGTCATGGTGCAGCCGTTCGGTCCTCGCGACGACTTGCAGCGGCTCGAGGGCGTCGACCCGAGCCTCGAACGGATGCTGAATCGACTCGGCATTTACCACTTCCATCAAATCGCTCGGTTTGAGGCATCGGACGTCGAGTGGCTCGTGGAGCACGTGGACGGCGTTCCCGAGCGCACGATTCGCGACAGCTGGATCGTCGACGCCGCCCACCTCTGCGGCGCAGCCGAGAACTGACCCGGCCTAAGAAGCGGCTTCGAGTGCACGGTCCGCGAGGGCGGTGAGGGCCTCTCGGGCACCTTCGAGGTCGCTTTCGAGGTCGTCGAGGAGCGATCCCGCCTCCTCGATGGTCCTGGTGGTTTCGATCTTCGAGGTGGTGGCTCCAAGCCGACGCGCGCCGAGCTGCTGACTGCTCCCCCGAATCATGTGAGCACCGAGGTGCAAGGCTTCTAGGTCTTCGTTTTCGACGGCTGCTCTCATTCGAGCGAGGTTTTCCTCGGCGTTTTTGAAGAAGCTGTCGATGACGTCGGAGACGAACCCGGGGTCTTCCTCATCGAGCTCCAAGAGCTGAGCGGTGATCGTGGTGTCGAGAGCGTTGGGGGGGAACTCCGAAATGCTGGCAGCGGGTCGGGCCGCCCAGCGGTTGAGTGCTCGTTGAAGCTCTTTCCGCGTGAACGGCTTGGTCAGGTAGTCGTCCATCCCCGCGGCAAGTGCGGTGCTTCGATCGCCCTTCATCGCGTGCGCCGTAAGAGCGATGATCGGAACGCGCCGCTGGCCCGATGACAGCTCGCGTGCGCGCTGCTCGCGGGCGGCTTGGTAGCCATCCATCCTCGGCATTTGCCCGTCCATGATGACCGCGGCGTAGCCGTGTCGGCCGTTGCTCAGGGCTTCGAGCGCCGCGACGCCGTCGTTGACCGCGTCGACTTCGTATCCGAGCGCCTGTAGGTGCGCGACCACCACCCGTTGGTTGATCTCGTTGTCTTCGGCGACGAGAACCTTCATTCCATTGGACTGCAGCGCCATCGGCACCGAAGGCGGCAGGGATGCATCGCTTGCTTCGTTCGACGCGGGCGCCGGCTCGCTGATCCGGTTGAGCGTTTCGAGCAGGGCCGCGATGATCTTCGCCCGTCGAATCGGCTTCTCGACATGCACTTGGATGCCCGTTTCGACCAGCTCCCTGATTTCATGGCGGTAGGAACAAATCGCGACCAGCGAGATGCCTTCGTTTGCTGCAATGGTGTTGAGCTCGGTAATTCGGCTTCGCCAGTCGGTCCCGAGGCTGCGAAGGTCGATCAACATGACGTTGAGCTGCTGCGACACTCGCAAGGTGCTGAGGGCGCCGTCGAATGTCGTGGTCGCCCAGGGTTCCATGCCCCAGGATTCGAGCTGTGCGCTGAGGGTTTCGCGTGCGCGGTTGTTGCTCTCGAGGATCAGGACCTTCATCCCGTGAAGCGCTTCGGTGACCGCCTGCAGCTCTTCGCTCAGGCGCTCTTCGAGCTCGAACCGCGCTTCGAAGAAGAACGTGCTTCCCTGTCCGACGGTACTCAGCACTCGGAGCTCGCCGCCCATCAAGGCAACCAGCTGTCTGCAGATCGGGAGCCCAAGCCCCGTGCCTCCATGCTCACGCGTCGTCGAATCGTCTGCCTGTGAGAACGGTCGAAAAATGCTTTCCGCACGAGCGTCGGGAATTCCCTCGCCCGTGTCGGTGACTCGGACTTCGAGATCGACGTGCCAAGGCCCGCGGTCGCGAACGCGAACGCTGACGACGACCTCGCCCTCTTTGGTGAACTTGAGCGCGTTGCTCAAGAGATTGGAGATCACCTGCCGCAGCCGGAGCGGGTCCCCGCAGACCTCTGCCGGGACTTCGGGACCGACATGAGTGATGAGCTCGATGCTCTTGCCCTGAGCCGCCGAAGCGTAGTTGACCGCGATCTCTTCGGTCATCGAAACGACGTCGAAAGGGACCGATTCGAGGCGCATTTCGCCAGCCTCGATTTTCGAGAGGTCGAGCAAGTCGTTGACGATCGCGAGAAGCGCACGGCCCGACTTGTGGACCTCGAGGAGATACTCGTCCTGCGGTTTGGGCAGGGCGTTTGCATCGATCAGTTGAAGCAGCCCGAGGATGCCGTTCAGGGGAGTGCGAACCTCGTGGCTCACGTTGGCGAGGAACTGCCCTTTGGCCTGTGCGGATGCCAGAGCCGCATCGCGCGCGCCTTCCAACGTGCGCGATTGCTCGGTTGCGAACTGACGCATCTCCTCGGCCTCGTCGGCCTGGTCGTAGAGGCTGAACATCAGCTGACGCCGCGACCAAAGGAACAACCCCCCGACGGTGCTGGCCGCCACGAGTTGGAGGATGCCCATGCCGATCTCACGGCTCTCGACCCCAAGCGCAAGAGGTAGCCATCCGACGAGCGCAATGAGGATCATCACCGCATAGATCGAAGGCCGGTAGGTCACGGCGGCCGTGGCCATGATCGCGATGGCGAGCGTTGCCGTGTTGCTGAGCGACCCGCTGAAAGCGAACATCGCCAGGCCCATGCCCGCCGCGATGAAGATCGTGGCGACTGAGGCCGGCGTGTCGTGGCGTGGATCGTCCACGCGCGCGAGGGTCCAGACCAGCAGCGACAGCGCCGCCGCGACCGCACAAATCAAGACGTGAGGCGCGTTCGGGACGAATGGAGGCGCCAAGAGGAAGAGGACGGCGCCGGCCGCGTAGATGAATGCCAGGATCGGCAGTACGTGCTGGAGCGCGGCGAGCGAACGAAGCCGCATTTGCTCGTCGCGCATTTGCTCGCGACGAGCTTCCCGTCCCGCCTCGCGGTCCGCCAAAAGCTGCCCCTCTCGGTCCATCCCCTCTCTAGACAAAGTGCCTCAGCGGCAAGGGGATGTCACAACATCACCCAAAAGGCCGATGCAAGCCCGTGGCGGGGCGGGCTATCTCCTGTTGAGTAGGGCTATTTCTGGCAAGGTTTGGGGATGGGCGGTCGCCTGCGAGACGAAGTCGAGCTCGAGCAGCTGAGCGAACAGATTCGCTATCACGAGGCCGCCTACCGCGCGGGGTCACCCGA
Organism: Deltaproteobacteria bacterium; assembly: GCA_004283055.1. Taxonomy (GTDB): domain Bacteria; phylum Myxococcota_A; class Polyangia; order Polyangiales; family Houyiibacteriaceae; genus SG8-38. The sequence continues at coordinate 18,370 of SHLP01000019.1, forward strand.
GATCACCGACTCGGCGTTCGATGAGCTCGTCGAGCGCTACGGCGAGCTTGCCGATTCCCTCGGCGTCGACCCGGCCGACCGAGTCGATGCGCAGCCCGGGCAAGATCACACGCTCGGCTTCGAGACCGTGGAGCACCGTGTTCCGATGCTTTCGCTCGAGAAGCTTTCCCCGAACCGACGAGACAGCAGCGGAGCGCCGGTACCGATCGCCGATCAGCTCTCGGCTTGGTTCCGGCGACGAGTCAAGGAGCTCGAGGTGGACGAGCTACCGGTCCTCGTCGAACCAAAGGTCGACGGGATTTCGGTGTCGCTTCTGTACGTCGACGGCGAGCTGCGCCGTGCTGTGACCCGCGGTGACGGCCGCAAAGGCGATGTCATCACCAAACAAGTTGCGCAGCTCGGGACGGTGCCGGTGAAGCTCGCGCGGGCAGCGAACAGCGAGCTCGAGATCCGGGGCGAGCTTTATTGGCCGCTCGAGTCGTTTGCCCGCTTCAATGCGACGCTCGACAAGCCGCTGATCAATCCGCGCAACGGTTGTGCGGGAATGATGAAGCGCAAAGACCCCGCCGGACTCGAAGCGACCGGGATTCGGGCGTTCCTATACCAGATTGCGTGGGACCAAGGGGTGAAGCTGCCGCCGACGCAGTACGAGGTGCTGCAGTGGTTGGGCGACCGAGGCGCCGAGGTGTACCTCAGCGAGGTCTTCCGCACTGACTCCGAGGAGGATGCGCTCCAGTACTGCGATGCGTACGAGGCCCGGCGGCAGAGCCTGAACTACGACATCGACGGCATGGTCATCAAGGTCGATGACCTCGGCTTGTACGCGCGGCTTGGGGCAACCGGGCATCACCCCCACTGGGGTATCGCCTACAAGTTCGCTCCTGAACGCAAGCCCACCAAGCTGCTTTCGATCGAGGTGTCGGTCGGAAAGTCGGGCAAGCTCACCCCGGTTGCCCTCCTCGAACCCGTGTTCGTGTCGGGGACCACGGTGAGCCGCGCTTCGCTCCACAACTTCGTCGAGCTCGAACGCAAAGATGTGCGCGTCGGAGACACGGTGCTGGTGGAGAAAGCCGGCGAGATCATTCCGCAGGTTGTCGAGGTCGACAAAACCAAGCGTAAGCGCGGGGCGAGGCGTTTCGTGCCGCCCACGGTTTGCCCTACCTGCGGCACCGAGGCGGTGAGCGAAGAGATCTTCGTCTACTGTCCGAACCCCGCCTGCCCCGACCAGGTGCGTGAGCGCTTGCGTCACTTTGCAAGCCGCGGAGCGATGGACATCGACGGGATGGGCGAGGTACTCGTCGATCAGGTCGTCGACAAGCTGGGTGTGCGTTCGCCCGACGGCTTGTTCAGGCTCGACGTCGACGCGCTCGCCGCGCTCGACCGCATGGGGCAAAAGAGCGCCGAGCGCGTGAAGGCAGGCCTCGAGGAAGCCAAGCAGCGCGGGCTTGCGCGCGTGCTTCACGGCTTGGCGATTCGGCACGTGGGCGAAACCATGGCCGAGGACCTGGCGGCGTACTTCAAGACGGCTGATGCGCTCTTGGAGTTTGCCGGGCGGTATGCGGCACAGGACGAGGACGCGATCGAAACGGTGGCCCCTGCGAAATCAACCGATCGCGGCGCCATCGAAGGCCTCGCGCGTAAGTCGGCCGATAGCATTTTCCACGAGCTCGATTCGCCGGCTGTCCGAAAGGTGTTTGCCGGCCTGGCCGACGTAGGCGTGAGCCTCCGGGTCGAAGCAGCAGACGTGCGCGCGGTTGAGGCCGTGTCGGGCAAGACTTTCGTGCTGACCGGAACCCTGCCGACGCTGAAACGAACCGAGGCTACCAAGCGCATCAAGGCCGCCGGAGGCAAGGTGTCCGGCTCCGTGTCGAAGAAGACCAACTACGTCGTTGCAGGGGCTGATCCGGGCAGCAAGTACGAGAAAGCGGAGGCGCTTGGCGTCACCACCCTCGACGAAGCCGCTCTGCTCGAGATGCTCGGCGGAGGCGGCTGAGGCTCAGAGCTCCGGCACTGCGCGCGCCAAACGACGCAGGCCCTCTTCGATTTGTTCGAGCGAGGTAGCGAAGCTGAACCGGACGAAGCCCTCGGCGGCTTCTCCGAAGTCGCGGCCGGGGCCGAGCGCCACGTGCGCTTTTTCGAGAATGTCGAAAGCCAAAGTCAACGAGTCGCGCCCGAACTGGCGCATGTCGACGAGCACGTAGAAAGCGCCGGGTGGATCGATCGGAATGGAAAAGCCCATCTCGCGGAGCCCGTCGATCAGAATGCGCCGGCGAATCGCGTACTGCTGACGCATGTGTTCGACGTGCTCGGCGCCGTGTGCCAGAGCCGCGATGCCCGCCTGCTGGACGAACTGTGAGGTGGAGATGAAGAAGCTCTGCATCAGGCTCTGCAGAGGCCTCATCGCATTTTGTGGGGCGATGAGATAGCCCAGGCGGAACCCTGTCATTGCGTAGCGCTTGGAAAAACCATCGAGCACGTAGCAGTTTTCGGTGAAACCCATCGGAGAGGCGACCTGGGCCCCGTCGTAGGTGAGACCGTCGTAGATTTCGTCCGAGAGGATGGGGATGCCGAGGTCGCTCAGCTCTTGGACGACTTCGCGCGGTTGCACGGCGCCCGTAGGATTGGCGGGCGTGGCAAGGAAGATCGCGCGCGTCCTCGGCGTAATGGCTTCCCGAACTTTGCCAACGTCCATCACGAAGCCATCTTCGGGACCGGTCGGCACGAGCACCGGTGTACCTCCACAAACCGAGATCATGTTCGGGTAGCAAGGGTAGTGGGGGGTAGCAAGAATCACCTCGTCGCCCGGATCGACCAAGAGGTTCAGGCAGAGGAGAATCGCCGGCGAGGTGCCGCTCGTAACGATGATGTGGTCCGGGTTCACCTCCACACCGCGACGCGTTTTGCAATCGTGCGCAATCGCTTCGCGCAGAACGAACAAGCCGCGGCTGTCGGTGTAGTGCGTTTCTCCAGACACGAGCGAGTCGACCGCAGCTTGGACGGCCGCCGGCGGCGCATCGAAGTTCGGTTCGCCAACCCCGAGTTGAACGATTGACGTGCCGGCGCGAGCCATCGCCATGCCACGCTCCATCACTTCCATTGCGAGGAACGGCTCGACCTCTCCTGTGCGCTTCGCGAACATCGGCAAACGCTCTAAGGCCCTAACTGCCCGAGATCTAGCCGCTTCTGCGGCGCCGATCGCAGCGACCCCGGCAGGCCTCCCGGACGCTACCTGAAAAGCCTTGGAATGTCGGATGATTACGGGTATGCACCGTGTCCCCTATGGAGTCGCTCGTCGTTACCGTGATTGGGAAGGATCGGCCTGGGCTGGTCGAGTCGGTGTCCGCTGCCGTCGAGGCAAACGGCGGAAGCTGGGTGGAGAGCCGGATGTCTCGCCTGGCGGGAGAGTTCGCCGGAATTCTCCGGGTGAGCGTGCCCGCTGCGCAGGCCGATGCGCTGTCCGGTGCGCTCGAAGCGCTCCGCGCCGACGGGCTTCGGGTCGTGGTCGAGCGCGGCGTCGAGGACGCCGTCGAGGAGGGGCATCTCATCGTCCTCGAGCTCATCGGGAGCGATCGGCCTGGCATCGTTCACAAGATCTCCGAAGCGCTGGCGGTACGCGGTGTCAACGTCGACGAGCTCAACACCGAGTGCGAGGGCGCTCCCTGGTCCGGCGACACCCTGTTCAAGGCGATGGCCCGACTTCGTGCACCGAAGGGACTAGACCTCGATCATCTTCGAGAAAGCCTCGAGGCGATCGCCGCTGACCTCATGGTCGACATCAGCATCGGCGAGGCAGACTAGCGCGTTCGCCCGCGCGCGAGGGTAACGCCGCAGCAGCTGCCTCGCTGCGCGCGCCTTCTCTTCGGCGCTCATCCACATTCGAAGCGTTGCGAACCGATACATCGCACGAATGTTCGGGAACAGCGCCAGATAGATTTGCCACGAGCCCTCGTACGCGCTTGCATCGAGCGCGAACGCTAGCTGCTCTTCGCCGACAGAGGTCCCATCGAAGCCGCGCATGGCCACGAGTGCGCGGACGAGGCGGTCGACGGCGTGCCGTCGCGCCCGGTGCATCGTGCCGCCGCGCGGATTGAAAGAGCTACGCCGGCGCGTCCAGCTCTTTCGCCAGCGCTGATCCCAGGCGTAGAGCAAGGTGTTGTCGAAGTGAGCGAGCGCGATGAGCCGGCTCCAACGCATGCACTGCTGCACCGTCCCGCTCGCTCGAAGATTCACCTCGGGCACCTCGTCGCGCGAGATCGGCGCACGCCGCGTTCTAAACTGCGCTTCGAGCCACGTGAATTCGGCCGGGAAGTCGTTCGCCGCGATCTGCAGCGGGTAGCTCGGCTGCTTTCCGAGGTCGAGGGCCATGTCCTTGAGGTCGTCGAAGATCTGAAACGACGCCAAGAGATAGCCCCAGCGGCGGATTTCGCCCGCGTACTTGGCGGGGTCGAGGCCGAGCAGGTGGGCCCGCAGGTCGAGCCAGAGCATCATGACCATGTTGTTCTTGCGATAGAAATGCCAGGCCGTGTCCTGCAATCGCATGCGATCGGCCCGCCGTTCACGCGCGCAGCTACAGAGCTCCGCTTCATCGAGGTAGGTCTGAAAGCAGTGGTGCAGGAAGAGGTTGGTTGCGTGAACCGTCTCCCGCCTGGCGTCGGCGAGTCGCGAATCGATGGACGTGGCGACTTGGTCGAGCGCGTCGAACAGCTCCGACAAGGTAATTCCGAACTTCGTCGTGTGCGCGTCGGGCCAGATGCCGAGCGAACGAAGGTGCGAAAGGGAAAGCTCGCGGAGTGGGCGCTCGGCCGTGTCGTCCCGGTAGAGCGCCCTCAGGAGCTTTCCCGCTGCGTCGTGTCCGCCAACCGCGGCGGCCAGCTCGTCCAGGAACTCGTCGGCCAGCTGCATGTACAGAAAGGCGAGATCGGCGATGGCGACATCGGTCGAGACAGGCGACGCAGCCGCCCCCCTGAACGCGAAGTTGTCGACGAGAGGCCCGATCTCCTCGATGGCGGCAAAGGTTTCACGGAGCTGCGCGTTGTCCGTCACGACGCGCGGGACGAGCCTGCGAATCCGCCGGCGCCTGAGCCAGTAGAAGGGAAGGGTTGCTCCGTGACGAACGAAGTCTCTGCTTTGCGCCGCTTTTTCGGAGAGGATTGACTCGAGGTCACGGCGTTGTCGCAGGCCTTCCCATCGCCTGGTGATCTGAGCCACCTGTGCAGCGGGTCTCTGTCCGCGTGGCAAAGACTCGGGCCCGGGGTGAAGCAAAAGAGTGGTCTCGTAGCGGAGGCCGACCTCATCGGAGCCCGGCTCGTCGTGCACGGCCTCGGCTAGCTGTGCCTCCCAAGCGCGGAGCTTGGCTCGAAGCGACAGCGTGTTCGAAGGGCCCTCGGTGTGAAGCAAGGCGAGACGCGTGCTCAACACTCCCTCGAGCTCGCGGGCGAGGGGGCCTTGGCTGCCGAGGTCGATGCGCATGTAGGGGTGGCAAGCGAGCACGCTTTCGATGCGTCGCAGCGCCAGCCGTTCGGAGGGCGTGAAAGAGGGCATCGTGATGGAAGCGAGCACGGTCATGAGAAGAGCGCGGTTGTGACATGCCTAGCCCGGAGGCTCCAATTCCCGCGGCCAGAGTGCTAGGGTCACCGTCTAGACCATGACAGCTAAGGGCCGAAAACAGAGCTGGCGAACGCCTTTTCGCCGCGTCGCCATGGCGACCGAGAACGCCCTCGAGCTGGCGCGTCTAGGACATTTCACCGACCCGGAGCATGCTCCGTACAAGGTCGCACACCAGATGCGGATCGCGCGCCTGCGCCGCTACGGGGGGGACGAGCACCGGCCGACGGTTGGCGCGCCCCTGCTGCTGATTCCGCCGCTCATGGTCACCGCGGAGATCTACGACGTCGCGCCGGACATCAGCGGGGTGACCGCATTGACGCAGCTGGGGCTCGACGTTTGGGTGATCGACTTCGGCTCCCCCGAGCAAGAAGAGGGGGGCATGAAACGCACCCTCGACGATCACATCAAGGCGGTGAGCGACGCAATCGACTGGGTGCGCGGAACCACCGGCCACGACGTGCATGTAGTGGGGTACTCGCAGGGCGGGATGTTCGCCTATCAAACCGCGGCCTACCGAAGCTCCGAAGGCATCGCGTCCTTGGTGACCTTTGGCAGCCCGGTCGACATCCATCGGAACCTCCCGATGATCCAAGACAGCGTAGCGGGGCGCATGTTCGAGCTTGCGCAAGGTGCTCTCGATGCACCGCTCGACAAGCTGGAAGGCCTTCCCGGCTTTTTGACGAGCACCGGGTTCAAGCTCCTCGCCGCCCACAAGGAAGTCGGCCAGCTCATGGACTTCGTTCGTAAGCTGCACGATCGGCAGGCGCTCGAAAAGCGCGAAGCACGCAGGAGGTTTCTCGGTGGAGAGGGCTTCGTGGCCTGGCCTGGCCCGGCCCTCAAGAAGTTCATCGACGAGTTCGTCGTTCACAACAGGATGCTCTCTGGCGGGTTCGTCGTCGACGGGCGCACCGTCACCCTCGCGGACATCCGCTGCCCCGTTCTTTTCTTCGTCGGTGAGCGCGATTCGATCGCAAACGAATCCGCGATTCGCGCCATTCGAGGCGCCGCGCCCAACGCCGAGCTCTTCGAGGTCTCGATGCGAGCGGGGCACTTCGGTCTCGTCGTGGGCAAACAAGCCATGTCGCTCACCTGGCCGACCGTCGCGAGCTGGATACGCTGGCGCGAAGGCCTTGGCCCCGAGCCGGCTGCTCTCCAAGCGCCGGCCCCGCTCCAAGAGCCCGAGGAAGCAGGCTTCGAGGAAGTCGATTTCGACGTCGAGCTCTTCTATCGAACGGTCGTAGGCACGGTCGGCGCCTGGTGGAATCGCATGGGGCGGGCAGCGACCGACCTCGGCGAGGAGCTCGACAGCCTTCGCTGGCAGGTGCCCCGCCTCAGCGTGCTTCAGCAGATGCAGCCCGACACCCGCGTGAGCCTGGGTCTCGCCCTTTCCGAACAAGCGCATGCCAATCCCGAGGGGACCTTCTTTCTGTGGCAAGGCCGTGCTCTGTCGTACGCACAAGCGGATCGGCGGGTGGACCATGTCGTCCGGGGTTTGATTCGCTGCGGTGTCCGTCGCGGTGAGCCGGTGGCCGTCTTGATGAATGCGCGCCCCAGCTATCTGTCGATGACCACTGCGTTGAGCCGCTTGGGTGCGGTGTCGATCTTGCTGAGCCCGAACCGCTCTCGCGCCACGCTCGAAGATGCGCTCCATGGGTCCGCGCCCCGTTTCCTCGTTACCGACCCGGAGAACGCGGCCCTCGGCCTGGAGCTCTCCGAAGAGGTTCTCGTCCTCGGGGGCGTGGGCGAAGAGCGCTCGCTACCAGCCGGAGTCATCGACATGGAGCAAATCGACCCCGATGCGGTGGAGCTTCCCGGCTGGTACGAGCCGAACCCTGGGCTCGCGCGCGATTTGGCGATGATCATTCTCACGGCTGGAAGGGGAAAGAGCCCACGGGCGGCCAAAATCACCAACCAGCGCTGGGCCTTTTCGGCCTATGGCGCCGCTGCCGCCTGTACCCTGTCGCCACGCGACACGGTGTACTGCTGCCTGCCGCTGCATCACCCCGCCGGCATGCTGGTAACCGTGGGCGGCGGCCTCGTGGGCGGCTCGCGCTTGGCGCTCGCGACGGCGTTCGACCCCGACGCGTTTTGGGCCGACGTGCGTCGCTACGGCGCGACGGTCGTCTTTTATGCGGGTGAGATGCTGCGCGAGCTCTTGCGGGCCGAGCCCTCTGCGTCGGACAACGAGAACCCGATCCGCCTATTTGCCGGAAGCGGGCTTCGGCGCGATGTCTGGCAGCGGATCCTCGATCGATTCGGCCCGCTCGGCATCTTGGAGTTCTACGCGGCGACCGAAGGCAATGCCGTCCTCGCGAACGCATCGGGTGAAAAGGTAGGCGCACTCGGCCGTCCCCTTCCAGGGAGCGCGGAAGTCGCGCTGGTTGGCTATGACTTCGAGGCCGACGAGTTTGGACGCGACGAGCATGGCCTGCTGATTCGCTGCGAAGATCATCAGCCTGGCATTCTCCTGGCGCGACTCGACGCCGAGCATCCGCTCGCGAGCTTCACCGGCGGCGACGAGGCCGGCCGACGCCTGCTTCGCGGGGTCTTCGAGCCCAGCGACACCTGGTTTGTCACCTGGGATGTCCTCAAGCGTGACGCGGACGGAGACTTCTGGTTCGTCGATCGGGCGAGTCGAATGCTACGGACCGCCCACGGCGTCGTTGCGACTCGGTCCATCGAGGATGCCCTCTACGGCTTTGCGGCCCTTCGTCACAACGTGGTGTACGGGATCCACCAAGGCGGCTTCGACCGTCCCGTCGCCGTCGTCGTCACGGAGGGCAACCGAGGGCTCGATTTGCAGGCCTGGAACGAGTTTGCCGCAGAGCTGGACGCGCGGGAGCGCCCGCACTGGGTCCATCGCCTCGAACGTATCCCCATGACCGACGGCTTTCGCCCCGATAAATCGGCGCTCGAAACCTCGGCTCTCCTCGAAGGCGCCGAGCTCTTCGCCTACGACGAGCGGGCCCAGCGGTACGGCGCTGCGCCCCAGGACGGCTCCGTGATCGGAGCCTAGGCCAGGTCTCTGCTGTACAAAAATCGCGCGTCCCCGGCTCTCTTGCTACATACCGTCTCGATGAACCCCCGAGCGCTCCTTCTGCCCGTTGCTCTGCTCACGGCGCTTCTGTTTGCCTGTGCAAAGCCGCTGAACGAGGGCAGCGCGTGCTTCCAGACCTCGGAGTGCCGCGGCGGTTCGATCTGTGCCGAGACGGTCTACGGAAATTTCTGCATAAAGACCTGCAGTCCCGATCAGGTGAAATGCGCCAACGGCGCCTCGTGTTTGGAATCGGCACAAGCGCTCGGCGATCTCGAAGGCATCGGAGGCAGCTCCGGCGCAGGCGGCCAGGGTGGCATGGGCGGGGACGCCGGTGCAGGTGGTGCAGGTGGCCTCGGCGGGATCGGCGGGGTGGGCGGCGCTCCTCCGGAGCTCTGGCTCTGCCTACCCGGGCAGCTCGAGAGCCCGGACTACTTTCCGAAGGCCATCGGCTTCGTGTGCGACTTCAGCATCGAATGCGTCCTCGGCGCCGTCTGTGTGTGCATCCCCGGAGCGACGTGCGAGGGAGAGGGCAGGAACGGCCCGACGTGTCAGCGGATTTGCGAGTTGGGCGCCAGCCAACCGTGTCCGAATGTGGCGGACCTGACGCCTCAGTGCACCGATCTCGGGGACGGCCGTGGTTTTTGCGACCCAACGACCATCACGCTCGACCCATAGCGGGGGTCCTCCGAATTGGCCATTTACGTGGCCCGGTCGGAACATTAGACTCCCCCGGTCATGCCCACACCCCAAGAAACAGTCGACGCCCTTCGTTCTTACTTGCGGATGCATCCCGAGGAGGTTGGCCGTGCGGTCCGTAGCGCGCTGGGCCTGAGGGTCGGCGTCCCGCTCGCGGCTCTTCGATGGCTCGGTCAGCAAGCGGAGCGCAGCGGCAAGGTCGAAGATTTTCACATTGATTCGGTTCCGCCGGGCCTTCGCCTGTCGGGCAACCTCGACTTGATGAACACGCCGATTCGCGCGGGCGCGATCGTTTTCGTCGAGCGCATCGTGTTCAACGACGAAGAGCTCACGGTGGCGCTCAGGCTCGAAGAGGTGAAGCTCAAGCTGAACGGAGAGTCCGATTCCCCCATTGCCGCCTTGATCAAGTCTGGGGCGCTCGACCTGTCGAATCCGGGCACGCTGGTGAACTTCATGCCCGGCCGCTCCCCTGTTCTTGCAGAAGCCAACGGGAACCGAATCGTGCTCGACCTGATGCGCGATCCGAACATCGGCAAGAACCCGCTCGTTCGGCGCGCCGTCTCTTTGCTGACTTCGTTCGTGACGCTGCACGGCGTCGAAACCGATCAGAAGCACGTCGATATCGCGTTCCGCGCGCTTCCGACCGGGTTTGGCGGGGCTTTTCGGTCGGTTCGACAGAACGTTCTGTTGCCCGGGATGAGCCGTTTCCTGCCGCGGGCGAGGTAGCGCGCCGTGCCGACCTGCCGATCGTGCAAAGACGAAGTCGATGAGCTCGTCGCCGTCAAGGTAGAGGGGCGCCGCACCAAAGTCTGTGAAGACTGTGCGGAGCGAATCGCCGAAGAAGCGGAAATCGCCGAGCTGAGCGAGTCCGTCGTGCAGGACATGATGGGCTACAAGGGCCGCCGCTAGTAGCGCCGGAGAGCACGAGAGCTCAGCTTCCCGGCGACCGCTCGCTGGGCATGAAAGCATCCGGGTCGGGCTCCGCTGCGCGGGGCGCAGAACGTTCGCGGAGCGCTTTGAGCTCTTCCTCGGCGAACTCGAGCTCGAGCTCGGCGCGGCTACGCGCGGCGACCGCTCTGGCGACCGAGTCCTGCAGGTCCTGGGATTTTGAAAGCTCTGCGTTCAGGCGAGCGTCGAGCGCTGCGATCTCGCCCTGAAGCTCGAGTCGGCGCTCGCCTTCTCGCTCGAGCCGTCGTTGGATGCGCACCGCGCGTTCTTGCTCTGCGCTTAGCTCCTGCTTGGTGGCAGCAAGCCTCTGCTTCGCACCGGCGAGCGAACGCTCGGCGGCGGACAGATCCCGCTCCGTCTCCGAGAGGTGCTGCTCAATCGTCGCCTTCTCTTGGCGATTCTGCGCGAGCTTCTCGCGCGTGCGCACGACGCGCCGCTCTTCGTCCTTGAGTTGCGTCTTCAAAGAGGCGACGTGTCCGTCGGTGCGCGCTAAGCGCTTTGCCAGCTCGGTGCGCGTCAGCCGGCTCTGCTCGTAGCGAAGCTCGAGCTGCTCGGCGATTTCGCGCGTGTCGGCGAGGTCGCGACGAAGATCCGAGGCGGTGAGCTTCGCTTGCTGCGCCACCTCTCGCTGGGTTTCGGCCTGCTGATAGAAGACCGTCACCGCAGCGCCGGAGGCTCCGAGCAGGGCAAGCGCCATCGGTATCGTCCATCGAAGTATCGTCTTCAAGCGTTCGCGGCGCTCTTCGGGGAGCGACAGCGCCGAGAGCTCCGATGCCAGCTCCTCGGCCGTCGGCCGCTCCTCTGCGTTCAGACTCAGCCAGCGGTTGAAGAACGGCGCGAGGTAGTTGAGCCCTTTGCGGTTGGGCCCATGGGGGGTCTCCTTGGAGCGATTCTCGATGAACGTATCGACGGCGCCAGCCGCCACGTCCTCCTGAGTTTCCGGTTCGAGCGCGTTCCGAAGCGACAGGGCAAGCGCGAACACGTCGGCCTTGTTGCTCACCACCGGCTTGCTCTCAACCGATGCGAACTGCGCCGCGACCTCGGGTGCGAAGTACGTCGGCGTCCCCGCGACCACCATCTCGGCCTCAGTGGCCGCTACGCCGAGATCGAGGAGCACAGGCGTGACCTCCTCCGTGCCGAACCCGGGAATTCGAGCCAGAAAGATGTTTTCCGGTTTGACGTCTTGGTGGCGAACGCCCGCGGCGTGCATGGCGGCGAGCGCGCGCGCGAGCGGCTGAAAGATCGAGAGCGCCTCGGCGCGATTCAATGGCTCACGCTGAAGGCGCGACTGGAGCGTCTCGCCGTCGTACCAGGGCATCACGAACCAGAGTCGCTCCTCGAACCAGCCGTGGTCCTTGAACTGCACGATGGACGGATGGAACACCGAGGCGATCAGCCGCAACTCGCGCAGGGCCGACTGTTTGGCCGACTTCGAGTGCGCTGGCTGGTGCAGCATCTTGAGGGCGACGACGTGGCCGGGAACTTCGGTGTCTTTGGCTCGGTACACGTCTCCGAAGGCGCCCAATCCCACGCGCGCCTCGATGGAGTACCGTCCACCGACGATCGTGCCGTTGGACAAGGGCTCGACGGTTTCGTCTCCCTCGCCAGGGGGGCGCGGGGCGGGCTCTAGAGCAAAGGCCTCGATGATGACGCGACCGAAGCGGCTGGCGTCGGAGACACCGTGCGCCGTGAGAATCCGCTCCGCCTGCGCCATCGCTGCGTTCACGCGCTCTTGAATGACATCGGCCGATTGGCCGTACACGAACGCCAGCTCCTCGATGCTGAGCTCTCGTGCATGGCGAAGCTCCAACAGCTCCGAATCCTCGGTGCTCAGGTCGAAACGCAGCCCGTTGAGCGGGCTGGTCGAGTGATGCGCGGAGGGGAGGGCGCGCCATGGCAGCTCCTCGAGTTTTTCCTTGCTTGGCGGCTGGTGCGGGCGGCTCTGGTTGTGCATGTAGCCCCGCGCCGCGCGGTAGAGCCTCGCGCGGACCCCCGGCGGTTGGAGCAGCTCGTTGCTCTCGGTTTTCGCCACGTAGGCGCGAAGCTTGGCGAGGCATTGATCGGCGCGCTCGGTCGAGCCGGTTCTTATCGCGAGGTACTGCCGCAGACCCTCGGCGTAGTAGCGGAAGGCGCGGCCGTGCAGCACGTCGACGATCGTTTGCGGTTGGCCGTTGGTCAGCGCGATCGAAGCGGCCGCTTGTGTGAACGCCGCGCCGCCCTTTCCAAGTGGCCTCAGCTGATTCAAAAGAAAGGGGACGGTGCCCTGAGATCCCATGGTTGCCTCTCACAAAGTGGGGAACTGTAAGGATGGGTCACCCTCGAGGCTTCACTCAACAAAACCGCAAGGAAAAGCCTCGTTTGGACGGCGCTAAATTTGCGTTGCCTCGGGTTCGGGCCCAAGGTGTCGGCGTCGTGTTTCATTGGCGCCTGGGAATATGTTCGGTTCTCGGCTGTGTAGTTTTCTATGGCTGCACACCGAAACAGGGTCCTGTCACTGCTCCGGTCGAAAGCGAGGCACAGCCCGAACAGACCGCCGCTCCCCGCAAGGAGGCCGAGCCGGTTGTGTTGGAAGACCCCGTGCCTCTGTGGAAAGACGGCAAGGCGCAGGGCCAGGTCGATGCCGCTACGGCCGATGAAGACGGCCACCTTCTGCTCGACCTCGGCGAAGATTGGACCCCGTACATCCTCACCGAGGGGTCGGGCGACGACGTCCCGAAACCGAGCGAGTACCGGGAGACCTACCTGGCGCTCGCGCGCGGCGAGTTTCCCGAAGACCGGCATGGCTATCGCGCCAAGAAAGACCAGTACCTAGAGCTCTACGGCATCCTCCCCAACCTGTCGTTGTTGAGGGACCGTTTCACCGAGGTTCGCTCGCTTCAATGCGCCGAAGAGCTCGACCTGGCGCCGCTTCACGAGTTCGAAGGCTTTCTGGCCTATCGGAAGGGCCGCCGGCCTGTGCGTCGCCTCGCTCGCTACGAGCTGCTCGAGCCGAAGATGGCCGCGCTCCTCGAGCGAGCTCAAGTCGAAAGCCTCGACCAGCTGACCCGAGCGGACGCTGCGGATGCGGAACAATGGGAGCAGATCGAGGAATACCGGACCTTGGCACCCGAGATTGAGGCGATCGTGGCAGCCCAGGCGCGCCTCCAGTGCGAAGGCTTCTTCGATGGTCGTGGCGAGTACACGGCCGGCCTCTTCGATTGGCGCACGCACGAAGCTTTGGCGGAGTTCGAGCGCCGGCATCGGGTCTACGGTTGGGGCTTCATCGGGAAAGACACGCTCACCGTCCTACGAGAGACGCCTCAAGAGACCGAGCGTGAAGCCGTGATTCGAATGCTCACCGAGCGCGCGATGCACGCCGCACAAGTCATCGAAGACGGCAGCACCTCGTTTTTGCGGGACGGCGAGCCGCGTACCTTCAAGACCGAGGACGGTCGCGAGCTACCGATCCCCAACTTCGAGGCAGAGCTTCGTGAGCGGGTCATCGAGGCGTTCGGGCTTCAGACGACGGAGTCGACCTACGCCTGGCTGCAATCGCTTGGCGAGATTCAAACAGAGCAAGTCGTCGCGCTCGAGGGAATCGATCGGCCGCCGTACTACGGCGACGTCATGGACCTGAGCGTCTCCATCGATCGGGGCGACGTCTGGTTCGAGTTCCCCTACGACGAAGAGGGCAAAGCGCGCTCCCAGCCTGTCAGCCGTCGGCCGCGACTCACGATTCTGGTCAAGTACAACGGGCAGAACATTCCACTCGCGCGCTTTGGTACGACCATCGGCGGTTGGCGGACCGACTACATCGACGGCGTCGTGATGCTGAAGTACAAGGGCTCGCCCACCGGACGGCGCGTGTGGAGTCGCATTTCCGCGGCGCCGATTTGGGTTCCGCCAGAGAGCACGCCGCCACGCGTGATGGTCTACAAGCGACGCAAACGTGGCAAGGACTACTTCGATGTGGACTACCACACGACCGGACCGAGCTACGCGTCGGCGTACGGTTTGGTCGCGGCCTACCACCGCAAGTATTACCGAGGCGCGGACGGCACCATTCAGGTTGGCGGCGACGAGGGTATTCGGACCCATGGCTCGGTCGACTACATGAGCATCATGCGGCGTCACTCGCACGGCTGTCACCGGATGCACAACCACATTGCCGTTCGATTGATGTCGTTCGTCCTCGAACATCGCCCGCACACCCGATACGGCCAGCAGCCGATGGTCTACAAACGCGAGTTCGAGTTCGAAGAAGAAATGTATCTGATGGAGTTCGACAAGGGCGGCTACAACTTCGTCCTGGACGAGCCCCTGTATGTCGACGTCCTTCCAGGGCGAATCCGGGGCCAAGTCAAAGAGCCGATCGAAGTCGCCCTGCCGCGCTACGACCGCGACGTGGGCGCCTACGTCATGCCGGACGGGGCATGGGTGAGCGTCGACCGCTTCGGCAACTTGACGCCGCGCATCAAGCCGTTCGACTTCGACGCGCCTCTCGAAGCGCCCGAGATAACCGAGGATCCGCTCACGACGACGGCGGAAGTCGTGCCAGGCTCGAGCGAAACCGGCATGCCTGCGACTTCGCCAGCTGCGATTCAGGGTACTACCACCCCGGCACCGGCGTCTGCGACGCCCTGAAATCAGAGCGATTTCGGTCCTCGATCCCGCTGTGGGCGACTTGGGCGCAACGCGCCGTACTTGTGGAAAAAGAATCGGGTTTTCCACAAGCGAATTCCGTTGATCTCCTTCCGCGGATCGGTGACAAAAGGAGTCGGAAGATCGCGACAGCGAGCTCGGACGTTCTTTGAATCAACCCATCTGACGACAGCAACGCAAGTTGCTGTCTCTCACTCTCACGGGGGTAAGAGGCGAGGCCGAGAGGTTTCGCAGTCGGGAGGCGCGAAGAACGCCGAACGTGTCCGTGGGTCGTGAGCATTGCACAAGCCGTTGGTCTGATGCGTGGGTCCGAGCCGAGCGAAAGCTCTGCCAAGGCCGTCGACGCGAGGAGCTACGGTGGAAGGCGCACCAGAATCGGGACGCCGCTCGGTTTCACCACAGAGCGAGCGCGAAGGTTCTAGACGAGCCGTCGGCGGCACCTGGCACTAGGGCCGACCGATGGCCGTGACGGCGCGTCAGAGGTTCGGAGCTCGGCCGTTTCGGCGATCGAGCCCCCGCCAAAAGCGAGTGCGACGGGGTGACACCGTCGGCTCACCGTCGGGAAGCCGGTTCGGAACCGGTGACGGTAATCTCACGAGGTTCGGGTGCCCATCTTTGAAAACTAAAACTCTGGATTGCACGCGTCGGCCTGAACATGCTGCGCAACGCCGCCGAACAGCGGGCGAAAGCCCCGGCGGCGCAGCGGAGTGCGGCATGAGCCATCGGATCCGCCACAAGCGCATCCCATTTATGCGCCCCTGGAGAGCCGAAAACCAGGGGTTCAGGCACGGCGAGAGTCGTCGCGGAGTCCAATCACGACGGTTTGCTAAACCCAAATCGTCGCTGGGGCTCTGTCCGAATGAAGAGCCTAGGGCGACCTAGGCGAGTCTTCGGTATCTCGAAGCAGCCATGCGAGAGGTACGACGGCAGCGCTCGGGACGTGTCGGTCAAAGCTCCTCCAGTGAGTCCAATAGCTCATGCGGGGGGTTAGCAGGCTTCCCGACGGGGAATGCATCGCGCCGGAACGTGTCGCGCAAAGCAGGAGAGGCTGAATAAGCCCACCATCGAGCCTCGGCTCGAAATCCAGACAAAGTCGGTCGTGGTGAGTGCGACGTATTCGCACACACCGAGCCAAACGGCGAGTTTTCGTCGCAAGGTTAGCGAACTTCCAAAAGGGGCGTCCCGTGCCGGGGCGTCCCTTTTCTATGTAAGCTACCGAAACCAATGAAGTTTTACTGGTGGCACTTCACAGCCCGGTGCCGTCAGGGTGCCGTGGGAAGCGGACGAGCTTCACATCGACGGATTTACGGCCTTTAGCGATCGGCTTGAGAAGAACGCGGCGCGGGCGGCGATCGAGCGTCTGCCTGACGCGCGGCAATGTGAAGTGCTGCGCCTGATCTACGTGGATGGTCTGCCGCGGATGGACCTCTGCCGAATCATCAAACGGGATAGGCCCCGCGTCTTCCGCATTCACCAAGCGGGGATCGAGACGGTACCGAAACTGCCGCTTCTCGGGAGCGCCCTCTCGTCCGAAATCTTTTGACGACGTACACCTTGGCCTAGCGGGGCTAGGCCTCCACTGCCCCCGACAGCTCTGAATAGGCGTGCTCGATGCTGTCCCTCGCGTGCTTGACGCTGGCAACTGCGCTGTATAGTTCCGACTTGGCCAGACCGTAGTTCTGCTCCTCGATGTGTCGGGCCACGGTCTCAAGGTCAGTCGTCTGCAAAAGGGATAGCGCCTTGTTGAGCATGCTCACATTGTCGGAAATCAATTCCCGAATGGCTGCCTCGGTGCTTGGTGGCGTAGTCTTTGGAGTATTCATCTTCGCTTCTTGCCCTTTCCGGTTTGTTGATTCCAACGGGTCATAGTTGCCGGTGTGCGCCGTCATGGGAGGAGTGCGTCTTCACGATGATGGGAGCGGTAGGTACAGCAATCAAGGCGGAGCATGACCGCGCACAGCTTTGAAGTCGAGCAGCTGCGAAACCACCGCCGAGGCACCCTCGACCAACTGGTCCGCTACAAGCGCGGCTTGCCGGCTTCGACCTTCATGCGAACACCTCGGTCCGTGCGAAGCGCCGGCCCAAGCTCGAGCGGCTGTGCTGGTATCTGCTCCGGCCGCCCGTCGCCGAAGACCGCTTGTCCGTCGCGCCCGACGGAAGCATGCTCCTCCGCCTCAAGACGCCATGGACCGATGGTACGAGTCACATGTCCCTTCAGCCGCGCGAAGTTGGTGCCGAGCTCTCCGCTCCGATCTTGAAATGGGCCACCCGGCCACAAAGGCCGGCGTGATGACCGTGATGATGCAAAGAGAATGCTAGAAGTTGGGCGACGGTGCCGTCGGCCATCAAGCCTGGTGCAGCCCCGGACATGCCCGTTTCCCATGTCCCTCTGCGGCCTTCCAAAACGACGCCACCATCGCCCAGTGACGCACGTATCATTTACCGGATTCTGAAAGAGGGTCGCACGGTCTTCTTTCCGTCGCGTTTCGGGCGTGCAAAAAGTTGATTTCATTGCGACCGCCCCGAAGATGAGCCCAGATGACCGCATCAAAACAAGCAAGTGGCCGAGTGGAGCCGGTTGTTCTCGCCGTTTCCGACGGAGAAAGGTCGGGGCGAACGCAAGGGAAATCGAGGGCATTGGCGAAGGCATTCTCTGCCGCTCGAGGTGTTGCATGCCCTGTTCAAGAGGGTGCTAGCCGGCTGTATTGAACCGTATGGAGTGCATCGGGGTGTGCTTGGCAACCCGCAGATGTGCATCTCCCGCACGCGCCCAAAGGAAAAGACCGCACAAGAGTTGTGATTCGCGGTCGAGCGAGGAGGAATGAGAGACGCTGGGAGGGTCGGGGGGCTCCGCTACTGCCGCACTCGGTCGTCGGGTATGTTGGGTCCATGCTAATTCGAACTGGCTACGACATCGTGCTGGAGTACGCGGCGTCTACGCCGGTCCTCGCGATGCTCTATTACCATCCCTCTCGTGAGGCATCCGTCCGGCACCGCGAGGGCCTGGGCATCGACCCGCGGGTGCGGATCGAGGACTACACCGACAGCTTTGGCAACCGCTGCGCGCGCCTCATCGCCGGAGCGGGTCAGATTCGATTCCGGAACGAGGGCCTAGTCGAGGACAGCGGCGAGCCGGACCGGCAAGAGCCCGACGCGAAACAGCACGAGATCTACGCGCTGCCCGATGAGGCGCTCAGTTTTCTGCTGTCCAGTAGGTATTGCGAAGTAGATCGAATGCTTGACGTAGCGTGGCAGTTGTTTAGCGATACGCGCCCGGGTTGGGCCCGCGTCCAGGCAGTGTGCGACTTTGTGCACCAGCACCTCCGCTTCGACTACCTCGAAGCCCGCAGCACACGTACAGCCTACGAGGCGTACCAGGAGCGAGTGGGCGTTTGTCGCGATTTCACGCATCTTGCGGTGACGCTGTGCCGTTGCCTCAACATTCCTGCCCGATACTGCACGGGCTACCTCGGCGAAATCGGTGTGCCTGCTACCGACGAACCGATGGACTTCAGCGCATGGTTCGATGCCTATCTCGGAGGGGCATGGCACACGTTTGATGCCCGCAACAATACTCCCCGCGTTGGTCGCATCCTGATGGCGCGCGGACGTGACGCGGCCGATGTCGCGCTGCTGACTTCATTCGGCCCGAGTCGACTCGTACAGTTCACGGTGCGAACCGAGGAAGTCCCTGAAGAGACACCCAAGGGGCGGGCGCTTCGCTAGCGTTGCGTCATCCTCGGTCGTTCCCCGACCTACACCGAGCAACGGCGTTGCGCGGCGAGGGCCTCTCCGAGCACCTCGGTCAGCGCCTCGCGAGCCTCGCCTGCGCTCGCGGTCAACGCTTGATTGAGCTCGACTTCGATGCCGAGGTACGCCTCAGGAGGAAACACTCGTCTCAACGTCGTGGTCAATCCATCGGCGTCCCCACGATATGGGTAGTTCCGTCGGACCCGAAGTTCCGGGGCCAGACTGCAAATCGATCTGCGCCACCTCGCACACAGTTCCTTCTCTTGCGCTCGTTGGGGGTCGTAGAGCAAACCGATCTCCGCCTGGCGCACCCGACCCCCGAGGGTCGGCGCGAAGCTGTGGATACCGAGGTGCAGCGTCGTCCGCCCCCCGGTCACATGACGACGCACCGCTGCCTCTACCCGTTCACGATGCGGGAAGTAGTGGTCGCGCAAGAGGACTTCGCGCGCCGTTCGGTCAAGATGCCGCGTGAACTCCGACATGAGCTTCGGGTGCCCGATGGACTTGTTGAACTCGACCACCAGACGGCTCACGTCGCTGTAGATGAGCTCGGCGGCGAACCGCTTCGCGAGTGTCTCTGCGACGAAGAGCGCGCCGAGGTCATAGCCGCGATGACTCTCGAGCGCCGCAGTCGCGCGTGCAGTCTGAAACGCCGCTCGATAGCGTTCGGGAACCCTGTTGCCCGCGTGTTCGCAAGAGACAACGAGCGCGTCTATCGCCAAGGGGGGCATGGGCAATTCAAACAACCTGTCGGCGCCGCGCGCAACTCGAAATATCATCTAGTTCCACCAGGGCGAACCCGGCGAGCTTCTTCGGCGCTCCGTCTGCGAAACTTCGAGTACGCTGCCCTTCGCTCTTCCGCTTCCTTTTGTTCGCGCTCGACAAGGGCAGCTTGTTGCTGCGGCGCATGGTGAGATTCGACGGGCGGCCGGCGCCATCTACGCTTCGGCTCTATCCAAGAAGCCAGTAAAATCAACGCGCTCGGTCCGCGCAATCTGGACTCATCGCTGCTGCGTCCAGGAACATTCTGGAGTCACGGCGGCGCATTTGCGACCGCGTTGATAATACGAATGAATAGTTGAGTGGGCAGTGTGAACGCGCGACATGACTCACGGCGGTTTGCCTCCGATCTTGCTCGGCGAGCTTGATGCCGCGCGTGCCCACTACCTACTCCGTCTTTCCATGGCTCCATCTCGACTTACGGCGCCTCCGGTAAAGCCGGGCCGATTCATGTCGCATGGGGGTCGGAACTCGAGAGGGCGTTTGTTTCGGCTATGCTCCGGAATACATCCAATTGGTCGGCGAGAAGTAGCGGTTCGTAGTCGCGTTCGTCAGTTCCTAGTGCACCTGACGCCCTTTGCCTAAGAACAGTTGCGGCTCGAGGCAAAGCCTTAGCTTTCGTTCGAGCAGGTAGTCTCCTGAGAGGAAAAGGGCACAAGCAATCGCAACAACGGCCTTTGAACGTTCGGTTTTTTTGGGAAGGCCCGTTCCTCCGATCAACATCGGGTTCGCGGGGCGTGCCCAGACCAATGAACACGAGCAAGATCTGCACCACTGGTAGGACCGGTGAGCGACTTGGCAAGTTGAAGACCACTCGAGGCGGCCGCACCGTAATTTGGCGCAAAATCTGCGGATTCTGGCCTCCGACCGCAAAGGCTGCGCTAGGAACGATTGCAACCCCGCTAAGTTTAATCGGATTGGTGCGTCGCACGGTGTCTGCTTGACCAGGGGTTCATCATGACAAGCAGTGAGGCACGCGCCTTGCATAAGTCCTAAAGCGGATTGGTTGCAAGGAGGTTGTCATGCGCTGTTCCGCGATTCGGTTGGCATGCTATTGCGCATTGCTCGTGTTCTCAGTCGCGTTCAGCGCCGGTTGCGCTGATGAGGCAACTGGTAGCGGAGGCTCCGCGGGCGAAGGAGGGTCAGGGGGCGTCCACGCCTTGGCAGGCACCTGGGAAGGCCATGTGAGGCCCATCATACCCCTGCTATTCCCTCAAGGTCTCGGTGGACTTACCCTGCGCATTGACGGTTCCGGCGAGATTACGGAGATCCTCATCGACGGTTCCGCGTCCACGAAGCTGCTAGGGGGGCAGGTCGATGACGGGCCGGACATCTATCGGATGACATGGGTTACCGATTCCCTCGGGTCCATTGCTTTTCCATTTCTCACGGATGTCGGGCAGGCCCATGCAGCGATCGCTCTCATGTTCGGGCCAGTGGCTACTATCGGAGCCTTGGAACGCGACGGTTCGCCGACCACGACTTTCTTCGAGTCTGACGTCGTTGGATCCTGGCGTGGATACGGGTATGCCTACGACCAGGACGCCCTCGACTTCGCGCCCTTTTCACCTGTGACGGTCGAGGCTACGTCGGGTACGCCTATCGATTTTTCGGTGACCATGCCGAGCGGCACCGTCACGGGAGTGCTTCCCGATTTCGCTAATCTCTTCGCCTTCTGGGGAGGAACAGCGGCCGTCAGCGGCGCTGAGGTGTTCGCAATCATGTCACCCGACAAACAGTTCGTCGCTGTAGAAACTCTCCCCGTCGGATACACCAACCTCGAAGATCTCACTTTCTTCGCTGTGAACCGGGAGCCGTAGCCCTGCCAAATGGGAAGATCCGCTCTCCGACGCAGCCTCGAACGCATCGAGCGAAAGATCCCGAACCGATGAGCGAGCGAACGGCAACGTCTTGGAAACTGACACGCTGGCTGATCAAGTGGCCGCTGATCAGCGGCGCCGTGGCCATCGGTTTGATCCTGCTCAAGGCGGTCGTGTTCGGCCCACCGTCCGAGAGCGACGAAAAGACGAGCGTGATCAAGAGCCTGACGGAGTGAGGCCGTCGTGATGGCTTGGCCGCACAACCGGCCATTCGGGAAACGCCGCCCGCCTCGCCTCTTCCAACTCGCGGATCATCCCTTGGAGACGCGTCCGCACTCCAGGGGAGAGCGAGTCC
>SHLP01000230.1 GCA_004283055.1 Deltaproteobacteria bacterium
CCCCCTCCTGTGCGTGTGCGCCAGGTTATGAGGGCAACCCGTGCACGTGGATGGGCAACAACCCCACCGAGGTTGACCTCTGAGAACGTAGGACCGGAAGGGAGGCAACGCGGCTGAACGCGTCGGGTAATCTCCGCGTGGAAGGGCTGAGGCGGGCAGCTCTCCCTTGTGATGCGCGATCGAATGCTTCGGGGCCGTGCTCCTGGTCACACGCGCGTGCTCAGAACGCACCGGTGCTTCGGTCGACGCAAATCGAGGACCAAGCTCGTGTCAAATTGAGGCGTCCCGCTACGGATCGAGGGCGGCGCCGTGCACCCGGCACATGCACCAGGTGCCCTGGGGAAACACCACGCTTCTTAGCCCTTCGCGCCACTGCTTGAGCGCTTGTCGGTAGGCGTGCCGGAAAGCGCGAAGCTCGGCAACCGCCTGAATGAACACCCGCTTCTGCCCGCGACCTACAGCAAAGGTCGGGTTTCGATCTCGGAGCGGCTCAAAGCTCGTCGCGCGCCGATACGGCGAGAGTCGACGGATGCGTTCGGCACCGAGCACGCGCCAGCCACGCTTCTTGATCTCGTGGTGGGCAATCCGCTCCTGGCGCTCGAGCTCCGCTTGGACAGCTTCGCGAACCGCCTGCGCGTCGTACCTCCGCTCGAGATGTGGGGGCAACGTCAGTGTCAGCTCGACGGTGTCGGGCCATTGCCGATTCTTGGTATCGAAGTACGCCTCGGGCCGGTTCACGGTCCAAAGGCGGCGCCCAAGTTCGTGGGGCAGCACCGTGATGCCCGGCCAGTCCCGCGCATGGCGGACCAGGCCGGCCTGAACCGGGTTGGCCATGACGTAGGCGAGCTTCTCGATGACCGCCTGCTCGGTCAACAGCCGCACGACCGAGGATGGCTCATGGTCCCAGGTGGGGCCCTCCCACTTGCGAAGCACCTTGGTGCCGAGGGACACGAGCCGGTGAAGGCGGCGCAAGAAGTCAGGGTAACGCCCCTGCGGGTCGGTCACGATCAGATGCTCATGCGTCGACATGAGGGTGACGGCATGCACGAGGATGCCGAACCGCCGAGCGCACAAGGCGAGCGTGTACAAGTAGAGCTGACGGATCGCGGAATCGGGACGGAAGAGATGATGACGCCGAAGCGTGCGTCGGGTGATCATCAAGGTGTCGCCAGGGACCACGAGGCGTGGTTGAGTCATGAACGACGGGTACGCACGAAGCGCGCCACGCTCCCCGCAAGTGATTCCAAGGCCTTGTCGCAGCCCGATTGGCGAATTCCGTCGATTGTCGTGGCGGACGCCAACGTGGGTGAGGTTGTCAGGTTGTATCGATTGTCGTGCAACGGCGAGTTCTTACCTTCCAACCTGGGAAAGTGAGGACTAACCTGTTCCAACCTGGGAAAGTGAGACTGGAAAGTGAGACTGTCGCCCTAAAAGAGCGGTTGGCAGCTGCCGAAGAGACACTGGCCTGTATCGCCGAAGCGCGTGGTGCAACGGGTGCCGTTGGGCTCGGGCGGGTTCTGGCAGATTCCGGGGATACAGTCCAACGTCCGACAGCAAAAGTCGTCGGTGCACTCTTTATTGTCGTCACAGCCCGCATCCGGATCCGACCAGTCTCTGCAATCTGAGATGATTGGCACACAGCTGCCCCCAGAGCACTCGCCCTCCTGTCCGATGCAAGGCTCGCCATCGTCCAGAGTCCGCTGGGTGCAGCTGCCCCACGGCGAGTTGCACTCGGCCTCGGTGCATGGGTCCGCATCCTCTGGACAGTCCCTCTCCCTGCACAGATCGGGCAGGCAAACGCCGTTCCCGCAAGCGCCCAGGTATTCGCCAGTCAAGGAGCTTTGGGCACACGCCTCGCCGTCGTCCTTCGGATTGTTCTCGCAGATTCCGGGGATACAGTCGATCGAGTTACAGCATGAGTCGTCCGTGCACTCCTCATAGTCGTTACAGGCGGTTGGTGCATACTCGGTCGGCACGAAGTCGCGGCAATCCGAGATGAGGGGAAGACAGGTGCCCCCACGGCACTCGCCGGGTTCGCCCCGACAAGGTGCGCCGTCCGGGAAGTCAGCGATCTCGCAGACGCCGTAAAATGAGGGGTTTGCGAGTTCTTCAGGCGAGCAGGTGTTTGGGGGGCCCAAGCAAAGCAGCCGACAGTTGGCTTGCTTGCACGGGTGCGAGATACTGCACGACTCCCCGCCGCACAAAATGTCCTCATTTACCGGTACACATGTGGCGGCATGGCAAAGTCCTGGGGCTTCTGCCACGACGCATGTCGGCTGGAACGATAGGGGCCAGTCGGCGCACTGGCCGATGTCCGAGTCGCAGTACTTTCGTACGCACGGGTCTTGGGATGTGGTCCGGCATGGAACGCCGAGACAGGCACCAGACAGCGCCACGCAGGCGCCGTCGACACATGTCCCGTCTTGTCCCGCTAGACCTGGGGGCTCAATCCCCGTTGTGTCGCAAGACACACCGGAGAGCGGGTCGTTGCAGTACGCCCCATTTGCGACGCGGCATCCCTCCGGCGAGCAGCAATTGATGCGCCCCACGCCAACCTTGACACACCAGTCTTGCGGTTGGGAATCGATGCAGGTGTCATCTATGCACGCGCCGACGGACCCGCCACCGAGGGGCTCGTCGCAAAAACCGTAGTAGGAGGAGAGCTGGGCCGTGCACTCGCCCGGGATACATTGCCCCCCGGAGCAGGTTCCAGTGACTCCCCCAGCGTCACAGGTGGCCCCGTCGATGTCGCTATAGACGCATTGACCCGTCTCGATGGACCGTCCCGCCGCTACCTGGCACGGGTTGGGCGCTGGCGGACAGGAGCGGTTACACGACACCTGGCCGTACAACGGGACGACGAGCACCAAAATCAGAGCAATCCATAGGAGACGCAATGAGCGCATCGGAATCTCCTTTCTCGCGGGGGAACCGTTCGCGCGACCACGTTGGCCGAGTGGATGGAACCACCGATCTCGACGCCCGTCCATACGTAAATGGTGCGCGGCGGCTCACTGGGGGTTCCCGAGCGATCTAGTCGGGTTCCTGGCCGCGTTGCACTCAGGCGCAAACCCGTACAATTTGTACGCGTTGCATTTGTATTCCGTCAGAGCCGTGTTCGCTGGCGTGCTGATCGCCGGCTGCAGCTCCCCGGTGTGCCGGCCGGGGCTCGCCGAGCAGGCCGGACGGTGCGTTGAAGTCATCGCAAAGCCATGCGTGCCCGCGTGCAGCCCAAGCGCCCATCAAGTGTGTGACGGCGACGCGGAATCGCCCTCGTGCATCTGCGCGCCGGGCTACTCGGGCGTCCCGTGCACATGGGCGGGAGTTCTCGAAGACCCCGGCTTCCAAGACGTTGACGCGTGGACCCTGAGCGCCGGCGCCACGGTGCTCGAGGGCCAACTCGACGTCGAAGTGGACCAGGGCTTCGCGTCCATCTCGCGGACCGTTGCGTGCGATGCGGGGGCAGTGAGCCAGACGGTGCAGATGCCGACCTACGAGGCGGGCGAGCCTTTCGTAGCCCAGGTGACCTATCGTGCCCAGGGCCTCTACGGATTGGCGCTTGGCTTCAACCGCGCCTGGACAACGCTCGATCCAACCGACGACGAGAATTGGCGAACCGAGCGCGTGTGCCTCGGCGAAGCGGCCTACGGGGGCGACGTGAGGGTACAGCTGGCGGCACCGGAGGAGCATCCCTCCTGCTTCGACGACCCCCAGGGCGACATCGAAGTAGACCGCCTGGACATTGTTCTGGCCGAGCTCGGCGAGTGCCCTAAGGCCGGCGAGGCGCTAAACGGCACGGCCGACGAC
>SHLP01000101.1 GCA_004283055.1 Deltaproteobacteria bacterium
CCCCTACGGATACGGCTCCGGCGACCAAAACGCTCACCCAAATCGCCGACCACCAGCGGGCCGCCCCGACGTTGGCGCCCATCGCCTGCGCCTCTTCCTCGCCGCTCAGCAATAGATCGAGCGAGCGTCCCCAAAACCATGAAGCGACCAGGGCGATGCCGATGAGCGGCAGCGCGAAGGAAAGCTGACGCGGACCGGTCCCGCTCACCGAGCCGAGTGAGAAAGAGACGACCGCCCGACCAAGCTCCCAGGTTTCCTGAGCCACGCTGGTGACGAACGCGCTGAGGCTCAAAAAGAGCGCGCTCAGCACGAATCCGGTCAGGAGCAGCGCGAGCAGGTCTTGGGTGATCCGCAAAAAAAGCAAAAGGACCGCGAGAGCAGCGAGTGCCCCGATGAAGCAACCGATCGGCACGATCATTTCAGGAACGACGAAGCTGCTCCCCGCGCCGGCGAAACCATAGGCCAGCAGCGCCACCTGTCCCCCGAAGCTCGCCCCGGCGGTAGTGCCCAGCACCGACGGGCTCGCCAGCGGGTTGCGGAAGAGGCCCTGAACCACGACCCCGCCGACCGCCAGGGCCGCCCCGGCAACGAACGCAGCCGCGAGGCGATAGCCGCGCAGCTTCAAAAACGTGTCGCGCAGCGCCGGGTCGCCGAGATCGCCGGAGCCGACAAGCACGGCGAGGGCCGCCGCAACGAGCAGGAGCAGAAACAGCAGTGGATAGAGCCGCACCGCGCGTCCTTACCACGCGCTCCCTAGCCGATCGATACGCGTGACCGACGATTGACCCTCAAAGGCGGATCGGTCATCGTCGGCGCAAGCAGGGAAGTCGGTGAGAGGCCGGCGCGGACCCGCCACGGTATGTGACTGAATGTGCTGTCGTGATGCCACTGGGTGATGAGCCTGGGAAGGCGACAGGACCTGGGGTCGCGAGCCCGGAAACCTGCGATTGTTTTTGTGCTGATCACCTCGGGGATGGTGAGAGTCGCGCGTCGGAATTCCTGTTCCGTTCGATCGGCCGTTCCCGAATTGGGAATGAGATTTGGAGCAGGGCGAAAACCGGCAGAGCGAGTGCGCGGGAGGGAGAATGCTTCTCCTTCGTCTCGCGCTCTGCACGTTCTGCGTGGCCGCTGCGATCGCCGCTCCGGTGGCTGCGCAGTATGGGTCGACGGCGACAGTCACCAGACCCATTCCCGCAACGAACTCGCTCGACCCCACCGCCGCGGGAACCTCGGTGCGCGTTCGCAACCGGATCATCGCGCAAACGACCGATCAGCTGCTCTTGGAGTCGGCCGGTACGCGCGTCGTGTCGGAGGGCGCGGTCGGCTCGCCGTTTTGCGTCCGGCTCCGCGGGGTGGCCTGTGACCAAGTCGCGGTCATGTTGGGCGATGTGCCGATCAGCAGCCCTGATACGGGCTCGTTTGATTTGAGCCTGGTGCCCTTGGAAGCCATCGAAGGGTTCGAGGTGTTTCGTGGCGGCACACCCGCGTGGCTCAACGAGGGCGCGATCGGCGGTGTGTTGCGTCTTCGGCCTCGGGTTTACGAGGAGACCGAGGTTGGGGCCCGGCTCACGGGAGGCAGCTTCGGGGACTGGCGGGCCAACGTCTTTGGTGCGGCCGCGTCGGACAAGATTTCGTTCTTTGGCACCGCCGGAGGCGCGGGAGCGCGGAACGACTACCCCTACCGCGACGACAACGCGACGCTCTTCGACCCCAGCGACGACGTGGAGCGCCAGAGGCAAAACGCCGACTTCCTCGAGGGCTTCGGCTTTTCGAACATCCGTATCGAGACCAGCGAATCGAGCCATCTCAACCTGGTATTTCTCGGCCTCGGCAGAGAGCGCGGAGAGCCCGGACTCGGTGCGACCCCCGCCCTGCAGGCGCGCAACAAAACGACGCGGCTGATCGGCTCCGCCTCCTGGCTTCACGAAAAAGACGGCAAGCATCCGTACCGACTTCAAGTGATGGCCAACTACGACTACGGACGAAACCGACTCAGCGACGCGCTCGGAGAGCTCGGAAGAGGAGGTCCCCGCAGAACCGATGACCAGACCCACACGGTCTTCGGACGCGTTGCGGCATCGGTCCTTGCCGTCCCCTGGCTCGAGGTCACGACGATTGGGACCGCGCGCTATCAGGCGTACGACCCCAACAACGAGCTCTCCAGCGCTCGTCAGCCGGCCTCCGATCGACTCACCGCCGCGGGGACGCTAGAAACGCGACTCTTCGGCGATTTCGGAAAACTTGGCCTGGAGCTTCGGTCGAGCGTTCGACTGGCTTGGACACGGATCGCGATTCGAGAGGTCCCGCTGGTGGGAGAGTCGCCGGGAGAATCCTCGAAGCTCCTCCCGACCTTTCGCGTAGCCGGAGCGATCTCTCCGGTAGAGTGGCTTGCCTTTCGCGGATCGATCAGCAGTGGTTTCAAGCTGCCCTCACTGCTGCAGCTGTTCGGGAACCGAACGAACGTAGAGGGGAACCCCGACTTGGTGCAGGAGCGCTCGCTCGCCTATGACGGAGCCGTGACGCTTCGGGGGAATACCAAACGGGTGAGCGGGTACGCTTCGGTCGGTGCTTTTCTGACGCACCTCGATGATGCAATTCGCTTCCGCAGAACTTCGGCGTCGACGTTCAAGGCGGAGAACATCGGCGGCGCCCGCAATCGGGGAGTCGAAGTCGAGCTTCGCGGCGGCGTCACCCAGCATTTTCTTCTTCAAAGCGAGGTGACCTGGACGCAGGCGATCGACAAAGCCAACGGCAATCAGCTGCCGGTGCAGCCGGAGTGGGTCGCCTATGTCCAGCCCGAGGTTCACTCCGGGACTCTGTCGAAGCGCGTCTCCGACATCTTCGGCTTCTTTCAGCTGGCCTATGTGGGTAAGGCCTATGAAGACCCCGCCAACTTGGTCGAGATCTCCGCGCGGACGGTGCTCGCCGCTGGCGTAGGGGTCCTCCTTTTCGAGGGGCGGCTCGGCCTCGGATTCCGCGTCGACGATCTGATCGACGTTCGCGGCCAAGATCTGGTGGGGTATCCGCTGCCCGGCCGCCGATACAGCGGACGGGTGAGCTATCGTCACGCCTGGTAGCTTGACTTTGCGCGCCCCCAAACTAGCGTCGTCGTTCTTGCGATGGTTGAACGCGGCTTCACAGAGGCCGTTGGAGATAGGCCGACGGAGAGACATCCAATCGGTTGAACAGGGAAGTCGGTGAGAGGCCGACGCGGACCCGCCACGGTATGTAACCAAATGCCCTGCCACGATGCCACTGGGTGAACACCTGGGAAGGCGGCAGAGCCTAGGGTTACGAGCCCGGAGACCTACCCTCGTGAGCTCACTCGAAACGCCTCGGGGAGGGCGGGTGGCTACGGATTTCCGTTTCACGACGGAGCGTGCTTCGTTCCCGTCCATCCCGCTCCGAGGCAGGAGGACGCACATGAAACGGGTTTCCAACTTCACTCTTCTGGCTTGTCTGATGCTTGCCGCCGCCGGCTGCGCGCAGAGCACTTCGGTCGGCGCGGGAGGCTCGGCCGGGAGCGGCGGAGCGCAGGGCAGTCCGGCGCTCGACCCCCTCTCGGCGACGCCGCGCTACGCGGTGCTCAGCTCGGACTTCAGCAGCTCCTCCATTGCGGTGCTCGACGCCGATTTCGCCACGATCAACGAGAGCTGGCTCAGCTCCGGGACGACGTATCCGGGCTTGGTCGCAACCCTGTCCGGCGACGTGGTCTTGCCCAACCGCCAAGCCGGAGACGGAACGCTTGCCGTGATCGATCGATTTTTCACCGATGTCGTGACTCGTTTTTTCGTGCCGAGCGGGAACCTCAACGGGCAGCTCCGGACTCAAGGCGAGATCGGAGACTCGGGGTTCTCATCGAATCCGCAGGATTTCATCTTCGTGGACTCCAGCAGCGCCTGGGTGCCGCGCTACGAGTCCAACTTGAGTGCCCAAGCGACACCAGAAAACCAAGGCAACGACCTGTTCGAGGTCAATCCTTCCGACATGAGCGCAACCGGCGACCGGATCGACCTCTCTCCCCTCGACACGACGGCGGCTGTGGGGAATGAGAATGGAGCAGTCGAAGTGGACGTCTTCGCTCGACCGAGCCGCGGGGTCCTCGTCGGCTCGACGATCGTCGTCGGGCTCGATCGCATCAGCGCAAACTTCGATGCCGCTGGACCAGGAATGGTGGCCGTAGTCGATCTAGACGACGCGTCGGTCGAGGGTCTCGAGCTTCCCGGCCTCGAGAGCTGCGGGCGCACCGTTCCGGTCCCCGGGGAGCCGAGCAAAGTCGTCGTGGCATGCGTCGGCTTTGCGCAGCCGTTTGGCGACGAGCCCCAAGTTCGGGCTTCGTCGGGCATCGCCTTGCTCGGCGTCGGAGAGAACGGCGCCGTCATCGAAGAGGTCTGGCGGGTGGCCGATGATCCGATGTCGGCGATCGCCGTCAACGCCGTGATCGCGATCGACGCGGCACGAGTTCTCGGGGTCGCAAGCGGCGACTTCGCAACGACCTCGGACCGCTTGTACCTAATCGACCTCGAGACCGGCGCCCAGGAGCTCGTGCTCGAATCGACGGGCTCCTTCGTGATCGGGGAGCCGGCCTTCGATCCGCTAAGCGAGATGCTGTACGTGCCGGATGCGGCCGAGAATGCGGTTCTGGAGCTCGCGGCTGATGGGGGTGGGTTCGTCGAGCTGGGGTCGAGCACGATCGCGCCCGGCGTTGGGCTTCCTCCGACGAAGGTCTACTTACTCGACTGAGGGCGAGCTCTCCGTTGCGTTCTCGGACTCGTCCCCGCCCGCCCTCTTCTCCTTGATCTTACCCTGCGCTTCCTTCGCGCCCTTCGTGGCGACTGAAACCGCGCCCGCGATGTAAATGACGACGGCCGAGATCGTGGCCCGAGTTCGATCGTACGAGACGAGCACCGTGTCGCGATCGAGCCTCGCAGCCAGAGCGTCGCCTCTGCCGAAGTACCCGTTTGCGCCGACGGTCAGGCGATAACCCTTGGTGTCGAGGCCGACCGAGAACGAGGCCCCCCAGATATTGACTTGGTCTGGGGTGTACTCGGTTGCGGTGGCGGGAACACTGGGTGCCGCGGAGACGTTGGTGAACAGCCCCCCGGCGACGACGACTTTGCCGAAGAGGTGCTCCGCGCCGATGGCGACGTTCGGCGTCCAGCGCCGCTCGGTCGAATTGGCGAAATACGCCCCCAGTGTTCGATTCGTTCCGTCGAGCTCGGGGGGAACGTCAAACACGTTTCGATCACGGACCGGTCCGGCGACCGCCGCGTCAAACGCGAGCATCGTCAGCGAATTGGCCTGGTATTCGAATCCCGCCCGCAGCTCCCAGGGGATCGGCGCTCTCGCGGAGAAGTCTCCCTGGTCGAACAGAAAATAGCCGGCATCCTCACCGCTGGCCGCGGTCGTCAATCGGCGGAACACGTCGCCCTTTCGGCTCACGGGCACCCCTGGCGTTTGGAAGGAGATCCCAAGCTGCCAGCGCCGGTTGAAGCGATGAAGCACGCCCAGCCGAAGGAGGATGTCCCAGCTCCGAACCGATAGCGAGGTGTTCGATGTGGCTGAATCGCCGCCTACTCGGAGACCGGTTTCGTCGAGAGCTCCACCGACGGCGATCCCGATGTCCTCGCTGTAGGACCCGCGCTGCTGCGCGACGAAAGCCGTGAAACCGAGGGAGGTCCTCTTCGTTGCCTGCGCCGCGAACGAAACACCGTACCAGCGCGAGCTGTACGTGTTGGTCAAGCGAAGGTCGAGGCTCGAAGCGGACTCGCTCTGAATCGAGCCCGCGTTGAACTCGTTGCGGTCGACTTCCAAGGTGCTGTAGGCCAGCGCAAACTGGTGGTCGCCGAAACGCTTGCGTCCGAACTTGACGACGGTTCCGATGAAGCGCGGGATCGTCGAGGTGCGTTTCGAGACGAAGTCTGCGTTTGCGTTCGGGGAACCAAACGCATTTTCGACCTTCTCGCGAATGAATACGAGCGAAGTGAAGCTTCCCAGGAGCTGGAAGCGACCACCGCTCATGATTCCGGCCGGGTTGTGATAGGTCGCGGAAGGATCGCTCGCGACTCCGGCGAAGGCGCCTCCGAGCCCGATCGCACGCTCGCCGATCGGCACGGTCCTGTAGTAGAGCGATTGCGCGTCTGCGCCGCTAGCCGTGGCGCTGAGGGCGGCTAGGCTTGCGAGGAGAACTGCTGTACCTGCAAATCGCCTACGGCTCGGGTCGACCCAGAACGTCACGGACGCGAGCTTCCCACGGAACCAGCGGCCCGACGACCCGCTCCGTGGCCGAAATGTCCAAGACGCTGTAGGCGGGACGGGGCGCGGGGCGCGGGAACTCTTCGCTCGTACACGGCTCGACCCGGCAGTCGGGGTTCACGATGTGCGCAATGAGCGCCGCGAGCTCGAACCAGCTGCACTCCCCGCCGTCGGTCACGTGAAAAACGCCGCGGCTGCCTTGCTGAGCCAGGTCCAGGCTCACCTCGGCGAGCCTTCGGCTGTCGGTGGGTCGGCCCCGCTGGTCGTCGACGACGCGAAGGCTCGACCGCGATTTCGCGAGCTCCCGGATCGTGAGCACGAAATTCTTTGCCCAGGGGGCGTAGAGCCAACTGCTGCGCACCAGAAGGTGCTCCACCCCCGAACGCTCGATCAGCTCCTCGGCGATCGCTTTGCTTCGACCGTACGCGTTGACCGGGTTCCTTGGATGGTCGGTTGGGTACGGCACCCGCGCCGTTCCGTCGAAGACATAGTCGGTGCTGTAGTGGAGCAGCTTGGCGCCCACGTGTTTGCACTGCTCGGCCATCGCACCGACCGCGTGACCGTTGACCTCGTTTGCAAGGGCTTCGTGTTCTTCGGCTGCATCGACCAAGGTGTATGCGGCGCAGTTGACGACCCAGCTCGTCCCGGGGGTGACGAAACGATTGAGCGCGTCCCGATCTCGAATGTCGAGCTCCTCGAGCATCGTCGCCCTGTGATCGATCCCGCGGCTTTCGAGGAGCTCGCTCCAGCAACGGCCCAGCATGCCGTCGGCTCCGATGACGAGAATGTCACTCATAGCGCGGTAGCTTTTCGGCCGGGATGTCCTTGAGCCTGGGGTTGGCCTGGTCCTTCCCCGAAAGCTTCGGTGAAGCAATGGGCCAGTCGATGCCGATTGCCGGGTCGTCCCAGGCGACTCCGAGCTCGCTCGCAGCCGAATAGAAGTCGGTGCATTTGTATGAAAACAGCGCACGCTCGCTGAGCACGCAGAAGCCATGGGCGAAACCTGGGGGCACGTAGAACTGACGTTTGTGTTTCGATGACAGGGTCACGCCCACCCATCGGCCGAACGTCGGAGAGCCAGTGCGCACGTCGACGGCCACATCGAACACTTCGCCGTCGAGCACGCTGCACAGCTTGCCCTGATCGTTCGGGTGCTGAAGGTGAAGCCCCCGCAGGATGCCCTTCGCCGACATCGACAAATTGTCTTGAACGAATTCGCCGGGGAGCCCAGCCGCTCCGTAGCGGTCGCGCGAATACGTTTCCATGAAGAAGCCACGCTCATCACCGTGCACCGCAGGCTCGATGATCAGCGGACCAGGCACACTCGTCGACTCGACCTTCATCAGATGTCCAGCCCCGCGGCCAGCGCCTGCAGGTATTGCCCGTACTCGGTCTTCTCGAGAGGCTTGGCGAGCCGCCCTAGCTGCTCGGCGTCGATCCAGCCCATGCGGAACGAGATTTCCTCGGGGCAAGAGGCGCGCAAGCCCTGGCGCTCTTGAATCGTCTGAACGAAGTTGGCGGCCTGGAGCAATGCAACCGGTGTCCCCGTGTCCAGCCAAGCGACCCCGCGTCCGAACTTCTGAAGGTGCAGCTTGCCGACATCGAGGTATCTGCGGTTTAGATCGGTGATCTCGAGCTCGCCTCGCGCAGAGGGTTCGAGCGCCTTCGCGTGAGCGACCACGTCTTGGTCATAAAAGTAGAGCCCGGCTACCGCGTAGTTGGACTTGGGTCGCTGCGGCTTTTCTTCGAGCCCGATCACCACCCCGTCGTCGTTGAACTCGGCAACGCCGTACGCGCTCGGGTTGCTCACGTAGTAGCCGAAGACGGTCGCGCCGTCGCTTTGCTGGGCGCTCTCTTCGAGCAACCCCTGAAGGCCGTGTCCGTAGAAGATGTTGTCGCCGAGCACGAGCGCGCAGGGGTCGCCATCGATGAAGTCCTCACCGATCAAGAACGCTTGCGCCAGCCCATCCGGGCTCGGCTGCACAGCGTACTCCAAGCGCATTCCCCAGCTCTCGCCGTCACCGAGGAGGCCTTGAAACAGCAGCTGCTCGTGCGGCGTGGTGATGATGAGGACTTCCCGAATCCCGGCGAGCATGAGCGTCGAGAGCGGGTAGTAGATCATCGGCTTGTCGTAGACCGGCATGAGTTGCTTGCTCAAGCCTTTGGTCAGGGGGTGCAGCCTCGTGCCTGTCCCTCCGGCCAAGATGATGCCCTTTCTAATCATGACTACCCTTCACCCCGCCCGATCGCCGTAGTTCAGATCCATCCACTTTCGGTACTCGCCCGACAGGACGTCCTGCACCCAGTCCTGGTTGGACAGGTACCATTGGACGGTCTTTCGAATGCCGGTGTCGAACGTTTCCCTTGGCTCCCAGCCGCACTCTTCGCGGATTCGGGAGGCGTCGATGGCGTAGCGCAGGTCGTGTCCCGGTCGATCGGTGACGAACTCCTTTAGCGCGAAAAGCTCGGAGACGTCGGCGCCGGTTTCTTCGGCGACGATCTGGCAGAGCGTGTCGACCACCTCGATGTTCTGCATTTCGTTGTTGCCGCCGATGTTGTAGGTGCGACCTATACGCCCGCTCTGAATCACGGACCAAATGGCATCGCAGTGATCGGTGACGTAGAGCCAATCGCGCACGTTGAGCCCCTTGCCGTAGATGGGCAGCGGCTTTCGCGAGAGCGCGTTCAAGATCATCAGTGGGATCAGTTTTTCGGGAAACTGCATCGGTCCGTAGTTGTTCGAGCAGTTGGTGATCTTGATGGGGAGCCCGAACGTACGGTGGTAGGCGCGAACGATGTGGTCGCTTGCCGCCTTCGAAGCGGAGTAGGGGCTCGACGGATCGTACGGCGTGGTTTCCTCGAAGAGCCCGGTGTCACCTAGCGAGCCGTAGACCTCGTCTGTGCTCACGTGATGAAAGAGCCTGCTGTCGTCGCCCGACCAGCGCTTCCGGCAAGCCTCGAGCAGGTTGAAGGTCCCCTCGATGTTGGTGCGAATGAACTCGCGAGGGCCTAGGATGCTTCGGTCGACGTGACTCTCGGCGGCGAAGTGCACGACGAGGTCCGGGTCGGTTTCGTCGAACACGGCATCCACCGCATCCATGTCGGTGATGTCCACCCTCCGGAGCGCATAGTTCGGCAGGGCGTCGATCGCCTTCAAACTGCCGAGATTCGCAGCGTAGGTGAGCTTGTCGACGTTGACGAATTGATGCTCTTGGTGCTTGGGTACCAATCCGTTCAAGAAGTTGGCACCGATGAAGCCGGCGCCACCGGTGACCATGATCTTCATCGACTGCTCTCGGCCTCGCGTCTCAGCATAGCCGGAACGTTTTACCGGCGCCACGCAGGTCAGGCGACCAATGGATTAGCCGCCCAGGTGAACCGTCAGCGCGAATGTTCCCGCGATCGCGGTACCCGCCGTGCCGGCCGTGAAGTTTCCACCGGCCGAGCCCAAGCCGGGCACGGTCACATCGTAGTTGCCGCGAAAAATCAGGCCGATGATCGAGTAATCGAAATCTGCGGCGATCGACAGCCATCGCACGATCGGAATCCTCAGTCCGGCGCCGATGGATGCGCTTCCTCCCTGGCTCCGGACATTGTTCACGATGCCTTCGTACCCAGGAATCACCAAGCCGCCCGTCGTGGTGCAGTAGTTGAAGCCCAGCCGGATCGATGGGTGTACGTACGGGACCGCCCGGATCAGAAACCCGAGGTCCAGGCCGATCGACGTGAGATCAAACGGCTCGTAGTCGGCGCGCTTGAACCGGGCGCCGATCGTCGTCGAGCCCGTGCGGAAGCGAAGCGCCGCCCCAAACTCCGGCCCCTTCACGACGACACGCGGGATCAAGGACTGGACCTCCGCAGGGACGATTTCGAGGGATCGAAACTGAGTGGCGTTGAAGCGGGACGGGCCGACGGTGGCTTCGAGCCAGACGATACCGCCCACCTTCTTCTCGTAGGCCCTCCTTGGCTCGGGGCTGTCTTCGACGACCTGTCCGTCGTCTCCGGCGAGCGAAACGCCGTTTTGCTCCACCGAGAAGGTGCCCGGCAGCTCCTGCGCGCTGGCCCCGAGCGCCATCATCCAAACTGCCCCGAGAATAAAAGCGAAACGCGTCATCCAATCCCCCAAACTGCGGCTGACGACGCCCCCCCAGGAGTCGACATCGCCTCCCAACAGTGTCGAGGTGTACTTTTACAGCGTCAATGACAAGGACACACCACTGTGGCCTGGATCACAGATCTGCGCGCGCTGAGCGAAGCTCAGAGCAGGATTTCGCCAACCGGCTGCGTCGCTTCCATCGACCGGCTGCCCCAGCTCTCGACGTTCAGGCCCATGACCTGCTGAATCGTGAGCCCGACGCGCGTGCTCGGCGAGGTCGCGCCCCGCACATGCACCCCCGGCCGCAGCGTACCCTGAGCGGTCCCAGCGATCATCATCGGGATTCCGGTGATGCCGTGAGCCTTGGCCAGCGAAACGTCGGAGTGGCCAAAGACGACGCAATTGTCGAGCAGTGTGCCGTCGCCTTCGGGGATGGCGGCGAGTTGCTCGACGAAGTCGGCCCAGGCCTCCATCGATGCGTAGACGAACTCCGTGGCTTCCGGCTGGTAACCGATGGCCGGGTCCAGCGCTTCATCGTGGGTCAGCTGATGGTGCTGCGCGCTCGACCCTGGTTGGCGGAGCCCGGAAATACGATCGGAAAACATCATACTGAAGACGCGCGTCTGGTCGCAGGCGAGCGCAAACGAAAGAAGGCTGGCCATGAGCCGGTTGGTCGACCTCGACTGACCGACTTCGGTTCCCAGGCTCTCAGGCCCCGGAGCCGGGGCGCGGGCGCAGTTTTCGAGGTCGGCAGGCCCGGCGAGCAAGATGTCCAGCTGCTGCTCCAGTTGCCGTACCGACGTGAAGTACTGGTCGAGCCGCTGCCGGTCGTGCGTGCCGACCCGCTGAAGCAGTCGATCGCGATCGGCCTTGACCGCGGAGAGCACGCTCTGTCGCAGCATCACACGGGGGTCCGGAGTGAAGGGACCGGCGTTGGGGTCGGCGAATTCAGGACCGAAAACCCTCGTGTACAGGGCGACGGGCGAAATTTCGGGTGCGTTGAACACGCTCTGACTCTCGAAGCTGTAGCTCTGATTGGGATTGCCCGTGCAGGACATCTCGAGCGAACGAAACCGCGTCGAGCCGCCGATTTCGGCGGCGATGATCGTATCGAGCGTGGGCGCTGGCACCGTGTAGTCCTGCAACGGCAGGCTGCCTGTCAGGGTCCCCATCAAGCCGGCGGTATGTGGAAAGTTGGGCCGCCCGTCGAGACGAACGTCGAAGCCGCTCAGGATGCTGACCTGGTCGCGAAGCTTGACTCCGGACGCGAGCTCACGGTCGAGGGCCTGAAGCTCGATCGGCAATTCGAAATCGGTGCCCTCGCTGCTCGGGGTCCAGCGTTCGGGGTTCACTCCGCATCCCCACATCCACGCGCCGAACCGGAGCGGCAGAGGAGCACCCTGAGCGAGTGCGTTTCCTTGCGCGTTCAAAAAGCAGTCGAGCAAGGGGAGCCCCATCGACACCGTGCCTCCCGCCAGTGCTCCACGAAGCAATGTCCGCCGATCGAAGCGCTTCATGAAGCCTCTCCGCTTTGTTCCGCGTCGCGCGGACCGGAGGTCCTACGAAACCCATCGCTGAGTACGATCGCGCGCAGAAGCTCGGTCACGCGGTAACCCGAATTCGCAAAGCGCTCTGCGATGGACTCGAGGAGGGCTTCTTCGCCTGGGTCGGGGTCTCGGCCGACCGCGTAGCGGAAGACAGTGCGAACCAGGCACGGACCGAGCTCCGGATGGTCCCGGAGCGCCTGGCCCATCCCCCGAGCGTCCTCGTATTCGACTCCGTCCAGCTCGCCCGAGGTGTCGATCGGTGCGCCGTTTTCCTCGTCGCGAAACATGCCGATCGCGTCGAAGCTCTCGAGCGCTAGGCCGATCGGATCGGTCAACGTGTGACATCCGGAACAAGCGGGGCTCGCGACGTGTCTCTCCAATCGCTCG
Source organism: Deltaproteobacteria bacterium (assembly GCA_004283055.1). Lineage (GTDB taxonomy): Bacteria > Myxococcota_A > Polyangia > Polyangiales > Houyiibacteriaceae > SG8-38. The sequence continues at coordinate 12,286 of SHLP01000101.1, forward strand.
CGCGCGGTTCGCAGCTCTCCCTGGGTCTCTTCTACAATCGAGAAGTCGATGTCCGCGGGAGGCGTCGGGACGTCCTGGCAAAGAAGGACCTCACGGACGAACTTGCCGCGGAGCGTAGCCGAGCTCCGGCCGGGATGGGAATGCAGCGCGTTGAAGCTGATATGCGAAAGAAGCCCTGCGCGACCAGATTCCTCCGAGAAGACGTAGGGCTCCCACCCGACCGCTGTCGCGACGGGCAGGCGGTACGCTACGCCAAGCCTTCGGGTCATGAACGTCTCGCGCGTCGTGAAGAGCTCTCTGTAGTCCCGATCTGCGGCGATGTGCGCAACGATCGTTCGGAGCGTTTGCTCCGCGGCCTCCTCGACCATTGCCTGCGTGTACACCGGAAACAGCGCGCTGTCTTTGCGCACCAGGCCGTCTTCGAACTGCTTGAAATCGTAGAGATCCGAGAAGATCGCCCGGATGCCGGTTTCGAGGTTCGCGGAGATCAGCATGCGTTCGACCTGCGCCGTCAGGCCGCGATCCGTCGCTAGCTCACCGTTTTCTCCGGCCGCCAGGAGCTCGTCGTCGGGGGTGCTGTCCCACAAGAGGTAGCTGAGGCGCGATGCCATCGAGACGCTGGTCAGGCGCATGGTCGACGGACGGGCAGGGTCGGACTCTGCCAGCTCGACGCGAAAAAGGAACTCGGGCGAGACGAGGAGGCTCATGAGCCCAAGCTCGAGGCCCGCGTAGAAATCGCGGAGCGTGCTGGCGGCCTCATTCGCAATCTCGACTCGAGCGTCTGCCTCGGCTTGACTCAACGAGCGCCGAAACAGCCGGCGCCCGACCTGTTCGATGAACGTTCTAGCGCACGCATCGTCGCTGGCGTCCATCTCCACCGGCTGACATCGCACCAGCTCGTCGCGATGGGACGGATCGAGCGCCTGCTCGGCCACCGCGGCAGCGGCTGCTTCGTATTTCTCTAGGCCCGACGGCGTCACGCTTGCAAACGAAGCCCCCACCGCAAAAAGTCCCGAGCGTCGATCATCGGGGTCGAGCCGGCTCGGGACCGTGATGTGCGCGCCGAGCACGTCCCGCACGCTATGGTTGAGCTGCTCAGCCGTGAGGCGGCGCAGCGCCACCGGCCCCGGGTCCACTGGAACCGCCGGCGAGGAGCTGCTGCACGCCGTCGCGCCGAGCAGCAGCAAGCCGGCCATCGTGGTCAGACGAACGAGTGTGAGATGGATCGTGCGCACGGGAGCTCTCGAGGTCGATGCCCGACAGCCGCCGACGGTACGCTTTGTGAGCAAATCGCGCAACGGCGGGGGTGTTGGGTGTCGCTTTTCGGCTTTTGCTGCCGCGGGTGTGGTGGGAGCGGATCTTGGGTCGGGCGCCTGGTACGGCTTGATTGAACCGCCCCGCCCACCCCCACCCTTAATC
>SHLP01000102.1 GCA_004283055.1 Deltaproteobacteria bacterium
CGCTTAGCAAATGTCCTCGATCGCTGCGCCTGGTGCGTTCTTCTTGACCGACTTGATGCCGTTCTTGGGCTTTAAGCCAGTTCCGGGCAGACCCGGGAAGAGCTTGCTCGATATCGCGACGCGATCGGACGCCTATCGCGCTCTTGGCGAAGGAAGCTGCCGCTCGTTACCTTGTGGTAATGAAAAGACGTTGGATTTTGGCTCATTTGCTCTGCGCGGCGCTCGTGGCCGGCTGCGGGGGCGAATCGAGCTCGAATGGGGGGGGCGGCTCCGGCGGCTCCAATGGCACGGGCGGTACAGGCGGAGGCGCAGCGCCTGCGTCAGCGCAGCGGCCGGCCGACTACATCCGCAACACTGGATTTCACACGCTCAAGATCGAGCTCGACACGCAGGCCGGGCTGTCGCCGCGCAATGGCACGACCGACGAGCTGATCGAAGCACTGTCCGGCGTCGTCGACAAGCCCGGCGGCATCGTGATCGTCCCGGACGAGACGGACATACCACCCAACGAGGATGGGATCTGGACCGCCGCTGAGCTCGACGCTCTTGCCCGCGAGCGCGTCGGCATCGAGGAGTCCGACGGCGAGATCTCGTTGCACACGATGTGGCTTGGCGGTGAATACGAGAACCCCAACGTCGTAGGAGTGGCCTGGGACAACCGTCACTTGGCCATGTTTGGCGATCGCATCGACCGCGCGTGCAGCGGGCTGCTGATTGGCGCGCTGACGTGCAGTCTCGCCGAGGCGACGATTTGGACGCACGAGGTCGGCCACATCATCGGCTTGGTCGATCGAGGCACTCCGATGGTCAACGACCACAAAGACCCGGACCACCCCGCCCACGATGTGTCAAGCGAGTCGGTCATGTACTGGGCGTACGACGGCACGGATTTCACCGAGCTCCTCGGCGCACTCACCGGCGATTCGGTCATCCCTTGGGGCGAGGAATGCGAGCGCGACCTCGAAGCCGTTCGAGACACAAACTGAAGATCGGCAGCAGAACGCTCTAGCGAGATAGGACTGCCGGAGTTTCGGAAGATCACTCTTGTCGGAACACGATCATTCGCTCGATCGTCATGTCGCGCATCGAGTGCTCGATGCCTCCCAAATTCAAACCAGAATCCCGGTGGCCGCCAAACGGCATCCAATCGACGCGAAAGGCCGTGTGGTCGTTCACCATCACGGCCATCCCGTGAAGGCGACGGCCGACGTCGAGCGCACGGTCGAGGCGATTGGTGAACAAGGCCGCCTGAAAATACGCGTCTTCGAGATTCGCGCGCCGGACGGCGTCGTGAATGTCGTCGTAGCCGTAGACGCTCACGACGGGCCCGAACACCTCTTCACGCGAAACACGAGCATCATCGGGCGGGTCGAGGAGTACAGTCGGCGCGTAGGTCGTCTTGCTCAGCGGCTTACCCCCGCAAAGAACCTTCGCGCCTTCCGCCTTGGCTTCGGTGACCCAGTCGTGTACGCGCTCCACCTCCCCAGGGCGGATCAGCGGCCCGACTTCGGTATCCTCGTGCGTGGGGTCGCCCACCTTGAGTGCCTTGGCGGCCTCGACCAGTCGTTTCGTGAGGCTTTCTTTGATCGAAGCGTGTGCGTAGATTCGTTGCACCGAGACACAAACCTGACCGGCGTGATAGAAGCCGCCCTTGGTCAAGAGCGGGATTGCATCGTCGAGGTTGGCGGTTTCGTCCACGATTGCCGGTGCGACGCCGCCGTGCTCGAGTGCGCAGCGCGCCCCCGGAGCGAGCTTCGAGCGGAGCATCCACCCGACTTTCGACGAGCCGATGAAAGTCAAAAATGACACTCGCTTGTCGGCGACGAGCGCCGCGGTCACGTCATGATCGGTGAGAAGCATTTGGCACCATGGCTCTTCGAGCCCCGCCTCGCGCAGCATCGATACGAGGGACTCGCACGACATCGGAGTCGATTCGGCCGGCTTCACGAGCACCGGGCAGCCCGCGGCGACGGCCGTCACGACCTGATGGATCAATAAATTGAAGGGGTGATTGAACGCGCTGATCGCGAGAACGACGCCGCGGGGCTCGCGATAGGTTACGGCCCAGCGGCCCAGGCTCTTCTCGTTGATGCCCATGGGCACCTCGTTGCCGGTGAGCTTCGCCACGCTGTCTCGCGCAACCTTCACGCCGCTTACGGCACGCCGCACCTCCACGAGCGAGTCCTGAAGCGGCTTGCCGCCTTCGCGGGCAGCCTGCAGCGCGAGCTGGTCCACCCGCGATTCGATCTTCGCCGCAAGCGAGTCGAGAATCTCGATGCGGCGTTTTCCCGTGAGCCAACCGTCTCGGTCTGCGTACGCCGCGTGTGCCCTCTTCAGTGCGTCGAGCGCCTGCCCTTTGGTATGGTACTCGTACTCCTTCAAGACCGCGCCGTCGTAAGGCGCGGTGACTTCGAACTTGCTCATGAGCCGCTCCCTTCGTCGTCTCGCCCCGATGCGCTCCCGTTTCTGCGTTCGAGCTCATCGATGAGGACGCGTTGATTTTCCGAGTAGTCGATGGGGACGTCGATGAGATGCACTCCGCCCGAGCGACAGCACTCGAGCATGGCCTCGTTGAGACCGCCAACCCTGTCGACGCGATGGCCACGTACGCCGTAGCTTTCGGCGTATCGAACGAAATCCGGGTTTCCGAAGCTCAGGCCGAAGTCGTCGAAGCCGTCCGACGCTTGCTTCCAGCGAATCATGCCGTACGCATCGTCGCGCAAGACGATCACGGTGAGATCGAGCTTCAACCGGACAGCGGTTTCGAGCTCCTGCGAGCTCATCATGAACCCGCCGTCGCCGCAGACCGCGACGGCCTGCCGTTCCGGATAGACCATCTTTGCTCCGATCGCGACCGGAAGCCCACCCCCCATCGAAGCGAGAGCATTGTCGAGCAGTAGCGTGTTGGGGATGTGCGCAGGGTAGCTTCGTGCGAACCAGATCTTGTACATGCCGTTGTCGAGCGAGACGATGGCGTCGCTCGGCAGCGCATCGCGGAGCTCGCGCACGACGCGCTGCGGGACGAGCGGGAAGGTCTCCGGCGTCACGTCCTCGAGCACGTGCGTCTTCCACTGTGCCCTGACTCTCTCGAACACCTGCGACTCCCAGCGGTCCATCGGCTGCACGAGCTCGTTGAGCGCCTTGGCGTTCGTGGCGGTGCATCCGAGCACCTCGAGCTGCGGGAAGTAGACGTCGTCCATACCCGCCGCGTCCTCGCTCATGTGGATGACCTTTTTGCCCCCGCGCTCCATGAAAAACGGCGGCTTCTCGCTCAGGTCGTGGCCGATCATCAGGACCACGTCGGCCGCATCTAGCGCATCGTGCGTGTAGTCCCCGGAGGAAAGCGCGGTCGTTCCCAAGAACCGGGGGTGCCGCTCGTCGATCGCCCCCTTGCCCATTTGGGTCGTCACGAAATAGAGGCCGGTGCCGTCGATGAGATCCTGAAGAGGGCCGAAGCTCTTGCTTCGATTTGCGCCCGCGGCGATGCAGACGAGCGGACGCGATGCGCTCATCAGCATGTCGGCTGCCCCTTGCAGCGCCTTTCGGCTCGCGACAGCTGGCTGCACCTCGGTCACGGTGAAGGGAAGCCGGTCGACCTCCTCGCGCGCGACGTCTTCCGGCAGCTCGAGGTGCACCGGCCCCGGTTTCCCGCTCTTTGCGATCCGAAAGGCCTCTCGAACGAGGTGAGGGAGGTTGTTCGAGTCGACGACCTGCTTCGAGAGCTTCGATATGGGCTCCATCATCCGGACGACGTCGAGGATCTGGAACCGCCCCTGCTTGCTCTTCTTGATCGGCTTTTGGCCGGTGATGCAGACCACCGGCATGCCTCCGAGGAATGCATAGCTGATGGCGGTCGTGAGATTCGTTGCGCCGGGCCCGAGCGTGGCGAGACACACCCCCGGCATGCCCGTGAGCCGGCCCCATGTCGCCGCCATGAACCCCGCGGCCTGCTCGTGCCGCGTGACCACGAATGTGATGGGCGAACGACGAAGGCTTTCGAGCAGGTCGAGGTTCTCCTCCCCGGGGACTCCGAATATGTACTTCACGCCCTCGGATTCGAGGGCCTGAACCAGAAGATCGCTTGCTTTCATCGCCCTCTCCGTGCGGCCTTCGGGAAGACCGAGCCTGGCAGTCAGGTTCATAGAGAGGCGAGCCACGTTGGCAATGGCTCAGCCCAAGCCGAGGCTCCCGAGATCGAGCTCCGCAACTAGGGGCAGGTGGTCCGACGCGACTTTTGCGTTGTCGCTCGCGTGGGGGGTGACGGCTTGGACGGCGCGACTGGGTTTCGCCCAGAGTCGATCGAGAGGAAGCAGTGGCCGGCGCGAAGGGAAGGTCGCCGGCGCCGGACTGCGGCCAAACGCTCGTTCGAGAGACCGCAAGGGCCTTCCCCACGGCAGGAGCTCGTTGAAATCACCGAGCAGGATCTTGAGGTCCGCAGCGGACGCCTCGAATGCGGAAAGTAGACGAGCGGTCTGCTTTCGTCGCTCGCGCGGCCGTAGGCCCAGATGCGTTGCAACGACTTGGACGTTCGTGTCTCCTAGCCCGAGGCGCAGGTCGATGGCCCCGCGCGGCTCATGTCCAGGCCTGCTGAGGTCGATTCGCTCGAACCCGACGATGGGGAGGCGGCTGAGTACGGCGTTCCCGTACGGCCCACGCGGGTCGCGGAAGGTTTCCCCGGCAACCGCGCTGGTCTTCGTCGCGTCGGCGAGATAGTCGATGACATCGCCTACGGAACCAGTTCGAAAGCCCACCTCTTGAAGGGCGACGACGTCGGCGTTCAGCTCGCTAAGCACGTCCGCGATTCGTGCTGGGCTCTGCCGGCCGTCGCGTCCGATCGCCCGGTGGATGTTGTAGGTCGCGACTCGGAAATGCACGACGGTCTCTATTGGCCCTTCGCATCGCCTTGCAACCAGCGCCGCAGAGCAAAGAGGGCGCCCCCCACCAACACGACTACGCCGACCAGGGCAGCGACGGTGGCTAGACTCGGATCCCGCAGCGACGCGACGATGCGGTCAGTGAGGAAGGCGACGCCTATGACGCCCGGCAGCACGCCAAGCGCATTGCCGACCGCGAAATCGCGCAGGCGAACGTCCGAGACCCCAGCGATGACGTTGATGACGGTGAAGGGCGCGACAGGGACGATTCGAAGTGTGATGGTCGTCACAACCCCCCGCTCGGAAAGCTTCCGGCTGATGCGGTTGACCCGGCTTCCGGCAAACCGCCTCACCGTGTCTCGACCGAGCGCGCGTCCGATGGCAAAGGTCGCCAACGCCGCAACCTCGGCGCCCAACACCGCGTAGGCCATGCCGACCCACGGTCCAAACACCACCACCGTCGAGACGAAGAGAAGCGTGATCGGGACGACGGCGAGAGCGGCAACCACGTACGCGAGGAGCAGGTAAAGAGGGGTGAGGGGGCGACCTTCGATCCACTCCCCAACCGAGGCAAGCCGATCGATCGAAAGCCAGTCGCCGAGCGGCGTCCAACGCCACAGCGCGGCAAGCCCGAGCACCGCGACTGCCAACGAAAGGACTCTCAGCGCACCGCTTCGCTCGGTTTGCCTGTCGTCCGAGTCGACGAAAGCTCCCAGTAGCTCGTCCGCGTCGACCGGCTTTTCGGGGTCGAGCACGGCCGAGTCGGGGACCAGGCGATCGACCTCTTCCGCGACCTCACCCGAGAGGGGCTCGAGAGTCCGCGCCCCCCCGCGCAGCGATTCGATAGCGCTCAGCAACGAACCGTGCTCGCCCTCAGCCTCTGCGACCGCTGCGATATCGACATCGAGGTGCTCGGCGAGTAGGCGGCGCCGAAATTCCGTGATTGCAGCGCGATGGTCCTCCGAGGATCCGGCTTCGATGGCCAGGTCGCACTCCGAGTCCAGTCCCATCGAACGATTGCTCAGGTTCGACGAGCCGACGCGCGCAAGTACGTCATCCACGACCATGATCTTGGCGTGAATCATCAGAGACACGTGCGGTTCTTCGGCGAGCCGCGCGTCGTAGATGCGCAGCCGATCGTGAGAGTCGGCAGCCCGAAGTCGGCGAAGCAGCCGCGCTCGAAGCACGTCCATCGTGTGCTGCTCCAGCCAGCCGCCGGTCTCCTCCGGGGCGACGATCACGATCTCTGGACCGTCTTCTTCGGAGAGGCGCTCGGCCAGCGCATCGCCTACACGATTGCAGCTGAGGTACTGGTTCTCGATGTAGATGAAACGCTCGGCCGCCTCGATGCTGTCGAGGTAGAGGTTCTCGACTTCCCGCACTTCTTCTCGATCGCCATGCGCTGGCAGCGTACGCGCAATCGCGACATCGACGTGCTCGAGAGCAGGTGTGACGCTTGGCGGCCAGACGTCTTGTTTTGGGTCGGCACCGTCGTCGCGAGGCTCGACGTCGCTCACCAGCCTCCAGCGCTCACGGACCATTTGCCCCAGGGCGGCGGCGGCTTCGCCGCTGAGAGCGAGCTGCACGTCGTGAAACGGCGGATAGCTGGAACCACTCGGGTCCGTTCGCCGCTCATCGTCGATGCGGTGCTTCGAGGTGTCCCAGCGCCATTGACTCAAGTCGATGCCTCCGCAGAAGGCCAGCTGATCGTCGATGACCGCCACCTTCTGATGCTGCGACGCGCCGACTGGATGCTCGCCGTCCAGACAGAAATGCACTCGTTCGTGGGATTTCCAGCGCAGCCTGTACTTCGGAAAGAACTCTCGCTCCATGGCGTAGATCATCGCGAAGTCCCAGCTCGACACGTAGATGTGCAGGTCGGGGCGATCGGCAGCCACGGCGTCGAAGAGCGCAGCGAGCGTCACCGGCATTTCCTCGGCGTCGTCGTCATCGCGGAGGAGCCGAAGCTTGCTGTGGATATCCCAACCCACGAGAAACACAGACCGCTGCGCGCGGCAAATCGCTTCGTGAAGCGCGCGGAAGTACGGCTCGCCGTCGATCAAGAACGCGACGCGTTCGGCGTGTGCGATTCGCCAGCAGTTCTTTCCTTCCTGAAAAAGGCTGTTCATCTCGTCGTCCGCATTCGGGCTTTCCGACTCCCTGGGAGTTGTATACGCTCGCCCCACCTTGGAGGGAAACGTGACGATCACCGACATCGCCGCGTGGCAGATCCCTCACAGCGCCTGCGTTCGGGTCAGCGCCAACACCGAGCTGACCTGGCAGGGCAACTTCACCATCCATCCGCTCGTAGGCGGCGAGACCCCGACCACGGACCAAGCCAGCCCGATCACTGCGATGAATGCAAACAGCGGCTCCGAAGATGCATCGGTCACGCTCGACGCGGCGGGGAAGTACCCTTACTTCTGCGAAATCCATCTCACGACGATGGAAGGCGTCATCTACGTCGAGTGATTCAAGCGATACAGCAATGAGCGGTACGTCAGAGGGCGGGGGCGACCCGCATCGGTTTCGTGAATAGCGGATGCGTCCGCGATTGACGGCTGCTTCGGGTCAGTACAACCCGGCGTTCGCGAGCCTGACTTGGAAAAGCTCCGAGCGGGCGGTGATGTACAAGGTGCGCGCATCGGCGCCGCCAAACGCGCAGTTCGCTGGGACCGCTCCGCCGGGCAGCTCGATCGCGCCCCAGAGGCTCCCGTCCGGCGCATACACCTGTACGCCCGTGGCCGCAGAAACGAACAAGTTCCCTCCAGTGTCCATCGCCATTCCATCGGCGCCCAGCAGCATCTCGACGAAGTCGCGCTCGTTCGCGAGGGAGCCGTCCGCGTTCACATCGAACATCATCACGCCACTGGTGGTTTCCGCCACGTAGAGAATCGACTCATCGGGCGAGAGCACGAGCCCGTTCGGCCGCGACTCGAGCGCACCTTCCCACTCCGCGGTCAGCGCCCCATCGGGCGCGACGCGAAACACACCGTTAAAATCGAGCTCTTGCTCGGTCACCGGATCGATTCCGTAGGGCGGATCCGTGAAGTAAATCGTCCCGTCGCTCCGGACGGCGATGTCGTTCGGCGAGTTCAACAGGTCGCCCATGTACTCGGTCGCGACGTCGACGATCGTCCCGTCGGCCAGCGTCCGTGACACCCTTCGGTTTTGGTGCTCCGCCGCAAGCAGGAGCCCATCTACGTCGGAATCGAGCCCGTTGGCCATGCCGCTGTTCTCGCGAAACGGCTCCGTGGTCTCCATCGCCGTCAATTCGTAGATCGTCGAAAGCGGAATGTCGGTAAACAGAAGCCGCCCCTCTGCCTCTCGCCAGGTCGGCCCTTCCGTGAAAATGAACCCGTCGGCCACGAGCTCGACCTCGCCGATCCCGTCGAGAGGATCAAATCCTTGGACGCCGCCACTGCCCGCTGCGCCTCCGGCCCCAGCCGAGCCGCCATCGCTGTTCGACTCACTGCACCCGACTTGGAGCATGACGCTCAGCGCACAGACCGTTGCTAGTTGCAAAACGCTCTTCATTTGGGGGTCTCCTCGGTTCGGCGTCCACCGCATCCCGCCAACTAGACAGCAAGACGTCTGCCGCGTCTAGTCCTCGCTTCCGCCCTCGCGACCCACTATCCTCCGCCCCCAATGCGTCTCCCTCCTTCTTCTCACGCGGTCGCCGGCGCGGCTGCCTTCCTTTTCCTCATGCTCACGGGCTGCGGCAGCGACGCCGGCACGACGACGCCCCCGGCCGCCAATCCGGACGAGCTCTTCGAGCTGGGTTCCTTCGAAGTTGGCTACCGCGAAATCGCGATCACCTATGACGACGCGGGCACCATGAACGAGCGCGAAGTGATTCTGCGCGTCTGGTACCCGGCCCAAGACGGCTCGGGCGCGCCTCCTGCGCGCTACGCCGTCGGCGGCATCGTGGACATCCCAACGAACGTCGCGCTGGATGCGCCCCCTGTCACCGACGCGACCAATCTTCCGTTGGCGATCTACTCGCACGGCAACGGTGGCGAAGGACTGCTGGGCTACCCCTACGGCGAGCTGATGGCGTCGCACGGCTGGATTCTCGTCGCGCCCAACCACACGGGCAACACCGCTTTCGATTTTCTCGACACCCCCGATCCGTTCACGCGCTCCGCGCTCGATCGGCCGAACGACATCACCGCCATCATCGACGAGCTCGAGTCGGGGTTCGCGGGTGACGATCTCGAAGGAAGGGCCGACACGAGCGCGGTGTACTTATTCGGTCACAGCTTTGGCGGCTACACCACGTTCGTGACGGGTGGAACCGCCGTCGACGTCGATGCGCTCGTCATGGGCTGCGACGGCGAGATGAGTGACGCCTGTGACGTCCTTGCCGCGCCTGGCGTTGAAGCCGCGTACCGCGCCGGCTTTCTCGACGACCGCGTCGTCGCTCTCGCACCCCAGGCCCCCGCCATTGGCTCAATTCTAGAAAGCGAGCTCGCAGAGCTCGAGGTTCCAACGATGCTCATGAGCGGCCTCCTGGACCAGACGACGACTCAAGAAGAGTCCGCGGAGCCTGCTTGGAGGGGCCTCGACCACCCCGACGACCTTTGGGTGGACATGCCCGAGGGCGCCCACTTCACCTTCATCACGATTTGCCACGACCTCACCCCGGATCTCCTCGAGTTCTTCCGACCAGACGCGGGCCAAGACGGGTGCGGCGAGGAATTCATCGACACCCGGGAGGCCATCCCCGTGCTCGCTGCGTACGTATTCGCGTTCGGCCGCCGCCACGTCCTCGGCCAGACCGAATGGGATGCGGTTCTCGAAGGCCCGCCTCTCGGAAAGGAAGGCGATTTCATCATCCGCACGAAATGAGGCGCGCGTGGTTCCGTCACGAAAAAGGCGCGAGCGTGCGCAGCCACTCGATCGTCTGAGCCTTCCCTCGCTCTTTCGAAACTAGGGGCGCGTAGCCGAGGTCGCGTTCGGCGCGAGCGTTGGAGAAGAAGAAGTCTTTCACGAGGATGTGGTAGTGAAAGCGGTGAAAGGGAACTTCAGCTCTCGTGACCCGGTGAACGAGCTCCATGGCGTGCGCGAGCAGGAGTACGGCGGGGCCTGGCAGGCGAACGCGAGGCATTTCGATGCCGCAGGCTTCGGCGTAGGGGCGACAGAACTCGAAGTAGTTCACGGCCTGCCCCTCGCCGACGAAGTAGGCGCCGCCGGCTACGCGGTCGCAGGTGGCGGGGTCATGGAGCCTAGCGGCGGCCAGTAGGTGTGCGTGCACGACGTTGTCGACGTGGACCACGTCGAAGCGCGCCGCGCCGCTGCCGAGCAGGAAGGGCACGCGCCGCTCTGCGAAGGCTTCGAGGCTCTGGACCATCGCATGGGGGTCATTCGGGCCGTAGATGTGCACCGGGCGAATGGCGCAGGTGCGAAGGCCTCGCTCTTCGTCCGCTGCGCGTACTGCACGCTCGCCCTCGATTTTCGTTCGGACGTAGTCATGGAGAGGCTTGGATGGGTAGGGGAGCGACTCGTCGCCGCCGGAGACGGGCGTTTCGGAGAAGACCACGTCCTCGGTGCTGGTGTAGACCAGGAACGGGATGCCGAGCTCCTGGCAGACCTCGATGACGTTGCGCGTTCCGCTGACGTTGGTCTCCTCGATGGCCGGATTCCTTTTGAGCCCGACGTCGACGAGGGAGGCGAGATGGAAGACGGTGTGTGCGCCGCGGAGAGCGGCTCGAAGATCGTCCTTCGATCGGACGTCGCCGGTGGCGGAGGAGAGGTGAATGCCACGTGATTCGCGCTGCTGCTTCGGCTTCGGGGCCTCGGAGAACGACGCGAGATCCAAAACGTGCACGTGGTCGAAGCGCGGCCAATCCGGCGGCGGCTCGAAAGAGCCATCGCCTCCGCCGAGCATTGCTACCAGGCGGCTGCCGAGGAACCCCGCGCCTCCGATGACCACAGCTTTGCGAGGGCCGCTCGCCGGGCCGTCGTCGTGTTGGTCTTTCAGTTCATCGATGGGCACGGGGTGAGGAGGCCGTCATAGCCCATCGGCCCCAGTTCGGAAGCGCAATTGAGCCGTGCAGAATGTCTTCTCGTTCGGCGTGCCGTGCCTAAGGCGACCAGGGTGACGATTCCGTTCATGATTTCCTGGTGAACCCGTCGGCTCCGGCCCCTCGATGAGCAGCTTTACAGCCAGTGGTCGAAGGGCGTACACCGACATCGTGGATCCTGAAAACATCGACCTCAGCGAGCTTGCAGGCCAGCTTGCAGCTCGCTTTCGAGGGGCCGCGCCTTCCGGGTACGTCCGCGGAAAAGGGGAGCTTCGGGCGGCGGTCGTCGCCATCTTCAACTGCTCCGAGCTCGAGGCAGAACAGCTCGTCGATACGATGGAGAGCCGCGGACTGCTTCGGTACGAGGGCGATCGACGGGAGAAGATCGACCAGCTGGAGCATCACTGGCGCTTCGTCACGCGCTGAGAGACCGACTCGATGGAGATCGCGCTCATACGAAACTTCCTGCTCGCGATGATCGCCATCGTCAATCCTCTAGGGAAGATCCCCGTGTGGATAGAAGCATCGGAGGGCTGCGACGGCCCTGTCCGTTTCCGCCTTGCACTGCTGGTCACGGGGACCGCTACGCTTCTCTTGGTTGCGTTTCTCTTCTTCGGGCAAGCCATTTTGGACTTCCTGGGACTCGACATTCCATCGTTTCGCGTCGGAGGCGGCATCATCATTTTGTTGATCGGAATCGACATGCTGCGCGGGCAGGCGGTGGACGTCGATACGAGCACGCAAGCAAAAGGTGATGACGCCTTGGATCGGGCCAAAGCGCGGTTCCGCGATATCGTCGTTCCAGTAGCGGTCCCCATCTTGGCGGGACCGGGTTCGATTACGACGGTGCTCTTGTTCGGTATTCGCGCGGAAGATTGGCGCCAGCGGTTGATGCTCGGCGGCCTACTCCTGGGCGTCATGATCGTGGTGTTGATTCTGCTCCTGCTCGGCCGGCCGATTCAACGGGTTCTAGGGTCGCTCGCGCTGAGCGTTCAGACCCGAATCTGGGGGCTCTTGCTGACCGCTATCGCGGCCCAGCTCATCTTGGTGGGCCTAGGGGAATCGTTCCCCGCGTGGCTCGAAAGCACCTCTCCCCTAATGGACGACCTCGTCGACCCGGCGCGGGTTCCCTGAGCCGTCTACGTGACGCCATAGGCGAGCATCGCGTCCGCGACCTTCCGGAACCCAGCGCGATTGGCCGCGTCCACGTAGTCGATTCCTTCGTCGCGTTCCATTTCGTCTGCGCACTTTTCGTGAATGGTCTGCATGAGCGACTTCAAGCGCGCGTTGACGTCCTCCCGGCTCCAGCTCAGTCGGGCCGCGTTCTGGGACTGCTCGAACCCACTCACTGCGACGCCCCCTGCGTTTCCGGCCTTGCCCGGGCCGAAGATGACTCCGTTTTCGCGAAAGCACTGAATCGCTTCGTCGGTCGACGGCATGTTGGCGCCCTCGACTACCGCTCGTAAGCCGTTCCCGACGAGCGTACGAGCCGCGTCGCCGTCGAGCTCGTTCTGGGTTGCGCAGGGAATGGCGACGTCGCACTCCACCCCCCACGGCGCCTTTCCGGCGACGTATTCGATCCCCTTTACGCGGTCGGCGAGCTCGCTCAAACGCCCGCGTTCCTCGAGCTTGAGGGCTTTGATGCCTTCGAGCGCCTCTTCGTCGAGGCCGGAGCTGCAGTGAATGAAGCCGTCCGAGTCGCTGAGCGTGACGACTTTGGCCCCCTCCTGAACGCTCCGCTCCGCGGCGAAGAGAGCAACGTTGCCCGCTCCGCTAATCGCCAGACGCTTGCCTTCGAGGGGCTCGTCCGCTCTGGCGAGCATGCATTGCAGGAAATAGATCGCACCGTAGCCCGTTGCCTCCTTCCGGATGGGGCTCCCTCCGTACGTCAGCCCTTTTCCCGTGAGAGCCCCCTCGAACTCGTTGGTCAAGCGCGTGTACTGGCCGAACAAGAACCCGATCTCCCTCGCACCCACTCCGATGTCGCCGGCTGGCACGTCGGCGTCCGGTCCGATGTGCCGAAAAAGCTCGGTCATGAAGCTCTGACAAAAACGCATGACTTCACGCGACGACTTGCCTTTGGGGTTGAAGTTGGAGCCGCCTTTCCCGCCGCCCATGGGCAAGTCCGTGAGGCTGTTCTTGAAGGTTTGCTCGAAGCCGAGGAACTTCAAGATCGATTGATTGACGCTACTGTGGAAGCGCAGCCCTCCCTTGTAAGGGCCGATCGCGCGGTTGAATTGGACGCGCCATGCGCGGTTTACGCGCACGTTCTTCTCGTCGTCCTCCCAGGAGACACGAAACGAGATGATTCGATCCGGCTCGGTCATGCGTTCGAGTATCTTCGCGTCTTGGTAGTCCTTGTTTTCCTCCAATACCGGAAAGACGGAGTGGGCAACGTCTCGAACGGCCTGGATGAACTCGGTTTCGTGTGGATTTCGCTGCTCCAAGCCTTCCATGAAGTCGGAGAACGCGCCGTTGGACTTAGGGCTCATGGACCGTCTCTCGAGCCCATTCAGCTAGACGTCCACCTGGGCCGTTGGTTCAGGGCTCATCTTTGACACCGTCGCACAGGCCGCCGAGCCGCCGGCTCGATCGTCCTGCTGAGGTTCACTTTGGCGCGGCAATGATCGCGTACTTCAAATCGGCGTTGGTGGCGTCGTAGTAGCTGATGTGGGCCTGTCCGAGCGTATCGACTCCGCAAGAGGTGTAGCGACCGACGTCCCCTGCGCTGTCGATGGTCCGCAAAAGCCAAGGCTCGCCGGGAAAACCGAACGCATATTTCAAGTTCCGGAATCCCTCGT
>SHLP01000231.1 GCA_004283055.1 Deltaproteobacteria bacterium
GGCTGGCTCAAAGAGCTCGAGCGCCTCATCACCGACCTCCGCCGCGACAACGTCCCACCCGGCCGCATCTCCGTCCTGCTCCTCAAGACCCCGCGCGGCGACGAAGACAAACACCTGCAGCGCATGGGCCTCCGCCGCCTCTCAGAGGACGACGTCCCCCACCTCGGAAGCGCGTCCCTCGACACCATCACCTGGTCCATCGTCTCCGGCTTCAAGGGCCTAGAAAACGACGTCGTCATCCTCGCCGCCCTCACCGATATCGAAACCGACTGGCACCAAGGCGTAGCCTATGTAGGCATGTCGCGCGCGCGCGGAAGTGCGATCCGCTGGTCCACCAGCTTCGCGATTCGCCCCATCAGATGCATTGGGCGTGCCGACGCAGCCTCCTTGAATTCGACCTCAGGTAGCTCCCCAGAAATGCGCACGCCAGAGTCACCGATGCAGAGCTTACGGCCGTCGTGCGCCATCACCCGCGCAGCGCTGCTTCTTCAGACAAACTAGCGCCGAATCAAGCACGCCCCTACGCCGCGCTTTCATCCCCCGTCCGCCACCCAGGAAACAACAACACCGCTGGATGCACATGAAGCGCCCGCGCCAGCGTCTTCGCCCGCTCCGCCCCGAGCTTCACGCGGTCTGTCTCAATCGCCGAAATCGTCGATTGCGCAATCCCGGCGCGCGCCGCGAGCTCGTTCTGACTGAGCTCGTTGAGCTCGCGCGCAATCCGCACCGATTGACCCACCGACAACTGCCGCCGCACCTTGGCAACCGAAAAGCGCCCCTTGAGCGCAGCACTAGTCTTTCTTCCGGTAGTCATGCGGATTCACCTCGAGAACGAACACGGCCAGCTCATCGCCCCGCACCGTGTAGATGACGCGCCACCGACGCGAGAGCCAAGACGACCTGGCGCCTCGCCACTCTCCCTTGAGCGCATGGTCGCGAAAGCCAGGAAGCCGCCGAAGCCCAGCCGGCCCATCGAGCTCCACCACGCTTCTCCAAAACTCATACTTCTCCTGCACATTGTTCGGTGCCCGCCTGAGTTGCCGCCCGACGCCAGCCGCTTCGACAACCCGCCACATAGCTAATTAAGCCTATACCAAATATAATATCCAATGTCGATCTGAGACTGGGGAAGGGCAGGGCAAACACTTCGCATACCCCTTCATCGACCACCTTCGTCGGAAGTTTCTCCGAAGTTCGAAAAGACAACAGTCCACGCGGCCTCTTAGTTTGGCTATTGTTTTGACCAAGGGAGCCTTGATGAATTCGAGATCCAGCTCACGCCCAGACTACTGAGACGGTAGTGAACGAGCCACCGCGGCGCTCCTCTGGTTTGTGATTGCATCCTCGACCCTCTGGAACGTCCGTAAGGGCTACGCAAAGCCCGTCTAGTTGGCGAACGGCAAGGCGCGATTCGCCGTTGGAGCATGGACAACACGCCACGGCCGTGGCTGTATTGCGGGTCTTAGACGAATGAGCAGCATCCCACACTCGATACAGGTACTCGCACGGAATGCGGTCTTGAGCGCGTTGGTCTTCCTACCCGTGTTCTTATTGGGGGTTGCACTAGAGGGTATGATCCGCTTCGGGTCGCTGGAAGGTGGCGGTCACCTCGGATATGCGCTCTTCCTGTATGTTGCGTATGCGGTCCCAGTAGTGCTGGGTTCGTTTGTTCATTCGGTCGCCGTCATCCTGGTATGCACGGCCGCTCCGGCTGCGCGCAGACAGACCGTGGTGTTTCTTCTGTCTCCACTCCTGTGCGTCACGGTGTTGCTGCTAGGCGGAGCGGATGGTGCAGCTGTCGTTCTCGAGCGGCCAGCGGCTGCCCTTCTCGCCACCATCGCCTACGGGCTGGCGTCGGCGCTCCTCCCGCGAAGGCGTCTCGTCAAACCTGTCTAGTTCTGGCCCTTAGAACGACGTATCTGTCACCCCAAGTCGACCTAGGCTTCGAAGTCATCCGCCGCTACGTCGCCCACGTCTTCTACTCCTTCAATAACCAGGGCATCGAGAAGACGTTCTTGAAGGGGCGGTATCTGAATCAAGAGCTCATTGACAAGGGGCACGCAAAGTCCGTTTAATGGAAGCGCCTCGATGAACGAAACACTTTTCATCGCGTACTTCGTCATTTGGTTCGCCCTTGCAATTGGCAACTTCCTCCTCTTTCGGGGAAAGGACCCGGCGTTTAGAAAGCGTTGGCATCGTCCCGTTGCCGTGGTCAACAGCCTCATCATTGGAGGCATGATTGTTCTTATGGTTGCTCTGATGGGCGACTGGCGGGCCACTGCCATCTTCGCAGCCGCAGCTCTGTTCTTCGTGTGGCTGGCAGCCTTTCGGACCCGCGTTTGCCCAGGCTGTGGGAAGTTCGCCCAACCGAGAAACCTCATCACCCCAGAGAAGTTCTGCAGCAAGTGCGGCACCGCCCTGGAGTAGAGGCCGCCTCACCTCGCCGCGCCTCTACCCAATCGGCACCACCAACTCAAACGCCTTCCGCCACCGCTTCCCCATCCGCAGCGCCGCAAAGTCAGTATCAATCGTCAAGATCCGCCGCACATCGAGCCGCTCCGCCGACGCTACAATCGACGCATCGACTATCCCGAGCCCGAGGTCCGCGAACTTCCGCTCCACCTGCGCCGCCCGCTCCACATCCTCGAACGTCATCGGCTCATACGCATACGCCCCCTGCGACACTTCCTTGAGCAGCCGCCCCATGTCCTCCCGCCGCTTGCGCAAGTGCCAATCGACTTCCGCAAGCACGAGCGACGGCACGATGGCCGGCCGCGCATCCCGCAACGCGCTCGCGTACGCCTCGTCCCCCGCGAGCGCATAGAGCCACCCCCCGGTGTCCAAGATGAGCGGCCCGGGACTCACCGGTCTCACCCGTCGAAGTCTCCAAACGCGTCCGCCTCGAGCGCCTTCCGCTCAGCCCGACTGAGCTTCAACCAGCCCACCGCTTACCGCGTCCCCCGCGCAATCTGACTCACCCGCTGCTGCGACAAGTCCAACAGCTCCGCGATGTCGCGCGTCCCGAGCCTTTCCTCTGAAGCACCCGAACCGTCCGCCGGCGCCTGGCCGCCAGCTTCCGCGACACGTCCGAATGAAGCCGCGCCAGCTCTTCCGTTTCCGCGAGCTCTTCCTTGAGCCCGGGCTCGAGCTCGACCCGGTCGACAATCGCGGCGCCCACAGCCACGGGGAGTTGCTCGAAAACACGCGCGCCCACGCCTCGACCAGACGTCGTTGCGCGCCCGTTCCGAAGGTGCGCGTACACGTGCGTGCTACGCAAGAAGCGCGATGACAAGCCGGTCGCGCGCGCAGAGTCTGTGCTGACAGAGAGCATGCAGAATTACGTATTGCGCCGCAGTCCGTGACGACTCATCTTGCCTCTGCATCGCGTACGGTTTCGTGAAGACCGGGAAGGTTGCTCATGCGTTGGTTGATTGGCTTTGTGTTCGTTCTGGTCGCAGTAGGAGCGGCGCAACTCCCGGGCTGCGGCGAGACGCCGGGTGGTGATGGCGGTGCCGGTGGAACCGGAGGCGTTGCGGGTGACGGGGGTACCGGTGGCGTCGGAGGCGTTGCGGGTGACGGGGGCACCGGTGGAGAGGGTGGTGTCGGAGGCGACCCCATCGCGGGCCTGGTGGACAAGATTCAAACGGATGTGGACCCCGCGTTCGTGTACGCGTACGAGCAGGCCAAGTTTGTGCCGCCGGCGGGTAAGACGCTGCTGATTGTCGGGCAGACGCTGGAAGACATCAACGAGTACACCGCCAGCTACCCGAACGAGCCGGCGCCGGGCGG
>SHLP01000020.1 GCA_004283055.1 Deltaproteobacteria bacterium
AGCGCTTCGCGATTCGCGAGGGCGGCCGGACCATCGGTGCAGGCGTCATTTCAAAGATTATCGAGTAGAACAATGGCAGCGAACAAGATCCGAATTCGACTCAAGGCTTACGATCACCGATTGCTAGACCAATCGGCGACGGAAATCGTCGACACGGCGAAGCGCACGGGTGCGCGGGTCGCGGGTCCGATTCCGCTGCCCACACGCATCAACAAGTACACCGTGTTGCGTGGGCCCCACGTGGACAAGAAGTCGCGAGAGCAGTTCGAGATTCGAACTCACAAGCGACTCTTGGACATCTTGGATCCCACTCAACAGACGCTCGACGCCCTCATGAAGCTGGATCTTTCAGCGGGTGTCGATGTCGAGATCAAGTCATAAGGCGGTAGGTCCATGCCCAAGGTGAAGGTCTACAACTTGAGTAAGAAAGGCGTCGGGGAGATGGATCTTTCCGACAGCGTCTTCGATACGACTGTCAGCGAGAGCCTCCTCTATGATGTTCTCAAAGCGCAGCTCGCGAGCCAACGCAAAGGCGCCGCTTCGTCCCAGAACAGGGCCGAGGTCAGCCTGAGCTCGCGCAAGCTCTACAAGCAGAAGGGCACCGGCGGCGCTCGCCACGGTTCCAAGCGCGCGCCGATTTTCGTTGGAGGCGGCACGGTCCATGGCCCGAAGCCTCGTGATTTCGGCTACCGGCCTCCGAGGAAAATGCGGCTCGGAGCGCTCAAGGGAGCGCTGAGCCTCAAGCTTCGCGAGGGTCAGCTCTTGGTCGTCGAGAACTTCGAGCTGCCCGAAATCAAGACGAAGAAGCTCGCTGAGGTTCTCGACAAGCTCGAGGTCAACGGTGGCGCCCTGATCGTCGATGGCAAACAAAACGAGAAGCTGCGCTTGAGCGCACGAAATCTGCAGGGCCACTCGGTTCTGCCACCTGAGGGCGTGAACCTCTACGACTTGCTCCGTCACGAACATCTCGTGCTCACGCAGGACGCGGTGCAGGCTCTAGAAGCAAGGTGTCAGTGATGCACGCCGAACAAGTCATCAAGCGGCCCATCTACCTCACCGAGAAGGGTTCCAAGCTGCGCGAAGAGGACAACAAGTACACCTTCGAGGTGGACCTCGACGCGAACAAGCTCCAGATCAAAGACGCCGTCGAGACCTTGTTCAAGGTCACGGTGCGCGACGTCCGCACGCTGGTCATGCGTGGTCACATGCGCCGCATGGGCAAGACCTACGCGAAAACCCAAAACTGGAAGAAGGCCATCGTTACACTCCGAGAGGGTGAGACGATCGACTTCTTCGAGGGTGTTTGAAGATGGCAATCCGAAAGTTCAAACCGACGTCACCGTCCCGCCGCTTCTACGAAGCGCCGGACTTCGAGGTCATCACGCGCGGGAAGCCCGAGAAGAAGCTTCTCGATTCGAAGAAGCAGACGGGCGGCCGGAACAACCAGGGCCGCATCACCACGCGTTTTCGCGGAGGCGGGCACAAGCAGCGCTACCGCAAGATCGACTTCAAGCGAAACAAGATTGGCGTGCCCGGTACGGTGAAAGCGATCGAGTACGATCCGAACCGCTCGGCTCGCATCGCGCTCTTGCACTATGCCGATGGCGAAAAGGCCTACATTCTTGCGCCAGACGGTCTGGAGATCGGCCAGCAGGTGCTCTCCTCGCGTCACGCAGACGTGAAGCCGGGCAACGCGATGCCGCTTCGTCACATGCCGCTCGGCACGATGATTCACAACATCGAGCTCAAGATCGGCAAAGGCGCCCAGCTCGTGCGTTCCGCCGGGACCGCGGCCCAGTTGATGGCCAAGGACGGCAACTACGCACAGGTTCGCCTTCCTTCCGGTGAGGTTCGGATGGTGCACCTCAACTGCCGGGCGACGGTCGGGCAGGTCAGCAACTCTCAGCATGCCCGCCTGACTCTTGGAAAGGCTGGCAGAAGCCGATGGCTCGGTCGCCGCCCACACAACCGCGGCACGACCATGAACCCGGTCGACCACCCGATGGGCGGCGGCGAGGGCCGGACCGCAGGCGGGCGCCAACCCTGCTCACCCTGGGGTCAGCTCGCCAAAGGCCTGAAGACCAGAAAGAACAAGGCGACGGACAAGTACATCGTTCGTAGGCGGAAGAAGAAGTAATGGCGCGTTCAGTAAAAAAGGGTCCATTCATCGACCAACACTTGGAAAACAAGGTCGAGTCTGCGAACAAGTCGGGCGACAAGAAAATGATCCGAACTTGGTCGCGTCGCTCGACCGTGACTCCCGATTTCGTCGGGCACACCTTCGCCGTTCACAACGGCCGAAAGTTCGTCACCGTCTTCGTCACCGAGAACATGGTCGGGCACAAGCTCGGCGAGTTCGCGCCTACTCGGACGTTTGGAGGTCACGCGTCCGACAGGAAGGGCGGCCGAAAGATCAACCCGCAGACAGGGAAGAAGTGAACATGGAAGCGGTCGCAAAAGCACGGTTTCAAAGGATTTCGCCGCGAAAAGCGCGCGTCGTGCTCAACATGGTGCGCGGCAAGAGCGTCGCCGACGCCCTCAACGAGCTTCGATTCACGACGAAGTCGGCGGCTCCCATCGTGGCAAAGGCCATCGGCAGCGCGATCGCCAACGCCAAGCAGAAGAACGAAGAGTTGAACCTGGACGACCTCTTCGTCAAAACCGCATTTGCCGACATGGCGCCCAACCAGCACATGCGGCGCTGGCGTCCTCGGGCGCAGGGGCGCGCTACGCGCATCCTCAAGGGAATGAGTCACATCACCGTCGTCGTGAGCGACGGGGAAGAGAGCTGAAGCGTGGGTCAGAAAGTACATCCGTATGGGTTCCGTCTCGGCGTCGTGAAGACGTGGAAGTCGAAGTGGTACGAGGACAAGAACTACGCGAAGTGGCTTCATGAAGATCTGAAGCTCAAGCGCCTCATCCGAAAGAAGTTCGCGCATGCTGGCATCGCGGACATCGAAATCGAGCGCGCGGCGAACAAGGCCAAAGTGGTGATCTACACCTCGCGTCCGGGCATCATCATCGGCAAACGCGGCGCGGGGGTCGAGCAGCTCAAGGCCGATCTTCAAAAGCTCACCCAGAACGAGCTCTTTTTGGACATCCAGGAGGTTCGAAAGGCCGAGACCAACGCTCAGCTGGTCGCGGAAAACATCGCTACGCAGCTCGAGCGTCGTGTCGCCTTCCGGCGGGCGATGAAGAAGGCCGTGCAGACGGCGATGAAGTTCGGCGTGAAAGGAATCCGAGTCACGGCCGGCGGCCGTCTCGGCGGCGCGGAAATCGCCCGTACCGAGTGGTACCGCGAAGGCCGCGTCCCGCTTCACACGCTACGGGCGGACATCGACTACGGCGAGGTCACGGCCCACACCAAGGCCGGCACCGTCGGTATCAAATGCTGGATCTTCAGGGGCGAGCAGCTTCCGCATCGCCCGGGTGCAGTTGCCGTGGGAGCCCGGGTCTAAGGACGAACCATGCTTCAACCAAAGAAAACCAAGTTCCGAAAACAGATGAAGGGCCGTATGCGCGGAAAGGCATACCGAGGCGGCAAGATCTCGTTCGGCGACTATGGCCTGCAGGCGCTCGAGCCCGGCCGGATCAGTCAGCGACAGATCGAAGCGGCTCGTATGACGATTCAGCGCAAGGTGAAGCGTCAGGGTCAGCTCTTCATCCGGATCTTTCCGGACAAACCGATCACGAAAAAGCCGCTCGAAACTCGAATGGGTAAGGGCAAGGGCAGCGTTGAAGGCTGGGTGGCCGTCGTTCGGCCCGGTCGGATGCTCTACGAAATTCAGGGCGTGCCCGAGGACGTTGCCCGCGCGGCGTTCGCACTCGCCGCCCACAAGCTCCCGCTCAAGACGACGTTCCGGTCGAGGGAGACCGAGCTATGAAACCAGAGGACATCCGTGCCAACACCCTCGAAGAGCTTTCGGTCCTCGAAGGCGACTTGCGGCGCCAGCTTTGGAAAGCCCGCTTCGACAATCACACCAATCAGCTCGACGATACGAGCTCCATTCAGAAGCTTCGCCGGGACCTCGCCCGCGTGAAGACCATTTTAACGGAGCGCCGCGAAGAAGCGGCGAGCAAGGAGTGATCGGCCATGACTGCTGCTGAGCCAGGACAACCGACACCAAAAGCCACCACGGAGCGTGGCCGCCGTCGTCGCTTGGTCGGACGCGTCGTGAACGAGACGCAATCCCCGGGCCGCGCCCAACAGACGGTCGTCGTGGAGGTCATCCGCCGCGCCCGTGACCCCTTTTATGGGAAATACGTGAAGCGCAAGAAGAAGTTCCACGCGCACGACGAGGGCAACGAGTACCGAAAGAACGACGTCGTTGAGATTCGAGCCTGCCGTCCGCGGAGCAAGACGAAGCGCTGGGAGGTCGTCCGCCTCATCGAGAGGCCGCCGGAGGTATAACGATGATCCAGACAGAAACACAGCTGGATGTGGCCGACAACAGCGGCGCGAAGCGAGTTTCCTGCATCAAGGTGCTCGGTGGCTCGCGTCGTCGCTACGCCGGCCTCGGCGATGTGATCGTCGTGTCCGTGAAGGAGGCGCTGCCGACCGCGCGCGTGAAGAAGGGCGAAGTTGCCCGCGCAGTCGTGGTGCGTACCAAGCGCGAGTACCAGCGTTCGGACGGCACATACATCAAGTTCGACACGAACAGCGCCGTGCTCATCACCAAAGAAAACGAGCCGATCGGCACCCGAATCTTCGGCCCCGTGGCTCGTGAGCTTCGCGCGAAGCGCTTCATGAAGATCGTTTCTCTCGCACCGGAGGTGGTGTGATGACCGCACGCATCAAAAAGGGTGACTTGGTCCAGGTCATTGCGGGCAAAGACCGCGGTGAAAAAGGACGCGTACTGCAAGTGGTTCGAGCCGACTTGATCCTCGTCGAGGGAGTCAATCGCGTGAAGCGGCATCAGAGCCCGCGCCGCTTCAAGGAGGCCGGCATCGTCGAAAAAGAAATGCCAATTCATGCCTCCAACGTGATGCTCGTCGACCCGAAAACCGAGGAGCGCACCCGCGTTCGCATCGAAGCCGACAAGAAAGACCCCAACAAGCGCGTTCGCGTGGCCGTCAAGAGCGGCTCGGTCCTGGATTGAGGTCGTCATGAGTGAATACGAACCCCGACTCCGCAAAAAGTACAAAGACGAGATCGTCCCTCAGCTGATGAAGGACTTCAGCTTCCAGAACATCATGCAGGTTCCAAAGCTGGAGCGAGTCATCGTCAACATGGGCCTCGGCGAAGCGGTGCAGAACGCCAAGCTGATCGAATCAGCCGTCGAAGAGCTCACCGCCATCACCGGCCGCAAGCCCGTCGTCACACGCGCCAAAAAGTCGATCGCCAGCTTCAAGCTTCGCGAGGGGATGCCGATTGGCGTGATGGTGACGCTGCGCGGCGAGCAAATGTACGACTTCGTCGATCGACTCGTTTCGATCGCTTTGCCGCGCACGCGTGACTTCAAGGGCATCAGCCCGAAGGCATTCGACGGCCGTGGCAACTACACGCTCGGCATTCGCGAGCAGATCGTCTTCCCAGAGATCAACTATGACAAAATCGATCGTATCAAGGGCATGAACGTGACCTTTGTTACCACGGCAGAAACTGACGAACAGGGACGTGCCTTGCTGAAGTCGCTCGGCATGCCGTTCAGGAACTAGAGGACGCAGATGGCTAGTAAGCGCGCATTTGCCAAAATGGAAAAGACACCGAAATTCTCGGTGCGACAACGGAATCGCTGCAAGGTCTGCGGACGCCCACGGGGTTACTATCGCAAGTTCGAGATGTGCCGCATTTGTCTTCGTAAGTACGGGCTCTCGGGTGACATCCCGGGCCTCACGAAATCGAGCTGGTAAGGAGGTGCAGTCATGATGACCGATCCAATCGCTGACATGCTGACGCGCATCCGAAACGCGGCTCAGGCACAGCACGAACACACCGTTCTACCTTCGTCGAATCTCAAGGCGCAGCTCGCCGAGATCCTCAAGCAAGAGGGATACATCGACGATTACCGTGTCGAGGACGGGGTTCAGAAGAGTCTCACGATCTTCCTCAAATACGGTCGTGACCGCCAAAGCGCATTCGTCGGCATGCGTCGCGCGAGCCGCCCCGGGCGGCGGTTCTATGTCGGTCACCACGACATTCCGCGTGTCCAAAACGGCATGGGAGTCGCGATTCTCTCTACGTCCGCTGGCATCATGACCGGCCGTGACGCTCGCCATAAGCGGGTGGGCGGCGAAGTCCTGTGCGAGGTTTGGTGATGACCGAGACACACACAGGCAAGCAATCCCGAAACGGCAAGAAGCCGGTGGAAGTCGCCAAGGGCGTGCAGATCTCGATCAGCGGCCAAGACATCAAGGCCAAAGGCCCCAAAGGCGAGCTGAGCCAGACCCTTCGCCCGGAGGTCGTGGTCACTCAGGAAGAAGGCCTGCTCACCGTTCGGCCCGCGCCGGGCACCGGCAAGACCGGCCTTCAATACCAGGGCCTGACCCGCTCGATTCTGCGCAACATGGTGGAGGGGGTCGCCACCGGCTACAAGCGCTCGCTGGACTTCCGTGGTGTCGGATACCGAGCCGAATTCAAGAACGACCAGCTCAAGATGACGGTTGGTCTCTCCCATCAGCCGGTCATCGACATCCCCAAAGCGGTTGCCGTCAAGGTCGAGACAATCGACGAAGCCGGCACCAAGTTCCCACGCGTTCATCTCGAGTCGCCCGACAAGCAACTGGTCGGCCGGATCGCAGCGCGGATTCGTCAGATGCGACCCCCGGAGCCCTACAACGGCAAGGGCGTTCGCTACACCGGCGAGCGCATTCGAGAGAAGGCGGGCAAGGCCGGAAAGGCCGGAGGCTGATCATGCAGCAGAAAGTCACAGGGCGTGCTCGTCGCAAGTTGAGGATTCGCAAGAAGGTGCAGGGCACCACCGTGCGGCCTCGCTTGGCGGTATTCCGAAGCAGCAAGCACATCTATGCGCAGGTCATCGACGATACGAAGGGTACGACGATTGCCCATGCGTCCAGCGTAGCGAGCTCCGGCGATGGGAACAAAGTCGACGTCGCAAAGTCAGTCGGCAGCGCGGTTGCCAAGGCATGTATCGACAAAGGTGTCGAGCAGGTCGTGTTCGACCGCGGCGGCTATAGATATCACGGACGCGTTCGCGCTCTGGCCGAATCGGCGCGCGAAGCCGGTCTGAAGTTCTGAGGACGAGATGGCATACAAAGACCAAATCATCGACCCCAACACGCTCGACGATCTCACCGAGCGCGTCATTTTCATCAATCGCGTGGCCAAGGTCGTCAAAGGCGGCCGGCGTTTCAGCTTTAGCGCACTGGTCGTCGTGGGCGACAGCAACGGCCATGTCGGTGTCGGCATGGGCAAGGCGAAAGAGGTCCCGGAGTCGATTCGCAAGGGTACCGAGGCTGCGAAGAAGAACCTCTTCAAGGTCCCTCTGACCGGACGAACCATTCCCCACAAGATCGTCGGGCACTCGGGCGCAGGTCGCATCGTCCTTCGTCCTGCGTCCGAAGGGACCGGAGTCATCGCCGGAGGTGCGATGCGTCCCGTGCTCGAGGCCGCCGGCGTCAAAGACGTCTTGGCGAAGATTCTCGGCACCACGAATCCCTACAACGTGGTCAACGCGACGGTAGCTGCACTCAAGGAGCTCGAGTCGCCGGCCGAGGTCGCCAGCCGTCGAGGTCGTCGCAAGGGAGACATTCAACAGTACGAGCATGGGCCCAAGGCGGAACGTCCCGCCGCCGAGCCTGACGAAGCGCCTGCGGAGGCAAGCGCATCGTAAGAGAGGCAGTCATGAGCGCGAAAAAACTCAAAGTGACCCAGGTCAGAAGCGAAATCGGTCGGATGGACAAGCAGCGGCGAATCCTCCGAGGGCTTGGCTTGCATGGGATGAACACGAAGGTCGTGGTCGAGAACACGCCGTCGTTCCGGGGTATGGTCAAGAAGGTGCTTCACCTGGTCGAAGTCGAGGAAGTCAATGAGTGAGCAGAGCAAGACGCCAATCCTTTCCAGGCTTCGCCCCGCTGCAGGCGCCGTCCGGGGAAAGCGACGCAAGGGACGCGGCCCCGGCTCCGGTCTGGGCAAGACCGCCGGCCACGGCCAGAAGGGCCAAAAGGCGAGGCATCCCGGGAACTTCAGCAAGCTCGGCTTCGAGGGCGGGCAGATGCCGCTGTATCGCCGCATTCCGAAGCGTGGCTTCGTCAATCCGTTCACCAAGACGGTGGGGACGGTCAACGTGAAGGACCTTGCTCGGTTCGATGCAGGGGCCACCGTCGACGAGGCGGTTTTGCGAGAAGCTGGCCTCATCAAGCGCAAAGTGGACATCATCAAGGTTCTCGGCGATGGCGAGCTAGACAAGGCTCTCACCGTCAAGGTCCACGCAGCTAGCGCGACCGCCACGCAGAAAATCGAGAAAGCGGGCGGCACGGTCGAGCTAGTCATCGCCGCGCCTGCCCCCTAACCGAAAGCACGTACCGAGACATGAGCACCGTCGCCAACATCTTTCGAATCCCCGAGCTTCGCCGCCGCATTCTCTTCACCTTGGGAATGCTCGCCGTCTATCGCATCGGGATTTTCGTTACGACGCCCGGCGTAGACCGGTCGGCCATGCGGAAGTACGTGGCCGGACAGTCGGGCGGTTTCTTGAGCTTGTTCAACCTGTTTTCGGGTGGCGCGCTCGAGCAGGCGTCGATTTTTGCGCTCAACATCATGCCCTACGTTTCGGCGAGCATCATCCTATCGCTGATGACGGTCGTGGTGCCCTCGCTCATGGAGCTTCGCAAGGAAGGCGAAGCAGGCCAGCGAAAGATCAACCAGTACACACGCTATGGAACGGTTGGGCTCAGTATTTTTCAGAGCATGGGGCTCGCGATGCTCTGGGAGGGCTGGAACGAAAGCTCGACGGCGGGTGATATCGTGGCCGACCCGGGCTGGAGCTTCCGTCTGATGACGGTGCTCGCTCTAACGACCGGCACTTCGTTCCTGATGTGGCTTGGTGAACAGATCACCGAGCGCGGGCTTGGAAACGGCATCTCGCTCATCATTTTCGCGGGAATCGTGGCGAATCTACCTGACGCCCTGTTCATGACCCTCGAGCAATTCAAGCTCGGCGAGCTTCAACCCATCGACTTGATGTTGCTCATCGTGATCGCGCTGGGCACCACGGCCTTCATCGTCTTCTTCGAACGCGCGCAGAGGCGCCTGCCGATCACCTACGCCAAACGCATGATCGGACGGAAGATGTACGGCGGGCAGCAGTCTCACCTTCCGCTTCGCGTGAACATGGCCGGCGTCATTCCACCCATCTTCACGTCTTCCTTGCTGATGTTCCCCGTCACTCTAGCGGGCACCAACATTCCGTATCTGTCGGATGCGATGCGCTGGATCAGCAACAACCTGGTGCCGGGGGGCTGGGTATACATCGTAGTCTTTGCGGTCATGACGATCTTCTTCTGCTTCTTCTATACGGCGATCACGTTCCAGCCTGTCGACGTCGCGGAGAACCTCAAGAAGCAGAGCGCGTTCATTCCCGGAGTACGTCCGGGCAAGGCGACGGCCGAGTACATCGACGCCGTGCTCACCCGAATTACGGTGGGTGGCGCACTGTATGTGGCAGCCGTCGTGACAATCCCGACGCTGCTCCAGTCGAGATGGAACGTTCCCTTCTACCTCGGGGGTACGTCGCTGATGATTGTCGTGGGCGTGGCGCTCGACTTCGCGCAGCAGGTTGAAAGCCACCTCATCACCCGTCACTACGAGGGCCTCACCGGGAGCAAAGGCTCCCGAATTCGAGCGAGGAACGCCTAATGGATCTTCTTCTTTTCGGACCTCCCGGCGCTGGGAAGGGCACGCAGGCCAAGTTCCTGCTCGACCTGCTTGGCGTCCCGCAGATATCGACCGGAGACATGATGCGAGCTGAGCGGAAGTCCGGCTCCGAGCTCGGCAAGCAGTTCGACGAGTACATGTCGGCTGGAAAGTTGGTGCCTGACGGTCTCGTCCTCGACTTGATCCTGAAACGCCTCACTCAAGATGATGCGAAAAACGGAGCAATTTTCGATGGTTATCCGAGGACTGTCGCCCAGGCCGAGTCGCTCGACGCGCTCCTCGCGAAGCTCGATCGACGCATCGACCGGGTGGTTTCGCTGGATGTTCCGCTGCAAGACATCGTCGAACGGGTGACCGGGCGAAGGGTCTGTTTGGACTGTGGACAGACCTATCACGTCCGCTATAGTCCGCCGCCCCAAAACGGAGAGTGCGTTTCCTGTGGCGGGAACCAGATTGTGCAGCGTTCGGATGACACCGAGGAGGTCGTTCGAAGGCGGTACGAAGAGTACAAAGCGAAGACCGAGCCGGTACTTTCCCATTACGAAGCCAAGGGCGTCGTCACGGGCGTGGAAGGCGTTGGGTCATTAGAAGAGATCACGGAACGTATCAAGAAAGCAATTGGGGTTGAGTAACGAGCGGAATGACTGAAGCCACAACCACCCGAGGCACCATCGAATCGGTGTTACCGAGGGCGCTTTACCGAGTGAGGCTGGACGACGGTGGGGAAGTCACCGCGTCGCTCTCCGCGACGGCCAGACAGGTCACGGTGAAGCTCCTACCTGGAGACGGTGTGATGGTTGAGATTTCCGCTTACGACCCGACGAGAGGACGAATCCAAGAGAGGCTGACATGAAGGTTCGACCAAGCGTCAGAAAGATTTGTGAAAAGTGCAAGATCGTACGCCGCAAGGGCGTCGTGCGTGTCTTGTGTGACAACCCCCGGCACAAGCAACGGCAAGGATAGAAGCGAATGGCACGTATCGCGGGCATCGACCTCCCAGGTCGAAAACACACGGTGATTGCGCTGCAGTACATCTACGGCATCGGTCCGCACCACGCGAAGAAGATTTGCGAGACGGCGGGCATCGCCGAAAGCAAACGTGCTGACGAGCTCGACGAGAACGACGTCAGAAGGATCCGCGATTGCATCGATCAGAACTTCAAGGTCGAAGGGGACCTTCGTCGTGAGGTCAACATGCACATCAAGCGCTTGATGGACCTCGGTTGCTACCGCGGGCTACGTCATCGGCGCGGGCTGCCCGTTCGTGGCCAGCGAACCCACACCAATGCGCGCACCCGCAAGGGCCCCAAGCGCGGCGCAATGAGCAGGAAGCGCTAAGATCATGGCGAAGGCAAAGGCAAAGCCCACCAAGGGTAAGAAGCGAAAGACGAAGAGGGTGGTGACGAGCGGAATCGCTCACATCCAATCCACCTTCAACAACACGATTGTCACCATTACCGACTTGGGTGGCGAAGTGATTTCCTGGTCGACGGCGGGCGCGCGTGGCTTCAAAGGCTCCCGCAAGAGCACGCCGTTTGCGGCGCAGCTCGCGGCCGAAGATGCAGCCCGCAAAGCGCAGGACGTCGGCATGAAGACCATCGCGATTTTCGTGAAGGGTCCCGGTGCAGGGCGCGAGTCCGCACTTCGAGCATTTCAGAACGTCGGGATGCGGGTAACCCTGCTTCGTGACGTGACACCCATCCCACACAATGGTTGCCGGCCGCCGAAGCGGCGGCGCGTTTAGAAGGCTGCGGAGGCAATTGATGACGAGTCCGACCCTAGTCGCACGCAACTGGCGAGAGCTCATTCGCCCTAGAAACGTTCCGGTTGATCAGGAATCGCTCAGCGATACCTACGGAAAGTTCGTCGTAGAGCCGCTCGAGCGCGGTTTTGGCATTACGCTCGGCAACTCGCTGCGCCGCGTGTTGCTGTCTTCCCTGCAGGGGGCGGCCATCACCGCCGTCAAGATCGACGGCGCTCTTCACGAATTCACCTCCGTTCCGGACGTCGTCGAGGACGTGACCGAAATGGTTCTGAACTTCAAAGAGGTGGTCGTGCGTTCGCATACGGCGCGACCCCAGACGGTCCGTATCGAGAAGGAGGGCCCCGGCATCGTCACGGCTGGTGACATCCAGGTCAGCGACCAGGTGGAGATCCTCAATCCAGAACACAAGATCTGTACCTTGTCCAAGGGTGGCCGCTTCGCAGCGGAGCTCACCATCAACGTCGGCCATGGCTACGTACCGGCGGATCGCAACAAGACGGCTGGCATTCCGATCGGCACCATCGCCATCGACTCGCTGTTTTCGCCGATTCGCAAGGTGAACTACGCGGTTACCAACGCTCGCGTGGGGCAGATCACCGACTACGACAAGCTCACCCTGGAGGTCTGGACCAACGGCGCCGTCAAACCGGCTGACGCCGTGGCTTACGCGGCCAAAATCCTCAAAGACCAGCTTACGATCTTCATCAACTTCGAAGAGCACGACGAGCCCGTCGAAGAGTCGAGCTCGGAGGAGCCGCTCAACGAAAACCTCTTCCGCTCGGTCGACGAGCTCGAGCTTTCGGTTCGCTCCGCCAACTGTCTGCAGAACGCCAACATCAAGCTGATTGGCGAGTTGGTGCAGAAGAGCGAAGGCGAGATGCTCAAGACGAAGAACTTCGGGCGCAAGTCGCTCAAGGAAATCAAGGAAATCCTGGCTGACATGGGTCTCTCCCTCGGAATGCAGATCGACCATTGGTCGCAGATGCTCGAACGTTGGAAGACGCAGCAGGCCAACCAGTAACGTAGTCGTAGATGGATCGCGGGTAGGTCGTCATGAGGCATCAAAAGGCAGGCAGAAAGTTCGGTCGCAACACCAGCCACCGCCGAGCCATGTTCAGGAACATGGCGGGCAATCTGGTATTGCACGAGCAGATCAAGACGACCGACGCAAAGGCTAAGGAGCTCCGCCGCATCGCGGAGCGGCTCCTCACCAAAGCGATTCGCCTCGGTGACGACCTCACGGTCGATGTGGCGAAGGTGAAGGACGAAGACGAGCGGGCGCGCATCCTGTCGCGGCGCCTCCACGCTCGCCGCCAGGTTGCCCGCTTCCTGCCAAAGCAGCTCGTCAAGACCAACCCCGACGGCACCGTCGAAGAGGTGGACCTCATCCACAAGCTCTTCACCGAGCTCGCGCCCCGCTACCTAGAACGAGCCAAGGCCGACAAGGGCGGCGGCTATACCCGAGTCATCAAGGTCAACCACCGGCGAGGAGACAACTCGCCGATGTCCTTGATCGAGTTTGTGGACTAGTTCGAGCTCGGCCTTTGGCGCGTCCGCTTTTCCTTGGTCGGAAAGCGGATGATCATCAGGATCCACGCGGCCGCGAAGAACGGCACGACGACAGTTGCGGGAGCTCCGAGGAAGCCGAGGACGAGGCCGAAGATCGCGATGCTTTCTGCGAGCGCCAGCGCCACGATGAGAATCGTCAGGTCACGGTCATGGGTGACCGTCGAGTTGTGGCCTCCACCTCTCCTCAGCATCCTCGGCGCGATGAGGCTCGCCCCTGCCGTCGCCACGCTCGCGAAAGCCAACGGGTACAAAAGGGTCTCCCAGCTGCTCCCCGACTGCAGCTCGACCACCTCGAGCACGAGCAAGTAGATCAGCGTCGAAGCGAATAGCGCGGCCCAGAGGATACGAGCAACGAAAAGCGAATCCTTCATGGCTTCATGATGGCATCGCTGGTTCGCCACCACCAACTGGGGGAGCATCACGCCCAGATTACCCGCGACTGCGGAACCCTGGCGATCGAGGAGCAGGGGCTCTCCATCTTTGGTCAGTCCTTGGAGTATTACGGCGCTTTGCAGAGTAAGGGTGCAATCGAGAGCTTCGAGCCGGTGATCTTCAATCCAACGGGCGGCGATCTCAACGGGATCATTCTCATCCGCGGCAGCTTGGATCAACTCGATGCGCTCAAGCGTGAAGACCGATTCATCGACCTCATGATGCGCGCGGCGCACAGCTGCGAAGGATTGGGCGTGAACGACGCCTACCTCGAAGGCGAGCTTCAAAACCGCACGGGACGCTGCACGCAGATCATCAACCAGTAGAGGACGCGCTCCCGCTCGAAAAGCTACGAGATCTCGAGCAGTCAATCAGCAGACCGCGAAAACTCAATCTGGATCGGGTTTTCGCGGTGTTGCCGCCAAACGACTGAAATTAGAAGGGTTTTGGGGCGCTAGCGTGTCCCCGTTCAGGCCGCGACGACGGGGAGCTGGGCGGGTTTCGGCCTCTTCTCGACGTAGAACTGCTTGCAGTACCGCCGGTACTCCCCAATTGGGCCGTCGCCCTCGGCGAGTATCGGCTTTTCCACGTAGCGCTTGGTTTCCCAGATCGGAGCGTCCTGGCCGACCTCCCGATTGAGGCCCCAGGTCGCTGCGCTTCGCACGAGGTGTGCGATAGGCGGCACACCGACTTGCTTCACCGACGATGCGGTTCGCAGGATGATTTTCCCTTGGTCGACCGGGCTCGACAGGACCAGTAGATTGATCTCGATACCGAAGCGTTCGATGCTCACGCGGACCAGTGAGTATCCGAGCCCGTGAACCTCCACGCGAAACTTGGCGACGAAGCGGAGCTTGCTTCCGAGCGGGTATTGGATTCCGTAGGCGCCCTTCAACAGGTGGCCGTCGACCTCGAGGTCTCCTTCGGTCCAGGCGCCGCCGAAGCCGTGAACTTGGATGAAGTGACCAATGTCGACGCTGTTCTCACTCGTCTCCTGAGGATGGCTGTTCACCTCCATCGTCCGGGTGCTGAACGATGTCCATCCCTCGGTGGGGCCCGGCAGGACCGGGACTTCCCAGTCCGGCTGCATGCCTTCGGGGTGGTACCACGCGAAAATATAGCCGTTGTGCTCGCGCAGCGGCCAGGTCGCGAGCTTGGCCTTGCGAGGGACGCCCTTTCCGTAGGCGGTCTTTACGCACCGGCCGTCGCCACCGAATTCAAAGCCGTGAAATCCGCATCGAAGGTTCTCGCCCTCCACGCTGCCTGAGCCAAGATGCGCTCCTAGGTGAGGGCAGTAGGCGCCTGTCAGCCGCGCTTCACCGGATTCGGTTCGGTAGAGGACAAGCTCCTCGCCAAAATACTTCACGGTCAGGATCTGTCCCGCGCGCACCTCTTTCGAGGTGGCGACGGTGTACCAACCGAGCGGAATGCCTGGAAAACGGAAGTTCTCGACCACGGTGACTCTCCAAAGGGGCCCGACGGCCCGCGTTGGCCGAAATGTAGGCTCATCCCCGTTTCGGGACCGAAAAACCGGCTCAACGGGGCCTAGAAGCGGTTGAACGGTCACTGGAGGAGGGTCGAATGGTTCCCGCGGCGATACCAGGCTCGAAAAAGGCGCGGATCGTAGGCGCGCCCTGCCTCTCGCAGACGCGGCCGATCTCTTTACAAGGTCCCCGAAGCCGATATTAACGCCTCTGTGATTGCACGTTTGTTAGGTCTGCCGGATACGCCCGCCGTCATGTTTCTCGTCTTCGCGGGCGGTGGGATGCTCTACTTTTTCTCGATCGCCTCGGTGGCGTACTTCCTCTACTTCAAGAAGTTCAAGGATCGCTTTCACCCGAGCTACGAGCTCGATCCCAAAGAGATGAAGTCCGCCATCAAATGGGTCGTCATCGGGATCGTCGGCAACGGCGTTCTGATGCTTCCGATCCACCTGCTGATCGCGAAGGACTACTCGAAAATGTACTACGACGTGAGCGACCACGGCTGGGGTTGGATGTTCGCGCAGGTCATTCTTCTCCTGATCTTCACAGAGACGTTGATTTATTGGACGCACTACGCGTTTCATCGAGTCCCCTGGCTCTGGAAGCACGTTCACGAACGACACCACAAGTACCGGGTGCCGCAGCCCTATTCCGCCCTGTCCTTCAATCCAATGGATTCCTTCCTGCAGGCCGTGCCGCACCACATCGCGGCCTTTTTCTTTCCGGTGCATGCGGGCGTCTACGTAGCTTCGGTTACGTTCGTGACGCTCTGGGCAGTCTGCATTCACGATCGGGTCAGCTTCTTCCGCTGGCCGTGGCTGAACTACACGGACCACCATACGCTCCACCACTGGTACAGCGACTTCAACCTCGGTCAGTACTTCACGTTTTGGGATCGCCTCGTCGGCACCTACCGAAGCCCGAAGATCGAATATCAAGACGTGCCCGAAGGCATCATCTATCGGCCCAAGAGCGCGACGCCAATCTCGAAGGCGCCCTCTGCTCTCGGCGGACGCTCCGCCAACCGCCCGCTCGTCAGCGGGTGATGCGGAAGTCGGTGTACTCGCCCGTATAGCTTCGCCAACGAACGTCGACCGCATCGACGCGCGCCGTCGAAGGGCCGATGTGCGCCCAGTTCAAGAAGTCCTTGACGTCATCCTCTTCGCCTTC
The DNA here is from genome assembly GCA_004283055.1 of Deltaproteobacteria bacterium. Lineage (GTDB taxonomy): Bacteria > Myxococcota_A > Polyangia > Polyangiales > Houyiibacteriaceae > SG8-38. The sequence continues at coordinate 16,256 of SHLP01000020.1, forward strand.
GGCGACGATCTCGACCGAGCCGTCGCCGCGGTTCTTCACCCAGCCGCTCAAGCCGTGTTGCCTCGCTTCGCGCTGTGCGGTTGCCCGAAAGTACACGCCTTGGACGCGGCCGCGGACGACGAGGTGAATTCGCTTCTGGCCCATCGCTCAGTTATTGCCCATCGGCTCGGCGCCGCAAACCTCAACCGTATCGCACGCCCAAGACGTGGAAGTAGCCGAAAACCAGGAGCTTTCCGACATGACCGCCCAGCGAGCCACCTGCCTCGGCCGCCAGGCTCTTGGCGAAGGCAAACGCTTCTGCAGCATGCACCGCGAGGAGGCCTAGAAACAGGGTCTGCCCGATTCCTGGCTGCGGCACGGATGCCGGCGCGAGAAAGGAAAGAACGCCCCAGGCCCATCCCGTCAGCACGACGACTTTTCCAAACGCGATTGCGAGCTTCATGAGCGAAGCATACTCAATCGGGAAGTCGCATGACACCGGGAATCGGCTCGCTGGGAGCGCCCGGGGGGGCCGGAACGTTCAAGAGCGCAGCGAGCGAGGTTGCAACTTTGAGCGCATCTTGAATTTCTTCGCTCGTGCGCCGCTCGATGGCCGTGCCCCACATCAGGACGGGAACTCGGCGATCGTAGTCCCAAGGCGTCCCGTGGTTGGTGCCGCCGAGCTCGGAAAGCGCGTCGAACCAACCTGGTTCTGTGACGAGGTAGAGATCGCCCGGCGGGTCGTCCGGGAGGGTCGCGCCGATGAGTCGTTCGATCTTCTTGCCGCTCGCCCGCAGCTCGGCAGGGTTGCGCGCGTCGTAGACCGCTCGGACACCTTCGATCCGCGGCATGGTCTTGCGCAGTAATTTTGTGAGCTCGTCGCGACGAGCCTTTCCGTCTGCGGCGTAGGTGAACAAAGGCGCAACGTACCCGGCGACCCAGTCGCCTGGACCCAACGCTGAGTCGGCCGCTTGCTCGGCGGCCTGCTCGAGCTCCTTGCCTTTGAGGCGCCCTCCTGCTCTGCCTTCCGCCTTCGCGCGTTCAGGCAGCTCGGCTACTCCGTGATCGCCCGTGAGGATGAATGCCACCGGCCCGCGAGCCTCGAGAAGCGTGACGAAACGCGTCAGCGCACGATCGATTCGCTGCAGGTTGTCTGCGTATTCCCAGGATTGCGGACCCCAAATGTGCCCGACGAGATCGGTGCCCGAGATTCCGAGGGCCAGGAAATCTGGCACATCGTCGATGCCCATTTGATAGGCTTTCACCGCCGCATAAGCCGCGGCCATCAGGTACTCGCTCGAGTCGGGAGTCGCGGCGAATGCGTACCAGGGGTCGGGCGCGTCGCGGGGATCGTGCGGGAAGCTTGGGTACATCTCTCCCGGTGACGCGTCGGGTCCGAGCTGTGACTCGAGCCGGTTCGGATCGGCTGGCTCCCAGGTTCCGAGCAGAGGCTCGACTGGGTTCGCCTTGTTGAAATCGTGAAGCCACTCGGGGAGCTTCTTCTTTGGTGCGTAATAAGTAGACGTCGTCATTCCCCGAGTCACGGCGTCGTAGAACACAGCGACGTTGGGCGACTGCCCAACCGACAGCACTGCGGAGCGGCCCTTGATCGAGATGCCCAAGATCTGCGCTTTGGCATCGCTTTCTCGGTGCAAGATGTCCGCGACGCTCTCCGCGCGAAGCTGGGTAGGGCTCACGTATCGGTTCGGGTTCCCGAGCACTGCATGTTGCCTGTCATCAACCGTTCGACGCGACCCAAGCACGGAGTCGTACACCGCGTTCGCAACGACCCCGTGAGCTGACGGCGAAACCCCGGTCGTCAGGGAGGCATGCCCTGGCGCCGTTTGGGTCGATGCGTACGGAAGCTCGGCCATGTGAAACGCACCGTCTTCATAGGCGCGGCGAATCACGCTGTCGCTCGGAAGCAGCATCAATTGCTCATCGAGGACCCACGAGCCGAGCTGATCGATCACGATCAGTACGACGAGCCTCGGGGCCACGGACGCCTGAGATGCCGGCTCTGGCGGAGCGAACGGCTTCTCGATCGTCGTGGTTGCCTGGGGTGCGGCGGTCGCGCAACCGGTCAAAAAGACCGTGGCGGCCGCGAGCGATGTTGCAAGGACTAGATGTGTGCTTGCCGTCGATCTCATCGTCACCCGCGCAACTTAACTTGGCAAAAGGCTTGCCGCTAGGCGCGGCGAGGCGGCTGGCTTGAACCATGGGGGTGGTCGGCGCTAGATCTATGGCCCAACGTGAGCCGACGACAGCAAAGTATTCATGCCAGAGCCCGAATCGCGCGGGGCTGGTCCATCGGCTTTTACATTGCAGGAGTGGCAGCCCTCGGAGCCGGGTTGCTGGTAGGCGGAATCGTTGCCGCTGCGACCGGTACCGGCGCAGGTCTTGCCGTTGCAGCAGTGATCGCTGGGGGCGGCGTTGCAACGGGTGGCTTGAGCCTCTGGGAGAGCCGTCGCTTTGGGCGACGCGCGAAGCGGCTCGCAGGCAGGATTTCGGAGCAGCGTCTCCTTGCCTTGGCAGAGAAGCATGGCGGCACCCTGCGGACCATCGATGTGGCCAATGAGCTCCGCGTCATGACGTCGGAGGCCGAAGCGCTTCTCGACAGGCTCGTGGACGAAGTGCGCGTCTCGATGCGAGTGACCGACGAAGGCGAGATCCACTACGTCTTTCGAGAAATCGTGGATGTCGTCGGCCCGCGTGTGCGCGTCGAGGTCGCTGGAGCGGAAAGCGTCGCCGAAACCGAGCCGGTCATCGACGAAAGCACGAAGAAGCTAAACGATTGATATAACAGAGCTTTTCTACGCGCAACCTTGCGTTCGACACCGTTCGGCCCGATGATTTGCCGTCCGAGGTCACCTGGGCTACATAGGGCGGCCTCGCTGAGCGACGGAGCACCACAGCCATGAAATCCGACATCCATCCTGAATACCACACGCTCACCGTGCACTGCGCCTGCGGCGCCTCGTTCGAGATGCGCTCGACGATGAGCATCGAGCAGGTGGACATCTGCTCGGAATGCCACCCGTTCTACACGGGCAAGCAGAAGCTGGTGGACACCGCAGGTCGCGTCGAGCGCTTTCGAAAGAAGTACGCGAAAGCCGGTAAGAACAAAGCCGAGGCGGCGCCCGAGGCGCCCGCCGACAACTAGGCGATTTTGCCCCGGAAGGGCGCCATACTGGCCACCATGGCCCAGCCTTACATCGGTGGGCAGGCAGTCATCGAAGGTGTCATGATGCGCGCGCCCGCGTGTTTGACGGTCGCCGTACGCCGTCCCGACGGAACGATCGCTCTTCGCGAAGGTCCGTATCGAACCACTTGGTCGAAGAAGCTGTGGAAGCTTCCCGGCTTCCGCGGCGTCGCAATGCTGGTCGAGTCGATGACGATGGGCTTCTCGGCGCTTCAGTTCTCGGCGGAGCAGCAGATGACCGAGGAGGAGCTTGCGCAGGACGAGGGGTCCGGGCGACTGGCTGTGATCATCTCGACCGTCCTCGCGATCGGGCTTTTCGTCGCGCTGCCGCAGTTTCTCGCGAGCTTGACGACGCAGGGGGCAGGCTGGGAGCTCGGCCTCACCGACACGGCGTTTCACGTTCTGATCGGCGGGTTCAAGCTTCTGATTTTCATCGGTTACCTCTTCGCGATCAGCCGAATCCCCGAGGTGCGGCGTCTGTTTCAGTACCACGGGGCCGAGCACAAGACGATTCACGCGTATGAGCAGAAACTGCCGCTGACCGTCGAGAACGTACAGGCCCAGACCACTTTGCACCCACGCTGCGGCACCACGTTTCTGGTCGTCGTCATCGTCGTGTCGATCATCGTCGGCTCATTGGCTGCGCCGCTCCTCATGCCCAACGTCGAAGGCTGGCTCGGTCAGGTTGCACTGCTCCTCATTCGCATCGGGCTTCTGCCCATCATCGCGGCCATCTCCTATGAGTTCCAGCGTCTCAGCGCGAGGTTTTGCACGACCGGTTGGCGGCGGGTGGTGCTCTATCCCGGCTTCCTGTTTCAGAAGATCACCACTCGGCAGCCGGACGACGATCAGGTCGAGGTAGCCATAGCTGCGATGGAAACCGCCGCCTGGCGCGATCGGATTCAAGACGCGGTGCCGCACGGTGAAGAGCCGATTGTCTTTGCGAGTTTTGCCCGCTTCAGGGAAGTATTGAGCGGGGACGGCTCCTTGGGCGCCTCCCGCGCTGTCTAAACATGCTTCCCACAGACAAGCTCGAGTCGATAGCGGCTCGATACAGAGAGATCGAAGAGCTGCTTTGTCAGCCCAACGTCGTCTCTGATTCCAAGCGGTACACGGGGCTGACCAAGGAGCGGGCAGAGCTCCACGAGGTCGTCGAGGCGTACAGGCGCTACTGCCAAGTAGCGGAGGACCTCGCGGGCCACAAAGAAGCGCTCTCGGACTCCGATCTTCGCGAGCTGGCGGCGGAGGAAATTCCCGCGCTCGAAGAGGAACAGGGACAGCTGGAGGCTGCGATCAATGTTCTTCTCTTGCCTCGTGATCCCAACGACCAACGCGACACCATCCTCGAAATACGGAGCGGCACGGGGGGGGAGGAAGCGGCTCTCTTCGCCGCGGATCTTTTCCGCATGTATTCGCGATACGCCGAAACACAGGGTTGGAAGGTCGAGGTCATGTCCATGAGCGAGGCGTCCGCGGGCGGTCTGAAAGAGCTCATCGCCACGGTCTCCGGCGACAACGTCTACTCACGCCTTCGTTTCGAAGGCGGCGTGCACCGAGTTCAGCGCATCCCGGCGACCGAATCGCAGGGGCGCATTCACACCTCGACGGCGACCGTCGCGGTTCTTCCCGAGGTCGACGATGTCGACGATGTCAAAATAGATCCTAGGGACCTCGAAATTAGCGCAACTGCTGCCGGCGGCCCCGGTGGTCAGCACGTCAACAGGACGCTCTCCGCGGTGCAGATCAAGCACATCCCGAGCGGCATCATGGTTCGCTCCGAGCAGCAGCGGTCACAGCACCAAAACAAGGCGAAGGCGCTCCAAATTCTGTCGGCGAAGCTCCTCGAAATCGAGCGTGAGGCCCAGGCGAGCGCGATCAGCTCCGAGCGTCGAAGCATGGTTGGCTCGGGCGAGCGCTCTGAGAAGATTCGAACCTACAACTACCCGCAAAACCGAATCACCGACCACCGCATCCAACTGACCTTGCACAACCTCGACCAGGTGATGCAGGGTGACCTCCAAGGCCTTCTCACCTCGCTCCGAAGCCACCATCAGGCGGAGCTGATGCAGCAACAAACCGACAGCTGAGATCGAGGGACACGTCCCAGTTTTCGCGGTGCGGCAGGTAAGTGTCCTGAAGTAGAGGAGTTTTTAGGGGGGAGCGTGTCCCTATGGGATGAGCTTTTCTTGTTTGAGCTTTTTCGCTACGGCGGCGGTCATCGATGCCCGGATGTCGGGGATCGAGGTTGGGTCAACGGTGTCCGATTGGGCCGTCCAGACTAGGCTATCGGTGGCCACGGAGTAGAGGTTGGTTTCCAGTCGAATCGTCGTGCTGGTTTCGAAGTAGCCCGGTTCGTGCACCTGCGCGTACGTGGTTCCGTAGAAACCATAGAAGCCGTACCCATACAAACCTCCGCCTCCGGCGTAATACCTCGTTCGCGGATTGTTGTAGGTCGACGCAGGCGTGTACTGCTGCTGCTTGTCGACCGCGAGCAAGCGCGTAATGAGCACGCCATCGAAGCCGCCCGCCGCTACGGCGCCCCGGACTTCGTCTTCGGTGAGCTGCTCACTCTTCGGCAAATGTTCCGAGCTAGCCGAGGCCACCCCTCCTTGCCCGTTGATCGCGCCCGCGAACGCATCTTCGAAGGCCCGACGTTCCTCCTGGTCCTCGGCAACCCCAATCACGAGCAGCTTCTTGAAGACCGTCTGTTCGTAGCCGGGGTTTCGATAGCTCTGGGAGATGTTCGTCGTGGTCTTGCTGCATGCCGCGAGCAGGCAGAGCGCTGCAGTCGAGACAAACGCCGTGCGAAGTCGTAGAAGAGACACGTCGCGAGGGTAGGGCAGTCGCCGCTTCGGCGCCACCCCGTAATCACGCATGAGCGCATCGACATCGAGGGAGCGTCAGTCGTTGCCGTTGGAACCGAGGTGTCCGAGTCGGTCTTGCTTGGTCTTCAAGTAGTCCCGATTGTGCTCGTGGCTCTCGACCTCGTGAGGCTCGCGGCGCGTCACCCGAATCCCGTCGCTTTCGAGACCCTCTACCTTCCGAGGATTGTTCGTCATCAAGGCTACGGAGCGCACGCCGAGGTCTCGGAGCATGTCGGCAGCTACCTGGTAACCGCGCTGGTCGTCCTCGAAGCCAAGCGCCAGGTTCGCATCGACGGTGTCGAGGCCCTCGTCTTGTTTGGCATATGCACGGATCTTGTTGCCTAGACCGATGCCGCGCCCCTCCTGCCGCAGGTACAGAACTGCGCCGTTGCCGGCGGACTGAATACGCTCCAGCGCAAGGTCCAGCTGATCGCGGCAGTCGCAGCGAAGGGAGTGAAACGCTTCCCCGGTCAGGCACTCGCTGTGGACTCGAATCAGCAGGTTCTCCGCGCCCTCGACCTGCCCCGCGATCACGGCCAAGTGCTCTTTGTCCCCGCCAATCTCGCGATACACGACTACTCGAAACCGACCGAAACGGGTAGGCATCTCCGACTCGGCGTACCGCTCGACGGTGAGTTCGTGTTCGCTGGCTTGGCTCATGCTGAGAAGGCTCGCTACCACAGGCGGAGGATCGGTACCATCCGAGCTAGGACGGCACATGTGCATCCGATAGCTGCGCAAGTAGGGACGCTACAGACTCGGTGACCAGGTTCACGCGCTGTCCGACGTCAGAGCTTTCGAGAATTCTCTGACGCTCCTCCGGGCTCACGACGAGCTGATCGGCGACCACATCCGCGGCCCGCGCCGGGGTCAGCTCTGCTGACACTTGCAGTGCGAAATCCGGCTGCCGCTCCCGGACTTTGGCGGCAACCCGAGTGGCGCAGGCCATCAGGGCGAGCATGTCCGAAGACGTGGCGCTGCCTGAATCTTCGATTGGTACTGCACGGGCGCAGCGATAAGCATGGTCCTGGTTGGGGAGCTCGTAGAGCCTAACCCGATTGAGTCCGTGCAGAATCACATCGTGTGTTCCGTCGGGCCGCGCCTGGTGCGCGACGATGCGGCCGGCGCCAGCGACCTCGTGAATCGCGGGGCTCTCGTCGTAGTGCTCCTCCCAACCCGGTGCCAGCAAGGCGACGGCCATCGCCGTGCAGCCGCTTTGCAAGCAGTCCTCTATCATCTCGGTGTAGCGCGGCTCGAAGAGATGCAGCGGCAGTGCAGTCCCCGGAAAGAAGACGACGCGCGGCAGCGGGAAGACCGGAAGTGTAGCCAGCTCCTCTGCGGACAGCGGACTGCTTGGTTGCCAATCCATCGGCGTCTCGCTCAGGACTCGTGCCAGAGCACCTGCAGTGCCCGGGGCAATTGTGGGCTGCTGAGGACGTCGCAGTTCTCGCAGGCGAGCGGGAAGCTGCCCTCATCGCAGGACTGGCACTCTGTCAGGACGGACACCATCGCGGTAAGCTCCTCTCGCAGCTTCCGGAGTTTCGCAATTTTTTGCTGCATGGTGTCGATTTGTTCGGTCAACACGTGGGACATCCGTTGGCTGGCTTCTTCAGGGCAGGCACAGTCGGACTTGAGGCAGAAGAGGTCCTTGATGTTCTGTAGCGACAAGCCCGCCTCGCGGAGGTCTAGGGCCAGTTGCAGTTTGAGCAACTCGCGTGCTGAAAAGAGGCGATGACCGCACGAGCTGCGGCGCTCTGGCTCGATCAAGCCCTCCTGCTCGTAGAAGCGAACGGTGCGAAGGGTGCTCTGGCTGAGCCTCGCCATGTCCCCGGTGGTCAGCAGGTCGCCGCACTGGGGTTGCTCGATTACTGGTGCGCGTGAATCGGTCACTTGAAATGCTCGAAAACGTGTGTGTTTCCAAGAGCTTGGCCAAATATGGAGGCCCGCCGGTTCATGTCAAGGCTTCGAGCCCAGGCCCCCGGGATTATTCAGCAAACCGAGATAAGCCTGCTCGATCGCTTCAAACCGCACGGTGAAGGTGTAGTAGTCGCGGTCGCGAACGTCGCCGTACACCTCGAGCGCCTTTTTGATTCGAAGCTGGTCCTCGGGCGCGGTCTGGAGTTGCCCCCCCCAATCGGGAGTGTCTCGACCCAGCAGCACTTCCAGCGCGATGCCAATCGGATTGAAGCTCAGGGAGCATTGCTCGAAATTCAGACGCCAGCCGCTGTTGTCGTCGGCGTCGGTGAACCAGCGCCCGTCCTCGAACTGCCGGCGAAGTAGCTCGCCGAAGTATGCGCCGCTCATTGGCGCGAGAAGAGACACGATTTCCTCGCGAGGAGAGTCGAGCAGCTCGGCATAGTGGTCCAGAATTGGGAGCGTATCCTGAGTCAGATCGAGAACCAAGCCCGTGGCGTTCTTGACCGAGGTCACGCAGGCCACGGTGAGGTCTCGTACGGCGTCAGGGGTGTCCATTGCCACCCCACGATAGCCTGCTTCGGCGAACTAGCCATCGGCCGATGAATGGGGTAGGCAGCCACTCGGTTCTTCGTTGACTCAGCAGCAGCACAGCGACCTCTCTGCGTATGAGGGGCCCTCGGGCCGCACCCGGATGGAGCGGGTCCGCGTATTCCGCCAGGGCCGTGAGCCCGTCGAAGTCGGGGTCTATCGGGTCGTCAACGTGGAGCAAGACCCTGAGCTCCGCGAGGCGGCGCTTGGGGGCACGCTGCACGCGCTCGATGACGGAGAGGTCATCGATGTGCCTTTCATCTACCACGACCCTGTCGCTCGGCGCTTCATCCTCGTGATTCCTCATGCAGCCCGCGGCCGAGAGGTATCGGAGCGAGCGAAGGTGCTGGAGGCACTACTCAACGAGCGCGAGTCGGACGTACCCGATTATGTCCGGAGCTTCGTCGTCGTCTACGGGCGGCAGGGACTGCTCGAGTACCTCGATGAGCTCGAGACGATGGAGGTCCGGGTCGCGGAGCTCGAGCCGCTCGACGAGCCTCCATGTGTCGCCAGCCCTTACTCACCCCTTGCAAACCTATTGCCGCCGGCCGAGTTCTGGACGCACGCGCATGAGGAGCTGGCTTTGTTCATCGACGACGAGGAGCTTTGGGTGTTTGGCTACGTTCGAGGCGATGAACACCATGCGTTTCAAAGGGCCAGCAGCGATCTCCTGATTCAGCTCGAGATGGCATACGAGCTGCCGATCTGCGTCCTCACGCTTTCGGACCGCGAAACGCATTGCGTTCGTCGCGCGTATCTCAACCCCGAGGGCTCTGCGGATCGGCGAGCTCTGGAGTTGCTGAAGCGCGATTTCCACGCGGCGGTGGTCGTCTACAGCGACCATGCAACGCTTCTTCGATCCTTTCGGCTCGAAGCACCGCGCGCCGCGAACACCGCGATGATTCTCGATCGCTGCAAGCTCGCGCCTCCAGCGCTTCCCGGTCGTTTCGAAGAGGCTGTCGACGCGTGCCGCCGGGCACCGCCGCCCACCGCGCAGGCGGACCATCCGTTCGTGCTTGAAGACGTAGCGTTCAACGCCGCAGAAGCGCTTGGACGGTTGCAGCGCCTCGAGGCCTGGACCCGTCCGGAGAAGACTGAGGAGGCGCTTTGGGTCATCAGCGTCCCGAAGACCGTGTTCGAGCTGTCCAGACGCTTGCTCGTTTCGGATGGCGTTCGGTTCGGCCTGGCGATGTCGGGCGAGCTCCTGACCCAGGCCGTTCGGTTTGGGTTCGCTCCGGGCCCCCAGCACCTGCTAGCCGTCTTGGAGCAGAACTTCGAACAAACCCTGTCCGTGACGTCCGCTCACGGGCTCTCAGAATCGGAGGTTTTGGCCAACCGCGAGGCTCTCACGCGGCTTCGTCAGATGTACGGGACTTCGACCGCGCCCGAGCTTTCGTGTAATATGAGCCACTAGGGACGTTCGACGAAGCAATCATGCGGCTTGGCATATTCAGCGATGTACACGCGAACCTCGAAGCCATGTCCTCCGTCATGGAGGCCTATGGCACCGAGGATATCGACACCTATTACTGCTTGGGCGACGTCGTCGGCTATGGCGGAAGCCCCAATGAGTGCGCGGACATCGTCCGTGACGTGGCCGAGGTGACCATTCTCGGCAACCACGATGCTGCGGTTGCCGGCCGGATGGACTACTCCTACTACTACGAGGCTGCTCGTGAGGCGCTGGACCTCCACGCCCGCTCGCTGACGCCGGAAAACATGGCCTGGCTCAAGCAGCTTCCGTACAAGTATGTCGTGGAAGGGACGGGCGTCGACCTCTGCCATGGCTCCCCCGTGAGGCTCGAAGAGTTCGAGTACATTTTCGCGCCCGACCAGGCAGCCGAGTGTCTTCCGATTTTGAACGAGCTTGGCCACATCACGTTCATCGGGCATTCGCACCTTTGCAAGGTGTTCGCACTTCGGCCTGGCGACGTGCAAGAGCTGCCGGCGGAAGATTTTACGCTCGAGGATGGCGTCAAGTACATCGTCAGCGTCGGCTCCGTGGGCCAGCCACGTGACTACGACAATCGCGCAAGCTACACGGTCTACGACAGCGATACCCGCTCGTTTCATTTCAAGAGAATCGAATACGACATCGAAGGCGCTGCATCGAAGATCTTCGGCGCCAAGCTCGAGCGCAACTTCGGTCAACGGCTCTTCATCGGCGTCTAGGGGTCGCCTCTCACGGCGACAGCAGCCCGTGCCAGATCGGAAAGCCGTCTGCTGGCGCGTCGAGGGCGGGCGTTTGCATCGAGCCGATGGGGCAGCTGTGGGCGTTGAGCGTGAGGTTCTCGCCCAGTAGAGCTCGAACGTCCGAAATGGATGCGGGGTCGGCGCCGACGCACTTCAGGCTCGCACCCATGGGGATCATCGCATCAAAAGCCTCCTCGATCGTACGCACGGGCACGACCGTCACGTTTCGATAGCCTGGGCTCCAGCGAATCGATTCCGCGCTGCGAACGGCGATGCCGTAGCTCCTGCCTCGGATGAGCGTTCCTTCGACCTCGGCGACCCCGCGCCACTGGGCTTGTTCCGCGCCTACCGACGCGGGCAGCGGGCCCCTCGGCAAAGTCCGCTCCATCGGAGCGAGTCCCTGTTCGGCGAGATGAACGGCGAAGTCCTCCGCCGGTTGCTTGGTGCTCGTCTCGACGAAAACGAGCTGGGGGGAGAGGCATCCGCGTTGGTCGTACGCGCAGATGTCGAGTGAGAGGCGGGCGATGGTCTCGCCGCGCCGTGCATCTGTGAGCGCGCCGGCGCCGCAGTACGCCACGCTAACTCCGTGCCCGTGAGCGATGAGCGAGTCCCGGCCGACCCGCGAGGCCATCGCCGCAATCGTTTCGTCGCTGCCGTAGACCGATACGGCCTCAGCGCGCTCGACCAGGGCGGCTTCACAACCGACATCGCCTCCACGGAACGTCACCGTGTCCATGGCAGCACCCAAAGTTGGGTTGACTGTCCGAAGCGCGTCTTTTGTCATCGCGGGAAAGGTCAGCTCCTTCGAAGAAGCTTTGACGAGAACCGGCGCGCCCACGAGCAATGCAACGAATACGCTTCGGACCGATGCGGTGAACACATTGCCCGCGAGCACGAGCGCCAGCATCGAGATCGGCGCCGACGCGTGCTCGCTTCCGGGACGGGCCCTTGCTGCGAGATCCAGCAGGCCGCTCTCGTCGATCGTGTCGAGCGTGGTTCGGGCCGCCCAGTCGACCATGGGTACGCTCAAGCCTGTTGCGTCCGACAGCTCTTGGACGGCCTGCCTCGCACTGCGCCTCAGCTCCGCGGCCGCCTCGGCGAGCCAGGCGGCCCGCTCGGCGGTGCTCGTCTCGCGCAGGGCTCGACCCGCCCCGAGCACCGCGCTAGCGCGCCTCCGAATCACCGCGGGGTCGTCGTTCAACCTGCCCCCATGGCCTCGTCCGCCGCGAGCGAGCAGCCGCGCGGCGTCGCACCTTGGGCCCGACCGAGCACGACGATTCCCTCCTCGACGCGCTTCGCCAAATCCGCGGTTTGAATACAGCACACCGAATCCAAGTTCGCGGTGTCGTCGATCCGTAGGATGCCAACGGTGTCTCCAGCAACCGGCCGAAGAGTATCCGGGTCGACCGGGGTCGCGCGCACCCAGGGTGGCACCCAGAGCCTTCGGGGCCCCGGCGGTCCATCGACCCCTTCGCGCAGGGTCGTCTCGTAGAACTGGGAGCTGAGCTCGGTCGCTCCGAACTCGTTGATGATGAAAGGAGCAGGGATGCCGTACCGGTCGCCGATGGCTTCGAGCAGAACCTCGGGATCCACCGCGCGCGAGCGGCCTTTGTAGCCGCCGGTCTGCATGACCCGGCTCCCGGGAGCGAGCTCGAAGCGCCGCGGCCCAAGACTATCCTCAGCGTGCACGAAGGCAAACGAAGTGCCGAGCAAGGCGATCGGCGCACCCGAGGACTCTGCGCGGCGCAGCACGTCAGTCAGTCGATCCAGGTCGAGCTGTCCATGGCGCCAGGCCCACGTGCACTCGTCACCGAACCATTCCGCGAATCGAGTCAGCATGTATTCGAGAGAGGACTCGGGTGCGTCGTCCTCGTGTGGAGCCAGGATGACGAGGCGGATCTCGCCGACGTCCGGAAAGAGCATCCGTCGCGCCGCCGCTCGTGCAGCGAGGTCGTACAGGCGCAGGTCGCGATAGGCATGGACGCTTCGTTCCGACGAGGTGGTGCCCGAGCTCAAGAACACGCGAACGTCCTCCTCGACCGGGTGGGCTGCGATACGCCGAAACCGAAAGACATCGGTCGGAAGCGCGGCCGGCCAGTCGATGTCACGCTGCAATCTGCCGTACTCCGGGATGCCACTGGCCTGCCACGTCGCAAGGTCCTCGATCAGCTCGTCACGATGAGCGGGATCGACTTGCTCGCCTTGGTCGAAGCGTTCGATCATGGCCTCGATTCGGCTCTTCAGCTCGTTCCGGCGGCTCATCTGTCCCTCAGGACGGCTCGCAGCGATGCGACGAAGCCCTCGAGCTGTTCGTCGGTCACGATGACCGGCGGGGCGAGCTGAATCACGTCGGCTTCGGCGCCTGCAGGTAGGACGAGGTAGCCGCGTTCGAGAAGCGCCCGGCTGACCCGCATCGCCTCCAGACCGCCTCGTAGCTGGACCCCAAGCATCATTCCGGCATGACGCACCTCGGTCACGCCGGCGAGCGGCTCGGCGCGCAGCATCGCCGCGAAGGTCTTCCCTCGATCGACCGACCGCTGGACGAGCTCGTCGCGTTCGATCAACGCGAGGCTCGCAAGCGCGGCGGCGGAGCCCAGCGGATCTCCGAAAAACGTGCCTGTGTGTATCGCCTCGCGGTCAGGGTCACCCCAGGCGCGCATGACGTCTTCTCGCCCGATGCATGCGCTGACGGGCAGTCCACCGCCGAGGGCCTTGCCAGCGCAGATCAAATCCGGAACGAGGCCTTGGTCGACCGACCGCCACCAGGCGCCGCAGCGACCGACGCCGGTGAAGATTTCATCGACGATCAAGAGAGCTCCGTTCTGCTGGCATGCCCGGCCGAGCGCCTCGAGAAAGCCCGGGGGTGGGAACCGAACACCGGAGCGCCCCTGAACCGGCTCGACGATGACGGCACCGATGCGGCTCCAGTCTCCCGGCAGCGTTTCGAGTGCCGCTTCGGCACCAAGCTCGGCGCTAGGCCAGGCGGCGAAGTGCACGTCGGGCTGCAGTTGCGCCATGAACGGCTCTCGAAAGCGCCCGGCAAACCCCGATACTGCCAGCGGAGCGTAGTTGAGCCCGTGATAGCTGCCTTCGAACGCAACTACGCCGGTCTTTCCCGTTGCCATCACCGCGGTCTTGAGCGCGGCCGTGACCGCATCGGCGCCGCTCAGCGACAGCATGGCTCGCGCGTGCGGCCATGGCGCCAGCGCACAGAGCTTCTCGAGCAGCTCGATCTTCACATCGGACGGGTGTAGGTCGCCAAGAGCGTGCAGAAGTCGATCCGCTTGCTGCTTGACGGCTTCGACGACCTCGGGATGGCGATGCCCGATGAACGCGACCCCGAATCCGGCGGTGAGGTCGACGTATCGATTGCCGTCGGAATCGACCACGTTGCTGCCCTGCGCTTCAACCCAGACGATCGGATCATGGTTTGCACCTGTGCGCTCCTGGCGTCGTTTTCGCCGGGTCGTGAGCGCAGGGCACTCACTCGCCGCGAGGCGTTCTACCCACGACCGACCCACGGCCGACGGAATCGGTCGTCGGATGGATGGAAGCGCCTCGCCGAGCTGCACGCAGGCTTCTTAGCACGGTGCCTGTGGCGGCGGTTGGCCAGGCCCCGCTGTCCGAGGAAGGTCCGCTATCGGCCGAAGGGTTTCGGCTTCCACGGATAGAACACGAACCCTCGCTCGCGTGCTTTGCGGAGCATGTCGTGACCGTCGATCATCAGCACGTCGACTTCCATGTCGTGCTTTCGACTGGTCTCGATGAGCTCCTTGATGATCGCGGTCACGTTGTCCCGATAGTTGTCGGTGATCCGAAGGCCGATGGCAGGTGTCGGGTCACCGCCTTTTCGGGCGACCTCGCAGTAAGAGGCCCATTCGACCTCGAAATAGCCGCGCAAGACACCGGCGACGGCCTTGAGCCAATCCTGGTTCGGCGGGTCCCGAAGCTCCACCAGCTTGATTCCGTCACCGATCGAGGGCGACGGGATGCGTGTGGGAATTGCGCTCGGCGGTTTCGCGTCGGGCACCGTGGGCTCCGGCGGTGGTACGGTCGATGCCTTGGCTTTGGGCGTCACCGGTGGTGGGGCGACGGGTTGGATCGCCGGTAGTTGCAGTTTGTGCGGCTCCAGTGACGGCAAAGCCTGGGCGGCTGGAGCGGTCGGTGCATCGGAGTTGAGCTTCGGCGCGCTCGAGCTCGAGGGAGGCTGTAAGTCGGTTTCCTCGGCTTTTTTGGAGTTCACGCCCATCGACGGGGTGATCGGCAGGGATGGCTGTGGGGGCGCCGGAACGACGCTTGCTGCGCCGTAGGTCCCTTCTTCGCCAAGCTCCGCCGACTCTGCGACGACCTCTTCGATGTTCGCACCGGGCGGCTCGCTCTTGGGCTTGTGCGCTGGTCGTGAGCTCTTGCGCTGGGTCCTCGGCGCTTCGTCGATCTTGGGTGCCGCTGCGCTTGGCTGAAGCGCGGCCCGCGGCTGGGTGGGTGGCTCGCTGTCGTACGGGATCGCGTGTGGCTGCGTGGGCACCTCGCTCAGGCGCTCGATCTTCTCGACCTGGCCGGGCCCCATGCTGTACAGCGTCGAGATCCGTTCGACCGGTGCGGGAAACGAGCTCTTCGCAGCGGGCTTCGAGGCGTCTTCCGCGCCGGGAGGAGGCGGTGGCCGCGACGTGCGAAACGGACCGGTGCTGTCTAACTCGCGAAGGATCGACTTCAGCTCATCGCGGCCGTACTCGAGAGAGTGCGCGGTTCCGATGTCGATGACGACGAAGGCATACTCACGCGTCCACGCATGGCGCAGGATGTCTCCACCGATCGCACGGTGGGTTGCAACCGTTCCGTCTTTCTCGGGCCAGTCGAATTGCTTTGCGGCGCTGTTGAGCTCGGCCTGGGAGCTGAAGACCGCCAGCGCCTCTTCGCCCTCGCCGTTGATGAGCGTTCGGAACCCCTCGGCCCGCGGCTCCCAGGTCGCCAACCAGACCGGCCGGAGCGACAGTGCTTCGAGGGCTTCCGCCTTCGGTCCCGGCCCTTTCGCGCCATCGCTCAGCAGGATGCGAAACGCATCGCTACCCCGATCATCTATTGGGCTCACCATCCCGGCCACACCGTCCGTTTCACATTGTAATCGTGAACGCGGACCGGAACGCAACTTTTCTCAGACCCTTGACAGGTCCCTATCCGCAGCTAGGCTCCGCGCCTCAATTCCGGGCCCAGATAGCTCAGTTGGTAGAGCAGTGGACTGAAAATCCTCGTGTCCCTGGTTCGATTCCAGGTCTGGGCACCTAGGCTGGCCGGCGCCGAAGCCTCATCAAGAGGACGAATAGCGCCAAGCTGGCCCAGGTTGCCGCGTGCGAACGGGGCGACACCACCCCACATCCACACCCACTCGGTGAGGGCACGGTCGCGTTGTGCTCCGCGAGGGCCCGCTGAATCGCCTCTGAATTGTCCTGCACCACCGTCCCCGGCCCAGTCGTCGTCAGGGACAAGACGAGCGCATTGGCCGGCGGCGCATCTTCATCGCCCACCAGGAAAGGCCAGGGGTCGCCGGCATTGAGGCGCACGACACGACCGTCCTCGAGCTCGAAACGAGACGGGGCCTGCCAGCGGTAGACGCTTCGATGACATTCGATCACCCGACGCGCCGTGTGCAGGTTCGCGAGGTCGGGCAGGTCGGGGTTGAAGTCGAACAAGGGGTCGAGGTCCATTTCGGGCGCCGACAAGGTGGTGTAGAAGCGCGTCACATAGGGGCGTGAAAGCAAGAGCTCCTGCGTCGCGATCATCGGCTCCACGACTTCTTCACCGAGGGCATCCACGAACGCCTGCTTGTCGAGGCCTTCAACGACTGCGGCGCTGCACGAAGGGCATCTCAAAAGCTCATCGACGTCAACGCCGTCCGGAGCAATGCGATCGATCAGCGCTCGGTAACCGTCCCAGCCCGCGAATCGGATGCTGCTTTCGGAGAGAAGCTCGGATGCAGAGAGAACGTCGACGCTCATCTGGAGCGCCTCCCAGTCGGCTCTCTCGAAATCGAAGATCAGAAGGTCTTCGTAGTCGGTGCTCGGACCGGCGCGTTCGGAAACGAATCCCTGACCGCCGGCTTCGTTCGCTGCGGCAATCACGACCTGATTGTAGTTCGCCGCGCCATTGAGCCAGTTGATGAGCGCTTGGTTGAGCTCGAGCGCTTTGTAGTTGACTGGAACGGCTCGGCTCTCTCCGAGGACCCAGACCATCACGCCCATGTCGTCGTTGGCGGCGACGGCGGTCGGCCGAATCGGGATCATCGGTTGATCGGACTCGTAGGTGATCCAAACCGGGCGAATGGTGCCGGTGTCGTTTCCTTTGGTGAGCCGAAACGCGAGGAGGTTCATCGCGTCTTGGAGGTACTCTCCGAGCAGGATCGCGATGTCATCCGGGTCACCGCCGGGCGGCACCACGTCGTACCCTTCCAGGGTCAGCCATTCGACCGCGGCGTCGCCGATCTTTTCGGAGCTGGCGTCCGGTTGGATGACGACGTAGTCGTAGGGACCCACGGTGCCGGACACGAGCACGTTGACCCCGCCGCTGCCACCTGTGCCGCCGGAGCCGCTGTCGTTGAAATTTCCCCCCGGGGCGCTCGACGCGGAGTCGCCCCGCGTCTGCTTGCACCGGCCTTGGACTTCCGTGGTGAACGTGTATTGGGGGTTGCTCGCCTGCTGCAGCCGAGCGAACGCTAGATCCGAGGACACCTTCACCTCTGGAATCCCTGGGACGGGAAGCACCCAGGCGAACTCCTCCGACGGGCCTTCGTATTGGATCTGAACGACCGCGGTCACAGTCTGATCGGCGTTCTTCGAGAAGATGATGCGTTCGGCTGCCTGATTCACCGGCGCAGAGGCGGAGCAAAAAAGCCCTCCACAGGCTCGGGCATGCATGGGCTGGGCGATCGCGGCCAGCGCAAAGGCTGAGCCGAATCCAAGGAGAAGGCGGAATCGAGACATTTTTGTCATCCTTTTTTGCGAAGGGCGCAGGTTGGCACAGAGGAAAGGCGGTCCACTCCCTGAAACAGCAAAGGCCGTGCCAGTCCTAGCGGCCGAGGCTCGTCGCCGTGTTTGCGCTAGGCACGTCCGCGCCGTTGCGAAGCCCCAAGTAGAGCGCGGCCAGGAGCAGAGTGGCGAGCGGCGCGCCAAAGAGAAGACCGATGCCGCAGAACATGGCCGACCCCATGAAGATGAGCCCCGCGAGCAAACCCACGCCGATGATTCGCCAGCGCTTGCCCCGGGCGATCCGCCACGAGTAGACGATGGCTTCGATCGGCCCGGCGTCGTCGTTGAACGCGAGCTCGGCTTGAATGAAAGCAATACCGGTGACGATGTAGACGTACAGAGGCAGCAGGAGCAGGCTTGCCAAGGCGAACGGTCGCCCCGCGTCGTCCATGATCTCGCTCATCGGTGTTTCGAGGTCGACCGGGCCGACGAAGACCAACCAGACGATGACGACGACTGGAAGAATGATGAGAGCGATTCCGAAGAACACCACTAGCGTCTGAACGACGTACTTCCCGATCTTCGAGAGCTGGCTGAACAAGGTCCCGACGGTCGTTCGCTTTCCATGAAGGCCGCGCACGGCCATGGCCCAAAGGCCTAGCGTGAATACCCCCGAGATCACGAGCTGGATCAGATACAGGACGACTTGCACGATGACATCCACCGCGACGAACATCGCGCTGGTGTCGGGCCCGGACTTCTGGAACGCGCTCACCATTCCCCAAACGAGGCTCAGCGAAAAGGGAACGCCCATGCCGATGAGCCAGTACAGAAGCATCGCAAGCACCCAGCTGCCGAGGTCCCGCGACCATGCTTCGGACGCGCGAGAAAGCAGGTCGGTAAGTGCGACCCCGTCGCGGCTCAGGGTGAAACCGAGCTTGACGGGTTGCGCCTCGACGGGGCCTGGTGCGGGCGCAGGGGGCTCATTTGGGGGTTCCATCGCTGGAATCATTAGCATCTGGCCGATCCACTGCGAAGAAAGTCATCGAGCCCGGGCGCGCTTTCGACGAATTCGATTCCGGTGATAGGGTTAGCGCCATGATTAAACGACAATTTCTTGGGCTTGGTCTGGTTTTGGGATTGCTCGCCGCGGGCTGCGGGGAAGATAGCAGCAGCAGCGGGACTGCGGGCACGGGCGGCAGCGGTTTCGAACCGCCCGAGTTCGGCGCATGGGTGAAGTACGAACCCGAGGGCGCGACCTGCAGCGACGGCAGTCAATACGCGTTTTACGTAGATTTCTCGGAGACCTCGGACAATGTCATCGTGTTCTTCATGGGCGGCGGCGGCTGCTGGGACTACGAAAGCTGCGTCGGTGGAGGCGCGCGCGGCGCGGCGAATCCGAATGGGCTTCCCGACGACTACGCGAACAGCCATGCGGAGGTCGCAGGGCTCACGATCAACGTGAACCAGATCTACCCGCTCATGAACGACGACCCCGCCGTGAGCCCGATGGCGGACTGGAACAAAGTGTTCGTCCCGTACTGCACGGGTGATGTCTACGCGGGTTCGATCACCAATACCTACGAAGATCCGGACGGAATCGAGCCCGATGCGGTGTTTGCGCACCAGGGTCATACCAACGTGCTGAAGATGACCGAGATGCTGAACGAGATGTTCAGCGACGTGCCCAAGATGTTCGTCGGAGGATGCAGCGCGGGCGGGGCAGGCGCGATCGTCAACTACTATTTCCTTCGAAACGGAATCGAAGGGGTGCAGAAGGGCTACCTGCTCGACGACTCGGGTCCCCTGTTCCCGAGTCGTGAAGCGACCTCGCGATCGTTCCTGCTGCACGAAGAGGTGCGAGACGTATGGGACGCTGCGAGCCTGATCGACAAAGCGCCGCAGGCCGAGCTGCTCGCAGACGATTTCGGCGCCCTGAGCCAGGTGCTCGCCGAAGAGTTCCCCGAGGATCGTTTGGCAGCGACCATGTTCCGGCTCGACTACAACTTCTCCCTCTATTCCTACGAGCGATTCTGGACCCGAGAAGGCGAGGTCATCGCGCCCTACATGGGAACGGGCCTGGGGCTCGACGAAGACATCGCCCTCGACCGCGCCGCGATCCACTCACTTTGGTGGGACGACATCGATCTCTTGCGCAGCCAATACGACGCGGAGGGCAGCGACAACCTCGGCTACTACATCCCGTTTTACCGGACGACCAACAGCAGCCACTGCGTGACTATCCCGGGTCTCGAGGAGTTTAGCCTGGGCGAAGCGCTCGATCTTTTCCAAAACGATTTTGGGACGCTCGCCTGGGCCGGCACCGAGATCGGCGATATGAACCTCCGGGATTACGTCGAGCACCTGCTCGACGACGACGAGCCACTCGAGAGCTTTTTCGAGGAAGAAGGCGAGGGTCCATTCGTTCCATGCACGCCCGCCGACTTTGATGCGGGCGCGTGCGAAGCGGCGGTCAATCCGCCAGCCCCCTAAGCACAGCGAAAAGGGGACAGTCCCCTTTTTGAATGGTTGAGCTCGGGAAAAAGGGGACTGTCCCCTTTAATTCCATCTGAAGCCTTCCATCGTCTGCTTGGCGCTGTAGTGGGGTACGAAGCCCGTGGCTTCGACGAACGCACTGTTGTCGATGACGATGGGGTACTTCACGTGGGCGACTGCATCGTCCGGCAAGTATGGGAAGCCGAAGCGGCCGAGGACGCTCGAGTAGAGCGGTTCGGGGATCGGCACCGCCCGCCTACCGGTGGCGGAGCAGACGACGGAGAGCGGCACCGGCGGAGGCCCCGCGACGTTGAACACGCCACGCAGCTGTTTCTCGACCGCGAGAGTGATCGCCTCCTCTGCGTCCCACTCGTGCATGAGCTGGTAGAGGGGATCGAAGCCCAGCACCATCGGGACGCGGTTTTTCGACAGGAAGCCGGAGAGGGTCCCTCCGCGGCTCGGGCCGAGGAAATAGCAAAGCCTCAAAACCGCCGTGTTGAGCTCCGGCCATCGCCACAGTGCGCTTCCAGCGTAGAGGTCTGCCGCCACCAGGTCGGCCAGCTCTTTGAAGGCCGCGCCTGCAAGCGGAGGCTCGTCTTCGGTGTGGTAGAGCGGTGAATCCGGGGTGGCCCCGTAAACGGTGTGGCGGCCGACGAACACCGCCTGCTTCACGCCGTACTCGTGGCAGTACTCGAATAGCTTTCGGGTGCCTCCGAGGTTGATGCGGTAGCGCTCCTCGGTCGACGTCGTGAAGTGTGTCACCGTCGCCATGTGAATGAGCGCATCGGGGCGCGAGAGCCGGAACACGTCCTCGGCGGGCCGCTTACGGATGTCGGCCTGGTGCATTTCGACACCTTCGGGCACATCGGGCCACGGGCGCCGATCGATGCCTACGACCTGATGCCCGCGCCTGACCAGGCGGTACGCAACGCCGCGCGCCAAGGTGCCGCTGATTCCGGTGATCAAGATCTTCATGGCCTCTGGTCCTGGTCCGAATCCGGCATCCGTTCGAACATGAAGGCCCTGGGGCGTGCGTCCAGCCCGGTGCTGATGAGCCGCTCCATCGCATGGCGAACCTCTTCGACATATTGCTGGATGACGTGATCCGGCTCCGAACCGTCGCCTTCGAAGCTCATTGGAGGCCCGTAGTACACCTGGCAGGCGACGGGTAGCGGAAAGAGAACGAGCTGAGGCGCCACCGGCACGAACGGCCCGTTGAGCAGCTTTGCGAGCCACTTGATGTGAAAGAGCTGCGGAAACGATTCCTCCCCGCCGATGAACGCGCAGGGGATGACCGGAGTGCCGGTCTTGAGGGCGAGCCGCATGAACCCGGTACCGAAGCGCACGAGCTTGTAGCGATCTTTGTAGAGTTTCCCGGCGCCTCGGGCGCCTTCTGGAAATACGAGCACCAAGCGCTCGTCGTGGAGCAGTTGCTCGCCGTGCTCGGGCAGGCCGGTCAAGTGGCCCAGTTTCCTCAGGGCGGGCCGCGCAAAGGGCGAACGGGTCAGGAAGTACTCGGCCATGCCCTGGCCGAGTCGCGGTGCCTCGTCGTTGAGGATCAGTGAAGTGAGAATCATGGCAGCGTCCGCGCCTAGACCGCCCGAGTGATTGGGGATGATGAGCCCTCGACCCGTTGCCGGGACATTCTCGAGGCCGAACGCCGTCACCTTGAGGTAGTGGCGGTAGATGTAAGCCATGGGCGAATACGCGCGAACCAGCGCCTTGCGTGAGAGCCCGAAGCGATCGAACCCATAATCGTCGAATTCGATGGGAAGGCGCTCTACGTTTCGCCTGACCTGTGGATCATCGATGAGTGACATGGTCTAGCGCGTCGAGCTCGTCATGGGCATCCAATCTCGCCTGCCGGAAGAACCATTCAAACCGTGCGCCTACTTCTTCGGCTTCCAGAGTGGTCGCTTGAAACACCAGAGCGTCTGGCCCTTGATGCTGCCGGCCGACGTAACGAGCTCCCAACCTTGCTCACCCATCTTGTTGGATCGTTCGGTCACCTGTGCGACCCCGTCCGCTTCGAAGCATTGGTACTGCCATTGGGCCTTCTTGGGCGGACCGTCGGCGGCGACCGGGTTGACCCCTGCTATGAATGCGCCTGCGACGAAAGCTCCCAATACAAAAACAGCAACGATGATGCCTTTCATGACCACACCTCCTCGGAGCTGGTTGTATAGCATGCGCGCCGCGCCCGATGATCGACTTTCAACCAAGGATGTCGGTCACTCGATGCACGTCGTCCGGGTCGGCGGTCGTGGGTACGAGGAGCACGTCATCGGCGCCGGAGTCCTTGGCTTGCTGAACAGCATCCTTGAGCGCTCGCGGGCTCGTCGCTACGCAGATCTGTTTCACGTTCTCGCGCGCCACGGGCGCCATGAAATTCAAGTATCGATCTAGGTAAGCGTCGAGCTGCTCGCGGGCATTGGGGCCGATCGCGTACCAGAAACCGGTGCCGAGCCAGGGCGTCGGGCGGCCGCGCTCGTCCCACGCACGACGCGCTGCTTCGAACTGGAGATCCATTTCGGCAGCGGATGGCCCAAAGCTGAATCCGCAGAGGCCGTCCGCCCAGCGCGAGGCGGCTTGGATCGACTCCACCATCAGAGAGCCGGCCAGGAGCTTTGGACC
>SHLP01000103.1 GCA_004283055.1 Deltaproteobacteria bacterium
CGACGGCCTGGGTGACGGCACCGGGGGCAACGTGGGCTGCGTCGATACGACGACCGACTCGAACCTAGCGGTACCCACGGTCTGCGCGGACACCGATGGCGACGGCTGCGACGATTGCAGCAGCGGCTCGTTCGACCCGCTGGACGACGGAGTGGACAGCGACGCGGACGGAATTTGCGACAGCGGGGATGACTGTGTGGACGCTGACGGCGATGGTTTGGGCGACGGAACCATGGGCAACGTGGGCTGCGTCGATACGACGACCGACTCGAACGATGGAGACGGTTCGGTCTGCGCGGACACGGACGGCGACAGCTGCGACGACTGCGCCGTCGCCACCTTCGACCCGTCCAACGACGGCTTGGACGGCGATGGCGACGGCTTCTGTGCTCTAGGGGACTGCGACGACGACAAGCCGCTCTGCGCGGCCGTATGCACCGACGTCGACGCAGATGGCTACTGCATCGACACCGATTGCGATGACGCCGTGCCGACCTGCAGTCTCGATTGCACGACGAATTCCGACGGTGGTCCCCATGTGGATTGCTTCGAAACGTTCTGTGGAACCGACCCGGCAGACAGCGGGTCCGAGTGTTTGGAGGTGAGCAGCGAGCTCGACTACGAGACAGCTATCAATGCAGCCAATGACAATCCTGGCGACGATTTCATCGTACTGAACGACTTCACCATGACCACCGGCGCTCCATCCATCAACGACTCGACAGGGGGACTAACCATTCGGCAGGTCGCGGGCGCGACTCTGACGGTCGACTCCGGCGGGAATCGTCTAGTCTTCGAAATGAAGACGCAGAACAACGTCATCGACGGCGTGCACGTGCTGAATGTGCTGAACGCCGAGGACATCGTGCTGATCACCGCCGACAACAACACGGTTCAGAACTGCCGGTTTGAAGGATTCGAGCGCCGCGGAATCTACATCGATGGCGGTAACAGCGCCCAGATCCTAGACAACATCATTACCGGAGGGACGAATGCGGAGAGCAACGAAGTTGGGGCGATCATCGTTCGCGATACGATCGACTCCGTCGTCGCCGGCAACACCGTGGTGCTGAACGCCATGGACGGTCTGCAAATTCGCAAGGCGACGCGACCGATCATCGACCATAACACGATCGCCGACAACGGCGGCTCAGGCCTCGAGTTCTACGGGGACGACTCTTTCGACGTTTGCCTCCGCAACAACAACGTCACCGGCAACGCGGAGTTTGGATACCACGGGGCCAAGGTCGTCACCTTTGACACCAGCGCAGCGTGCACCGCGCCGCTCTCTTCGGGACCGGCCTACGGCAACAACGACTTCAACAACGGCGGCTCCTGCGGCGGCGACGATTGCCTCGGCTGCGGATGCCTTCCGCCGGGGTCGTTCTGGGGATACAGCGTCGACCCGCTCTACACGAGCACGACGGCCGACGATCCGGACCTCTATTGCCTCGGCGCGCCTACTCTGATCGACGGCGGCGACGATCTGCTCGCCTATGACCTCAACGGCGAGGCCGCCGGGGACTTCAATGGAAGCAGCCCGGACATCGGCAGCCGCGAAGACGGCCCGGGCGACTGCAACTGACCCCGCCGGCTCGATAAGCGCTTGGCGAAATCCGGCTTTCGACGCAACATACGGCCGAGGCTGCGTGACGACCGGAGTAGGCCATAGCACCGATAGCCGGGAGTTCTTGCAGCAGCGCGTCGCAGCGTTTGGCTTTGCGGTCGCCGTGATCCTCCTCCTGTCCTTGCTCAGCCGTGTGATCCTAGGCCTGATCTTCGGGTATCTGCGGGCAGAGCTGGTGCACCCGTCTTTCGGGGCGCATGCCGCTGCTTGGGTCCCGGTCGCATCCGTCTGGGCGATATGTCGCTCACTACCGCTCGAAACTCGAACCATTCAAATCGTTGAAGGCGTCGGATTGGTCGCGACCAGCGTTTGTCTCGTCGTGATGGGAGGCTACCTGCCAGCCGCCGCGGGCGCTGCGACCACGACGGCGTACGCGCTGTCTTTCGGACTCATCGCTCGCGCGATCTTCGTTCCCAGCACCGCCCGGCATACCGCCTGGCTCGGCTTGGCAATCGGGATTCCCCTCGTCGTCGCGGTCTATTTGAACTTCCTCACGGTTGATCTCGAGGTCTGGAACAACCACGGGTTCTTCAGAAAGATCGAAGACAAGAGCACGTTGGCGCGCAGTCAGTCGATTCAGATCGGATTCGCCTGGGCGCTGACGACTTTGCTCGCAGCCTGGGCCACCCGGGTGATCTACGGGCTGCGCAAAGACGTCCGCGACGCAAAAAAGCTCGGTCAGTATTTCATGGAAGAGAAGCTCGGCGAAGGAGGCATGGGGAAGGTGTACCGTGCACAGCACGGGCTGCTCAAGCGACCGACTGCGATCAAGGTCTTGAGCCCCGAGCTCAGCGCCCCGGAAGACCTCGACCGGTTTCGACGTGAAGTTCAGATGACAGCGAAGCTCAAGCATCCGAACACGGTGACGATCTACGACTACGGACGCACCGAAGATGGGAAATTCTACTATGCCATGGAGCTTCTCGATGGCGTGACGCTGGTCGAGATGGTGCGAAAGGAGGGCCCGCTGCCGGAGTCGCGCGCGATCCACATCCTGGGGCAATGCGCCATGGCGCTGCAGGAAGCGCATGCGATCGGTCTGGTACACCGCGACATCAAGCCGAACAACATCATGCTGACTCAGCAGGGAGGCGCGCACGACGTGACCAAGGTCCTGGACTTCGGCCTGGTCAAGAACGTGGACTCGAACGTCGACGCCACCAAGACCTGGACCGAAGCGATCATCGGCACGCCTCGCTTCATGAGCCCGGAGCAGATCCTCGACCCGCCGGGGGTGGACGCGCGCTCCGACCTCTACTCCCTGGGCGCGGTAGGGTATTTCCTACTCAGCGGCTGCTTCGTATTCGAGGGCGCCAACGCGATCGAGATCTGCGCCCAGCACCTCAGCACGGCCCCAGAGCCGCCTTCATCGAGGGCGGCACGCGGTCTCAACCGCGATCTCGAGGGCCTCATCATGCAGTGCCTCGAAAAAAAGCCCGGCGATCGACCGTCTTGTTGCGTCGAGATCGCGGAGCGCCTTCAGGCCTTGCCCATCGAGCCATGGACTCAGCAGGATGCCGCAGACTGGTGGAACACCATCGGCGAGGAGATCAAGGTCCACAGGAATCTCGATTTGCAAATTGGTAGCCTCGGGACCATTCAAGCCAGGCCGGCCTTTACCGATCCATGATGACCGAAGCGCACAGCAAAGACCCCGAAGAGCTCGTAGCGGCCATGGCGGCCGGCGATTCGGACCGAGCCTTGAGCGCATTTTACGCGCAGTATGCGAGCACCGTTCTTGCACTCTTGACGAAGATGCTCGGTTCTCCTGCGGAGGCAGAGGAGCTCCTTCAAGAGGTGTTCGTAGAGCTCTGGCGGCGCGCCTCGCAGTTCGACAGCTCTCGAGGCAGCGTCATCGCCTGGGTCGTCACGGTCGCCCGAAGCCGCGCGCTCGATGCGATTCGCGCGCGTAGGCGCCGTCACGGCGATCGGCAATTCGAGTACCAGGAAGGGGACGCGCTGATGACCGAGCGGAAACGTCCCGATGTGATGGCCTCATCGACGCGATGGCACCAGGCGCTCAGGCAAGCCTTTCAGCGCCTGGACGCAGAACAGCGGGCCGTTCTCGAGCTCTCATATTTCCAGGGGATGTCGCACGGCCAGATCGCCGAGACGCTCAGGCTGCCGGTCGGCACGGTGAAGTCTCGAATCCTCGCCGGCATGCGCTCGCTGCGCACCACGCTCCCCATCATTCACAGGGCGATGAAGACATGAACAAACAGCAAGAACGAGCGGAGCTCTTAGCGGCGCTCCATGCGGCCGGCGCGGCTTCCGAGCAAGACGAGAAAGAGCTCGAAGCGCTGCTCGCAGCCGATCCGAGCCTCAGCGAAGTCGTCAGGGACTTCCAGGATTCGATCACCGCGCTCGCCTCGAGCTTCGAGCCGCTCGAGACCTCGTCGAGGACGCTCGGTAGGATCCAAAACCAGATCGCGAACGAAAAGGGCGGCATTTTCAGCCGCGTTCGGAGCTGGTTTCGCAAGTCTTGATTCGATCAGTTGGCGATGGATTGGCGTTCGTCGTCGCTTGCGACAGTCAGCACGACCTGGGCTTCCTGGCGCCACCAACCTAGAAAGGCACGGCCCTCTGGGCTCACTGTGGCGCGCAACGGATGCCAGCCGGCTTCCGCGGCCTCGACCTTCTCGATCTCCACCTCCACGCTGCGAGTGTCTCGCCGCAGCCCCACCCTCAACACCTTCAGAGCGCTCTCCTTGGCGCTCCAGGTCAGGGCAACGTGACGGTCCCGGAGAGCGCCTGCTGTCGCTTCGACGGCGATGCGCTCCTGCTCGGTGAAAAAGTCGTTCACGAAGCGCGAGCTGCGCGGCTCGACGGCCTCGAGGTCGCAGCCGACCGCCGCACCGTCCGAAACCACACAGGCAGCCAGCCCTTCGCGATGGCTGATTGAAATTCCCAGTTCACCCTTTCGCCCGTCGATCCAGGCTTCAGGGGCGCCGTCTTCTGCTGCGAGGATCTGGATCCGATTCGTGTCATCGATCGAAGCGAACGAAGACACGGCGCGCTTCGCCACGAAGCGGCCGAGCCGCCAATCGGAGCGCCGATTCCGAAACCGGAATCCCGCCAAGACCTTCCGCTCGTCCGGCCCCAGCCAGGCGTCCCCCGCGGGGAGCTCGGACGCCGGGAGGAGCGTCCACCGAATCGTCATTCTTTGGACTGTTCGCGTTGAATCCCACGCTCGATCGCATCGACCAGGTATGGACGCAGGGTGTTTGCGGGAATGATTCGGTGGACGGAGCCGACCTCCAGCGCCCGATGAACGCTGTGGACGGTGTCGAATTCCTCCGCCACCTCGCGAAGCTTCTCGGAGTGTACGACTTTTCTCATCTTGCCGAGACGGTCGCGAATCGCCACCCGTTCGGCGCCCACGGCCGCGTCGAGCTCCTGCTGAAGCGCGATGACGCGCTCATCGGAGAGGGTCCGTTTCCGGACTGAACCCGCGAACACGACGGCCGCGGCCGGCGCGCCTCCGATGACCGACGCATAGGTGTGCTCCAGCGCCGAGACTTCCAACGAGGGGTTCAACTTGGCGGAAAACACCACGAAGGCCCCGCCGTGATACCTCGAGATCACCGAGAACACCATCGGCCCCTTGAAATTGACCACGGCACGGCCGATCTCTGCCCCGTACTCGAGCTGAATCTGCCGAAGTGACTCCGGAGAACCGTCGAAGCCCGACAAGTTCGCCAGAACGACCAAGGGTCGGTTGTCGCTCGCTGCGTTGATCGCTCGCGCCACCTTTTTCGAAGACATGGGGAACAAGGTTCCGGCCGTCCAAATCGCCGGCCCATCCGCCGGAACGAAGCCGAGGCGGGACAAGGGCTGCGACTCGAGCCCGATCAAGCAAACCGGAAACCCTCCGATGTGAGCGTCCCAGACCACGGCAGTTTCGGCGTCCCGCATTCCGTACCAGCGTTCGAGCACGTCGTGATCCTGGTCGCTCGCGGCGCGCATGACCTTGCGGATGTCGAACGGGCGCTTACGGCCGGGGTTGGTCTCTGGATTGAACACCTCGCCCACGGTCGCAAAAGTGGATGCACCGACATGGCCGTGCGGTGAATCGCACACGTCCCGGTCGATGGGATCCTTCGTCGCCGCACGTCTGGGGAAACGTTCGCCGGGCATGACGTAGCTGTGGTCATAGTGGCGAAGAAGAATGTGGCAGCCGTCCGCGAGGTCACGCGCGGCGTATTGGGCCTGACCGTTCGGCCCCATGATTCGATCGTATCCGCCAATTCCGGTGTTGTCCTCGGCCGAGACGCCGCCCGAGTAGTCGAGCGCTTGCTTTCCGGTGAGGACCATCGCGGTGCCCGGACACATGATGAGGACGCCCTTGGTGTGCATGAGCATCGTCGCCTCGGCGTTCCAGTACGGCTGGGCGCCAACGTTGATGCCGCAGACCAGGACGTTGACCTCCAGGCCCGCTTGCGTGAACTCGATCAGTCGGCGGAGCACAGCGGAGATCCAGTCCATGTTCTCCGTGCCGCTTTCCATGGAGATCTTGGCGCCTGCCGAGACTGCGTACCATTCCAACGGAACCTGCATCTGCTCCGCGAGGTCGAGGCCTGCGATGATACGCCGGCACTCGGGCTCTGCGAGGGCGCCCATGCCTCTGCTCGGGTCTCCCAAGAGAGCAACGCGCGTCATTCCTTCGGGGTACTTGTCGGTGAAGCTGGTCAAGAGCCCGACGATGATGTTGGCGCTGTTGTTGCCAGGGGGCCGGTCCACGGGGACGAGCTGATTGGCATCGTCGAGGTCGAGCTCGCGAAACTCGCCGCGAGGGAAATCCGACTGCACGTCGCTGTCCTCGCCGGGGGTGAGCATGGAGATGATCTCGTAGGGATGCATCAAACCACGCTGGCGCAGGCGGACGACGTTCTGCTCGTACGCGCTGCGCGGGCGCATCGGATACGTCGGAAGCTCGCGAAGTCGAATGCGCAGACCCTGGCGGCCTCGATTCGACACGTCGAGTAGCTTCTCCTCGAGCTTTCCACTGGCCGGGTTGCGAATCATGCCCTGGACGACGATGCGCTCCAGTCCGAGCCCGGTGGTTTCCGGGGCCAGCTTGTGAATGACGCCGTTGAGCTCCTCTTGGTTCAAGTCCAGGGGCGGCCAAAGAAAGAGGTGGACCCGGTTCCACTGAAAGCGCTTCCCGGAGGCCCGCGTGCTCTGCTCACGTCGAATCGCAACGAGGCATTTGGAGAGCGTTCGTTCGAGGTTCGGGAGCCCTACGACGCGGCCCGAAGCGTCTCGGACCGGCGTCAGATCGCGTACTTCGGCGAGGCAAATGAGGCGTTCGTCTTTCCCGGTGACGCGATATAGATTCACGTCTTCGGCCGAGTCGACGCGCTCGGTGTTCAGGTCTCTGAGGCGCCACAAGAGCAGGCGTTTGCTGAGCATCGAGTGCATGCCTCGGTAGATCAGCTCTTCGCGGAAGCCCTCTTCGCCCATACGGAAAGTGAACGCCTGCACCTCGTTTGCTCCGAGCCCGGTCTCACTTCCCGTCACCGAAACGATGACGCGACGGATCGGCCTGGCGGGCCGGAAGGTTGCGAGCAAACGCCGAAGCCCCTCGGAGGTCTTGTCGGGGCTCTCGAGCTCAGCGCGATGCAAGACGTAGAAATCCAAGACAACGTCGTCGGCTTCTGGAACCGAGTCGACATGACGCTTTAGCTGGGCGATGGCTTCGGTGAGCTGCTCATCGGCGACATGCGTCGCGAAGAAGTGGATCTTCTTGCCCTCGAATTCATACCAACATCTGGAAAGGTCGATGCCTCCGTCGGAGAGCAGCTCGAAATCCTTCAGGTCGCACATCTTGTAGTAGCGGCGCGCAAGGACCTCGAGCATGATCAGCCGCTCGTCGTGGCTCGCCCGTCCTAGTCGACGCGACATGAACCCCTTGAGCGGAAGTGGAATCGAAACGAGCTCGGCAATCCCTGCGGCTCTGCCCGCGCCGTTCGGGTCCGCGACCAGGTCCGCCAGAATCTTGTCTGCCTTAGCGAGTGTCTCTTCCTCGACCTGCTCCTGAATCGGCCGCTCGAAGTAGTAGTATTGCAGCTCGCGGGCCAAATCGTGGATGGCCGGGTAGCGGTCCTGGGTCTCGATGATCATTCGAGACAAGAGCTCGCGAAAACCGTCTCCCGCCGTGTCGCGAAGGCGCGCCACGTTGTCGAGGCGGCTCTGCAGCAAACCTAGCACCGGCGCGACCTGTTCGTCGATCCGTCTGTTTCCCTTGCAAATCCGAAAGAGCACCGCTTGCAGCTCGGCGTTGCGCTCGAGCTCCGCCAGACCATAGTGACCAATCGCCCGTCGGAGCTTGGAAACGAACGAAGCAGGGAGCTCTTCTTCGCGGCGAACGACGAGGTCACGCAGGAACGTGAACAGATACTCCTCGGCGGTGTGTTTTCCAAAGTCTTGAGAGCCATCCTCGTCGCGCGACTGACGTCGAAACAAAGCGATGAGGTCGATGAAGATGTTGAGAATTTTGTCTTCGAGCGCGATTCGCGCCGGATCGTCCGGTGCGTCCCCCTCGGCAACGAGGTTTCCTTCTTCGATCTCACGTGAGAGCTCCACGCGGTCGGCGTCGAACCCCATGATGAGTCGCTGAAGCTCGAGTAGATTGTGCGTGTAGTTGGTGGATCCGGCATCACGGTGGGCGACCAGCTTGGAGAACTCCAAGCGTTCGTCCGTCGCGGCGCTAGCTTCGCCGCCCGTAGGCTCGATGAGCAACATCGGCGCGCCGATTCCGAGCTGCACGTTGTTCATCACCATGACCTCGCGCACCTTGCCGGCAAACTTCGCGCCGATGACCATTTCCATTTTCATCGCTTCGAGGACGACCAGCCCATCGCCAACCGCGACCTCTTGGCCTTCGGAAACGAGCACGTTGACCACGACGGCCGGCGACGGCGCCCGGACGAGGCCCCCACGGTCTCGCGAGATCCGATGCGGCACACCGTCGACCTCCACGAGCACGCTCAGCCCCTGGTCCACCGATTGAATTCGAACGTTGCGATCGCCCAGTTGGAGCCTTCGCTCCGCGCCTTCGAAGCGTTCGACGACGACTTCGATACGCTGACCATCGACGTCGATGCGGTAGCGATGAGGGCCGAGGCGAAAGACGGTGAGCTCGTAGGTGTGTCCAGCGTGGGTGAGCTCCATCGCGTGCCCATGTGTTTCCTCCACCTCTGGACGACCGCGCGCCGCGGCCGTGTAAAAGCGCGCACGCTCTACCTCGAGCTCGGCGTCATAGGTCTCGATCGCAGCCTGCAGTAGGGCGAGCTCCGCCCCCTCGCGGGGAAGGTGCTTTCCTTCGGCGACGACGCGGTCGACCCATCCGACGTCGACCTTGCTGGAACGGACCGCGGGATTGTCCACCAAGCCGAGCAGGAATCCCTTGTTGGAGGCGCCGCCGCGAATCACGACCTCGCTTTCGAAGAGCGCCCGTCGAAGGCGAGCGAGCGCTTCCTCGCGCGTGCGCCCGCACGCGATGATCTTGGCGATCATCGAATCGAATTCAGACGGGATTTGGTCGCCTTCCGCAATGCCCGTGTCGACGCGCAGCCCGGGGCCGCTCGCCAGTCGAAGCTGTTCGACGAGCCCGGGAGAGGGAGCGAAGTTGTCTTCGGGATCTTCTGCATTCAGGCGTGCTTCGATGGCGTGCCCACGCTTGAACGGAGGCTCCGCGTCGAGCCGCCCGCCACGCGCGACTTGGATCTGCAGCTTCACCAGGTCGGCCCCGGTGACCATCTCCGAGACAGGGTGCTCGACCTGCAGCCGGGCGTTGACCTCCATGAAGGAGAACTCCTTCGTCGGCTCGTGGTAGAGAAATTCGACCGTTCCAGCGTTTCGATAGCCGATCGCTTGCGTCAGCCGGATGGCGGCTTGCTCGAGCTCGGTCTGCTGCTCGCCGCTCAAGGCCGGCGAAGGTGTTTCTTCGAGGATCTTCTGGTTTCGCCGCTGGACGGTACAGTCCCGGACGCCCAGCGCCCAGGTCGTCCCGCCTTCGTCGGCGATGATCTGCACCTCGACGTGGCGTGCCCCGGTAACCATTCTCTCGAGGAACACGGCTGCGTTTCCGAAAGACTTCTCGGCCTCCGACCGCGCACTTTGAAACGCGTCCGCCAGCTCCGACTCGCTTTGTACGCGGCGGATTCCACGGCCGCCGCCACCCGCGGTCGCCTTGATCATGAGCGGATAGCCGAGTCGCGCCGCGTGACGCTGCGCGTCTTCGAGCGTCGCCACCTCCGCACCACTCCAGGGGGCCACCGGAACGTTCGCCTTTTCAGCAAGCTGCTTCGAGGCGATTTTGTCGCCGAGCTTGCGCATCATGTCCCCGGTCGGTCCGATGAAGACGACCCCGAGGCGCTCGCAGAGGTCGGCGAACTCGGCGTGCTCGGCTACGAAACCCCAACCCGGCCAAACGGCCTCAGCGCGCGTTTCGATGAGGGCGCGTTCGAGGCGGTCATAGTCGAGGTAGCTCGACTTGCGATGGCCGTCCTCGCTCAGGAAGGTCGCAGGGCCCAGCGAGTACGTCTCGTCGGCCTCCCGTACGAACATGGCCCGGCTGTCAGGGTCCGTGTAGAGCGCGATCGTATGAAGCGCTTCGCCGTGCTCCTGCCCGTATTCGCGCGCCGCGATGATGAAACGCATCGCCGGCTCCCCGCGGTTGACGATTGCGATTCGCTTGAAGGTCGAGTTCGCCATGCTGGTTCAGTCCATTGCTGCGCGGAGAGGCTTCCGCTTGTCTGGATCTACGTCTTCAGGAAGCTCCGCCGTCTTGTATCCACGGAGGACCACGTAAAGGTTGCCGGCCTCGTCGGTGACGTGCGCATCGAACGATTTCCCGTCATCCCGCGGACTTACGACGGCGTGGAACCGCCCCTCGATCGCGTCTGCGGGCCGCAGCACCTCCAGCTCGTCGATGTGCTGCGGAAGTCCCATGCGGCCGGTCGTCCCGATCTGCCACACCCCCGCGGTCTGAAAGCAAAGCTCGACCAGCCTTGGCTCAGTGACCATTTCGACGCCCGCCGGCTGGCGATCGTCGGGTAGCTTCTCTCGCATGCGGCCGACCACCACACCATTGTCGCGCCACGCCGTGTCCAAGACCTGATACGCGGGGCCATGGAAGTAAACCCTGTAGATGTCCTCGTCGGCTACCGCCGAATCGGAAGCGTGAGGGGGCGCTTCGGAGCGCTCCCTGTCAACCAACTCTCGTCCTAGCCGCACGGTCGCGCTGAAGTGGGTCTTGACCTCCTCGTTGCCGAGGATCGATCGGATCCCGATCAGCTGGCAGCGTGCCAGCAGCTCGTCGCCTTCCGCCGTGAACTGCGCACGGAGCGTTAGTGTTCTGGGCTCGTCCCGATAGAACTTGAACGGCGTAAGGAAATCGACGCCTTCAATGGCTTGAATGTGCCAGTCGGGAAAAAGCGCCTTGCTGATTTCACCAAAGCCCTCGAGGCCCATCACACCGGGCAAGACCGCCGTTCCGCCGATCTTGTGGTCGTAGAGGAACGGCTGCTCCTGCGGGTCCAGGGTGGTTTCGACCTGGAGACCGGTATGAACGCCCATCGCGACCAGGTGCGTGCTCATCGGACCCTGACCGACCGCTTCGAGCTTCTGCGGGTCGAGCCCTCCCGTCGCGTCCCATTCCTGCATCAAGATGCCGAGCGCTCCGCCGATCACCACCTCACCGGAGGTGCCCGCTTCGAGCTCGTTGCGGACGACCGGAATGCCGTCCCCTGGCTTCAACATGTCGATACCGGCCAGCTCCATCATCTTCGGGATGGATCCTCGGGATGCCATCCCGATGTCTGCCCAGGCGGTCCAGTCGACGACGACGCCCCGGGTGCCGGGCCGCGCGTTTCGGAAGCTCGAGACGGACTTGGCGAGCAGCTCGTTGGCCGCGCTGTAGTCGGTTTGGCCGCCGTTGCCGAATCGCCCGGCAATCGAGCTGAAGACCACCGCCGCGCCGAGCGGCATATCTCCGATCGAGGACAAGAGGTGATACCAGCCGGTCGCCTTTACATCGAACACCAAGTCGAACTCGGAGGGGTTCTTATCGGGCAGGAAGTGACTGATTTCGAGACCAGCCGCATGCACTAGGGCGTCGATCCGGCCGCTGTGCTCTCGAATCGAATCGACCGCCGCGGCGACCGCCTCTTTGTCGAGCAAGTTGACGGAGTGATAGTGGACCTCACCGCCCGCGGCGCGAACCGATTCGATCGCCTGCAGGGCGGCGTGCTTGCGTTCGAGCTCGCCGAGCAAGCGCTGCACGGCGACCGGCGTCGCCTTTTGCCCGCTCTGCTTGAGGCGTTCGAAGAGCTCTCGCTGAAGGCCATCGCGGTCGCTCGCGAAGCGCCGAAGGTCAGGGTCCTGAGCGTCCGGCTCGGGTGTCAGGTCGAGCAGGTGGAAGGTCCCGCCCGAGGCCTTGGCCAAGTCCTCGACGATCGCCGATACGATCGACCCAGCAGCTCCGGTGATCGCGAACACACTGTCTTTCCCGAGCGCAAACGGGCGTGCCGTCGGCACCGATTCGAAGGATGCCGTGATCGCCCAGCGTTCGTCGTCAGCGTAGCCGAGCTCGCACGCTCCGGGGTCCGACAGGGTCTCTGCGATGAGTCGATCGGCGATCGTGCTTGCCTTGAGCTTCGCCTCGAAGTCTACGACCTTTACCGTTGCTTCGGGCTTCTCGCGTTTGTAGGTCTTGGTGAAGCCGCCGACGGCGCCTCCAAGCGGCGCAACGGCGCCGCGCTCGTCGAAGCCGTGCTTTCCGCCCAGCCGAGTCGCCGACATCAGGAACGTGCCCGGCGCCGAGATCTGCTCGTACAGCGTGCGCATCGTCGTGAACAACAGCTTGGCGCGCCGCTGGACCGCGCTCGCCCAGGCGTCTGGGGAGAGCTCGGCAATCGGGTCCTCCCGGTCGAGCCCAGCGAGCCAGTACACTCCCTGAATCGGTCCGTCGCTCATCCAGCCCTCGAGCCTCTGCTCGAGCTCATCGGCAGCCGGTGTATCGTCGATGACCAGGGCTTCGACGCCGAGCTTTTTGAGCTGCTTGATCAGGGCCTTACCAACCGGTCCCCGATCGCTCATCACCAGGACGCGGGACCCTTCGACGAGCTCGACCCCCGTGGGCTTGCAGGCGGACAGCGGAGGTCGGAGGACGGCGACCGGAACCCGGCGTAGCCCTTCGGCCGGTTCGTGCGAGGCACCGACCGCGGGGGAAGAGGGGACGGCTTCGGTCCCGGGCTCGACGACGGCAGACGGCGCTGCCTCGGGCGCAGATGCTCTGACCCATGCGATCACGTGATTGAGCGTCGGGAACTCCCGAAGCTCGAGCTTGTCGTCGCGCGGGATGCCATAGGCTTCGCGCACGGCGGCGAAAGTTTCGGCCTGCTTGACCGTGTCGATTCCGAGGTCCGCCTCGAGGTCGAGGTCGAGCTCGAGCATTTCAGGCGGGTACCCAGTGACGGAGGCGACGACTTCGAGCACCTTTTCGGTAATCGAATCCCCCGACGCGGCCGCTCTTGCAGGCGCTGGAGCGGATGACGCGACGGCGACTGCCGCGGGCATTGGCGCTGGCACCGCCGTTTGCGCGGGTGCAGGCGCTGGCACCAAGTCCGGCCGACGGTCACGCACGAACTGGACCACGTGCCCGAGGGTCGGGAAGGCCCGGAGCTCGAGATTGTCCTCGCGCGGGATGTCGTAGGCCTCGCGCACGGCGGCAAAGGTCTCGGCCTGCTTGACGGTGTCGATGCCGAGGTCGGCCTCCAAATCGAGCTCGAGGTCGAGCATGTCGGAGGGATAGCCGGTCTGCTCGGCGACGATCGAGAGCACCTTCGAGGTCACCGGATCGGTCGCTGGCGCTGCCGCCGCCACTGGCGCTGCCACTGGCTCTGGCGCTGCCGCCAAGTCCGGCCGACGGTCACGCACGAACTGGACCACGTGCCCGAGGGTCGGGAA
>SHLP01000232.1 GCA_004283055.1 Deltaproteobacteria bacterium
ACGGGCGGTACTTCCGGGACCGGCGGCTCGGGCGGGTCCGGCGGATCCAGCGGGTCTGGCGGGACGCCTCCGATGGGCGCCTGCGACAACACGCGTGACGTCGACGCCTTGGCAGGGCTGCAGCCGACCAACGCACGTCAGATCGCAGCAGACTGCGGGGTTGTCGAATGTATCGACCGGGTAACCATGGAGTCCGCCTTCAAAGCATGTGTCGATGCCTGCGTTGAACGAAGGGTGACGGGCCTTTCGACCGAGTGTTCGAGCTGCTACGGCGACCTCGCATGGTGCAGTCGCGAGCTTTGCTTGACCCCATGCGCCGGCGACTCGTGCACGCCACTGTGCCTCACCTGTCCCGGCTACGACGCCTGCACCATCGCGCTCGATGCATGCGCCGGCCGCACGTCGATCGACTGCCTGGACGACACCTGATCTCAGCCCTTTGAGCCGCCCTTCCCTTGCCAGCGGCTCTCGGTGAGCGTCAGGCCTTCGATCGACTTGCGCGGAACCATCTCTTCGTAGGTGCGTTCGTACCCGGTCTTGGAGATCCGCCAGACGCCGTCGTCGCCCTTTCGGTACTCGTCCTCGTAAAACGCGGCGCCGCGGATGCTCATGTCGAAGCGTGTATCGATGACGTAGTCTTGAAGGCACCAGCGACCGGTCGCGTGCTTGTCGTCGATGAAGTCGATTTCGGGCTGGCTGACCACGTGGCTCGAATGGAAGCTGTCGGCCCCCATCGCTCCCTCGAGGAAGTTCATGATCGCGTCGCGGCCGTCGAACGAGAACTTCCCGCCGCTGTAGGCCGCTCGTGCGTCCTCGGTGAAGCAATCGCGCAGCTCGTCCCAACGCTTGGTATCGAGGCAGCGCTGGTACTTGTACTTGAGGCGCTTGATCGCCTCGAGGTCGGTCCAATCGATGTCCGCCATCAGGCGACTCTAAAGCGCCTTCGCGTCGATTGCCATCGGCTCAAACAGCGGCTTCCGCGAAGGCCGGATCGCTTGCAAAGCGAGCCACGTGGTGCTCTTGGTCCCCAAAGAGCGCGTTCAAGGCGTACATCCGCTTGAAGTAGAGGCCGATGTCGTGCTCGTCGGTGACGCCGATGCCGCCGTGAAGCTGTAGCGCCTGCTGTGCGACCCAAATGCCCCCCGTGGCGAGCTGGTACTTCGCGGCGGAGATGTCGCTGCGTCGGACGCTCGAGTCATCGTCGTCGGCTCGGACCATCGCTGCCATCGAGATCGAGCGAAGAAGCTCCGTCTCCGCGTACATGTCGACCCCCCGGTGCTGCAGCGCCTGAAAAGAGCCGATCTTGACGCCGAACTGCTCGCGCGTGCCGAGGTAGTCGATCGTCATTTGAAGCATCGTGCTGGCGATACCGACGCCCTCTGCGACCGCAGCGGCGGCTGCGAAGTCCATGGTCCGATCGAGCACTGCCGTCCCGCTGCCTTCTTCGCCGAGGCGCGCGTCGGCGCCCACGGCTACGTCTTCGAGCCGGATGAACGCCGCTTTGTGGCCGTCGATCGTCTTAGCGACCTTCACATGAAGGCCTGGAGCGTCCCGAGGCACGACAAAGAGCGAGACTCCTCCCGGGGCTTCCGCAGAGACGATCAGCTGGTCGGCGTGGTGCCCATTGAGGACCCAAACCTTCTCTCCCGCAATCCGATAGCCGGCGCCATCCGGTGCGGCGGTCGTCTCCACGGCCCCGACGTCATAGCGGCTCTGCGCCTCCGCATACGCGAGCGCCAAGCTCGTCTCGCCCTCGATCATGGGCGCGAGGTAGGCTGCGTGCTGGGATGCGTTGCCGGCACGCGCCAGGGTCATCCCTCCGAGGACGACCGACGCCAGATAGGGCTCGGGCACGAGCGTGGCGGCCAGGTTCTCCAAAACGATGGCGCAGTCGACGAAACCACCACCAAAGCCTCCAAGGGATTCGGAAAAGGGAATGCCGAGCCAGCCCAGCTCTCCCATCTTCTGCCAAACGGCAGGGGCGTAGCCGATTTCGTCGTCGCGCAGCGACCGAAAACGCGCAACGGGGGACTCGTTCTTCGCGAAGTCGCCCACCGTCTTGGCGAGCATTTGTTGATCTGGGTCGAGCTCAAAATCCATGTTGGAATTACTCCTGAGTTGGCTTCGCCGGTCAGCTGCTCGGCAGCTGGAGGATCATCTTCGCGATGACGTTTCGTTGGATCTCGTTGGAGCCGCCGTAAATGGTTGCGGCGCGCTCGTAGCAGAAGTAGGGCCCGATAGATTCCTCGACCGGGAGGCAGACATCTTCGTTGTACCAAGTCAGCGAGCTCTCCCCCATGACCTCCATGGCGAGCTCGGTGAGCTCTTGGATGAGCTTGGTCCCGACGAGCTTCAGGATGGAAGTCTCGGGGCCTGGCATCTTCCCCTTCTGCTGATCGGCAAGCGCCCGGTAGCTCACCATCAGGTGTGCGCGAAAGCGCATCTCGAGGCGCGCGATGCGAGCACGCCAGACCGGGTCTTCGAGCATTGGACGCCCGTTGGCCGTCTTGTGAGCGGCGATCCGCTTGAGCTTTTGAAGGACGTTTCGCGACGGTCCGATCATCGCCAAGAGCGTTCGCTCGTGGCCGAGAAGAGCCTTGGCCATCGTCCAGCCCTGATTGATGCCACCAACGACGTTCTCTTTGGGAACTTTCACGTTGTCGAAGAAGGTGTCGCAGAACGCCGGCGTGTGGCCGAGCGTCATCATCGGCTTCACCTGGACGCCGGGGCTCTTCAAATCGATCAGCAGAAAGGTGATCCCCGCCTGCTTCTTCACCGACGGGTCGGTTCGGACGAGGCAGAAGATCCAGTCGGCGTACTGCGCGAACGAAGTCCAAGTCTTTTGACCGTTCACGATGAAGTGGTCGCCGGCGTCTTCCGCCGTGGTTCGAAGCGACGCGAGGTCGCTTCCTGAGCCCGGCTCCGAGTACCCCTGGCACCAGAACTCCTCGGCGCTGAGGATCTTCGGAAGGAAGCGCTCTTTCTGTGCGTCCGTCCCGTAGCTGACGATGAGCGGCCCAACCATCCCCAAACCAAAAACCGAAAGCGGCGGGGCGCCGGCAAGCTCCATCTCCTCCGCAAAGATGAAGCGACGTGCAGCGTCCCAGCCGGTCCCGCCGAGCTCTTCGGGCCAGTGGGGGGCAACCCAACCCTTTTCGTAGAGGATCTTGTGCCAGGTCGCGGAGTCCTCCGGTGTGAAGTCGCCGGCTCCTCTCGCGGTTTCAAGCATGTCCTCGGGCATCGCTGCCGGGATCCAGTCGCGAACTTCCTGCCGAAACGCCTCTTCTTCCTCGGTGAAACTCAAGTCCATGCCCGTATGCGTGCCACAAACGGCCGTGAAACACCAAGCTGTACGAATGCAGCCAAACCCTGTAGGAAGATCTGCACCAGAGTCTCTCGGCGACCTTCGCGATCGCGTTCCCGCCGACTGTCCTCTCCAACGCCGTGCGATATGGTGCGCAGCCGCCCGGAGCTCGGAGGTACTGTATGTATGACGTCAAAATCGTGGGCGGAACGCTCGTAGACGGATCGGGAAAGGAACGCTACGCGGCCGATCTCGGCATCAAAGACGGCCAGGTCGTCGATATCGGGAAGTGCGACGGGCGGGCGCTCGAAACCATCGACGCGGACGGAGCGATCGTCGCACCTGGCTTCGTCGACATGCATACGCACTACGACGGGCAGATCAGCTGGGATGAAGAGCTTGCTCCATCGTCCATCCACGGGGTGACCACCTGCGCGATGGGCAGCTGCGG
>SHLP01000021.1 GCA_004283055.1 Deltaproteobacteria bacterium
CTTGCCGGCGCATTCGCGCCGGGCTTCGCCCTTCGGGCTCGCGCTTCCGCCTGCCCTGGGGAGGTGGGTTCGTCCTGTCTCCGAATGCAGGGACGCATTTTTCCGCGCCCCTCCATCCAGATCCATTCGATAGAAGAACGGCTCGGGATGGGCAGCACAGCGATTGGGCCGGCGCCTAGTTGTATGTGGACTTGAGGAGCCGCGGCGACGGGGCGCCCGATCGCGAGCACGCCCGTCGCGAGCCGTTCTTCGATCGTACGGTTGACCGCAGCCCCGCGTCGCGCCTTTTTTCCGCGCCCCGATCTCAGCGCCCCAGCCTGCGCTGAA
This sequence comes from Deltaproteobacteria bacterium, assembly GCA_004283055.1. Taxonomy (GTDB): domain Bacteria; phylum Myxococcota_A; class Polyangia; order Polyangiales; family Houyiibacteriaceae; genus SG8-38. The sequence continues at coordinate 328 of SHLP01000021.1, forward strand.
CGTAGCCGGACGAAATCACCCCCCAGACCGCGCCGACCAGCAAACCCCCGGAGTGCACCCAATTGGCGATCGGCCCGACCCAGCCGGTGAAGCCCAGCCCCAACCAAATCAACATGAAGGTCACGAGCTGCTGCGGAATGCGGTAGGGAAAGCTCGGGTCGAGGCGTCCTCGAATCCATATGAAGGCGAACAGACCATAAACCACGCCGGACATGCCGCCGAAGGTCGTGGGCCCCGACATCGCGTATTCGAGAACGTGTGAAAACGCCGCCGTGACCAAGACGAAGACGAGCAAGTAGCGCGCGGAGAACACGCGTTCGATCGCCGTGCCGAGGTCCTTGAGCCACCACATGTTGAACAAGATGTGCATGAAGCCGAAGTGCAGGAACATCGGGGTGAACAGGCGCCACGGTTGTCCCTGCCAAATCGCGCTCACGTCTCCCCAGACCAGGCCTCTCGGCGTCACCACCGGCGGGAGGAAGGTGAAGTGGCTGACCATCGCCATGTTTTTGCCCATGTCGGTTAAGAAGAACACCACGACGCAGATCGCGATCAGGCCGGTCGTCACCGTACCGATGCGCATGTTTTGTTTGGCTTCGATTTGCTCGCGGATCTTCTCGGTCCGCGTACGAAGCTTCTCGTCGGCCTTGGCTTCCTTCTTACGTCGTGCGCGGGCCTGTTTCGCCATCTCGGCGACGCGACTCGAGCTCGGATCAAAACCTTCCAAGAACGCACGTGCCTGCTCCATCTGGGTTTCGTCGTGAACCCAGATCGCGATGGAGCCCTCTCGCGTTTCCTTGAACGTGGTGGCCACGCCGTCCGCATAGAGCGCATCGCAGAGGATTTTGGCGTCGTTCTCGTCCGCTACGGTCGTCAGCATGCGCATTGCGGGCGGAGTGTAGTCGCTTCGATCCCCGTTTCAATCGCTGCGAACTAGGGCGTACATCAGACAGTCTCGCGGAACGTCCGAGCGGTTGGGATGCAGTCCGTACTGCCGAAGGCGGCCTTCGCACCGCATTCCGGCCTTCTGCAGGACACGTGACGACTGCGTGTTTTCCTCGTCGCACAGTGCCTGGACGCGCGCTATCCGGCGGTCCGCGAAGGCCGCTTCACAGACTTTGGACAGCGCCTCGGGCATGTATCCCTGGCCCCAGAAGCTACTTCCGAGCGCAAAGCCCACCTCCACGCGATGAAAGCTCACCGTGCATCCAATCGTGCCCATGAGCGCGCGATCGTCTTTGCGCTCGATGAGCCAAACTCGATGGCCCATTCGCAGGTCCCACGCGTCGATCGACTGCTGCAGGAATTCCCGAGTCTGTGCAGGGCTCGTGTGTGTGCTCCAGGTCATGTACCGCGTCATCCTCGGATCGCTCGCGTAGGAGGCGAACGCCGGCTCCGCATCTTCGACGCGCGGACGCCGCAGCACGAGACGCGCGGTTTCCAACTCGTCCGGGGGGAAGCGCACGGCAGGCCTATAGCACGGCATCGCATGGCGATGGATTCCCCGCGGGGCAGCTGGTACGTTCAGTTCGATGTCGAATCGCGACGAGCCACTCGATGAAGCGGCGCTACGCCTATGTGAAGAGCTGGGCTACTCTTTTGCCGACACCAGCCTCTTGCTCGATGCGCTCACCCATACCTCGTTTAGGAACGAGCGGCCGGACCTCGCCCCGACCGACAACGAGCGCCTCGAGTTCCTCGGCGATGCGGTTCTCGATCTCGTCGTCGCCTCCCTCTTGTTCGTGCAGTTTCCCGATGCGGACGAAGGCGAGCTCACGCGCCGAAGGGCCGACTTGGTGAGCGAAAAGGGGCTCTCTGAAGCCGCCGAAGCGATCGGCGTCGGCGAGGCGATGCGGCTCGGCAAGGGAGAGCAGAAGTCAGGGGGCCGCTCCAAGCCCCGCCTGCTCGCGAGCGCGCTCGAGGCCTGCATCGGCGCGATTCACCAGGACGGGGGTGGGAACGCATCCTTCGAAGCGGCTCGCCGCGTGCTCGAACCACGGCTTCATACCAGCGCCCCCGGGCATCGCGACGCCAAGTCGCGCGCACAGGAGTGGGCCCAAGCAAATCTCGGCGGGACGCCGAGCTACCGGCTGCTCGAAACCGAGGGTCCCGATCACGACCGCGAGTTCACGGTCGCGCTCGAGCTGAACGACGAAGAAATTGCGACCGGCGCAGGCCGCTCCAAGATCGAAGCCGAGCAATCCGCAGCGCTCACCGCCCTCGACAAGTGGGCCCAAGCCGCCCCGCCCCAGACGGATAGCTAAACCGCGCGAGACGCAGCGTACGCTTCGAGCCGTGCCTGCGCCCAATCGATGTCGCGCTGGAGCTCGTTGTAGTCGGGGCCTTCGTAGAGCTCGTCGTACGCCTTGAGCGCCTCTTCTGCCTTGGCGAGCTCTTCGCGCACCGCGTCGGGCTTGATGTCCTCCGGCGACGCAAAGAGGTCGGTCAACAGAAGGACCTTGTCCGGTCCACCCTCGACGAAACCCGGGCCGATGGCAGCGGTCTTTCGTTTACCCTCGACCTCCCAAACCAAAAGCCCACACTTGAGCGCAGCCAAGAGCGGAAGGTGGTTTGGAAGCACCCCGAACTCGCCGTGGACGCTGGGGGCCTGAACCGAATCGACGCGGGAGGAAAGCACCGAGCCCTGCGGTGTCACGACGTCGAGTTGAAGGTATTCGGAGTTCGCCATCGTCTCGCCCAATCAGTCCTTGGAGCGCTTCGCGTAGGCTTCCTTGACCTCTTCGATGCTGCCCTTGAGGTAGAAATCCTGCTCGGGGATGTGGTCGAGCTTGCCTTCGAGAATCTCCTCGAAGCCCGAGACGCTGTCTTCGAGCGGAACGTATGCGCCTTTGAGGCCCGTGAACTGCTCGGCGACGAAAAAGGGCTGAGAAAGAAAGCGCTGAATCTTACGGGCCCGGTCGACCACCATGCGGTCGTCTTCGCTGAGCTCGTCCATGCCGAGAATCGCGATGATGTCTTGGAGGTCCTTGTACTTCTGCAAGGTTTCCTGCACGCCGCGCGCGACGCGGTAGTGGCGCTCGCCGAGAATGCTCGGGTCGAGCATGGTTGAGCTCGAGTCGAGCGGATCGACTGCCGGGTAGATGCCGAGCTCTGCGATCGAGCGAGACAAGACCGTCGTCGCATCCAAGTGCGCGAACGTCGTCGCCGGCGCCGGGTCGGTCAGGTCATCGGCAGGAACGTAAATCGCCTGAACCGAGGTGATCGAGCCCTTGTTGGTGGAGGTGATGCGCTCTTGAAGCTCACCCATCTCCGTCGCTAGCGTAGGCTGGTAGCCGACGGCGGAGGGGATCCGGCCGAGGAGCGCGGAAACCTCGGAGCCCGCCTGCGTGAAGCGGAAGATGTTGTCCACGAAGAGAAGCACGTCCTGACCTTCGTCGTCTCGGAAATACTCTGCAACCGTCAACGCGCTCAGCGCGACTCGAGCGCGCGCGCCCGGCGGCTCGTTCATCTGCCCATAGATGAGGGCCGTCTTCGAGAGGACTGTCTCACCGGTTTCGAGCTTCGACTCGCTCATCTCGAGGAGGAGGTCGTTACCCTCACGTGTGCGCTCCCCGACCCCCGCGAAGCAGGACACGCCGCCGTGCGCCTTCGCGACGTTGTTGATGAGCTCCATGATGAGAACGGTCTTGCCCACGCCTGCGCCACCGAACAAGCCAATCTTTCCGCCCTTTCGGTATGGAGCGAGAAGGTCGATGACCTTGATGCCCGTCTCGAAAATCTCGACCTCGGTGCTCTGATCGACGAAAGCGGGAGCTTCCCTGTGGATCGGCGAGAACTTCGTCGCGCCGACGGGGCCCTTTTCGTCGACCGGCTCGCCGATCACGTTCAAGATGCGTCCGAGACACTCCTTGCCGACGGGCATTGCGATGGGAGCCGCGGTGTTCTTGACCGCCATCCCGCGGACCAGGCCGTCGGTCGAATCCATCGCGACCGCGCGGACGGTGTTCTCGCCGAGGTGCTGTGCGACCTCTAGGGTGAGATTCCAATCCTTGTCGCTGATTGCCGGGTTGCTCACCTTCAACGCCGAAAGAATCTCGGGGAGACTCCCGCGCGGGAAGGTAACGTCCACGACCGGACCAATAACTTGAGTAACTTGCCCGTTCTGAAGCTCTGCCATGTTCTTTCCGGTTCTCTCGAAAGGGTGTCGGCCGGGCGGTTGACGCCGCCAAAAAGCGAGCGCGACCTAGCATGGCCCCTGAGGGCGGTCAAAGCCGCGTGCCTAGGCGAACTAGGGTCACGCCGCGCATGGGCAAGCCCCAACCAGCGCGTGATTGACCCCTCCCTGCCGGCTTTCTACCATCCGACTCGTCATGCAGGACCAGGACGCCGTCATCCATGCCCTTCTCGGCGCTGGAACCCGCTACGAAGGCAAGCTTTTCTTCGAAGGCCGGGCCCGCATCGACGGCGAGTTCGACGGTGAGGTGTTTAGCGACGGGCTTCTGGTGGTTGGCGAAGAGGCGCGCATCAAGGGTGCGATTCGAGTTCACACCCTGATCGTGTGCGGCGGAAGGGTCGAGGGCGACATCCACGCCACCGAGCTGGTCGAGCTGCATGCGCCGGCGCGGGTCCGCGGCGACATCCGGACGCAGACCCTCTTCATGGACAAAGGCGTCGTATTCGACGGCGCGTGCGTCATGGGCGAGGTCCTCGAGCTCGCAGATCGACCGGTTTCGGCGCGGTCCGCTGACGACACATCCCCCGATGGTTACAAGGACCAGCCGAGCAGAAACTGAATCGTGAGCGCATGATCGTTGCCGTCGCCCCCATCCCCCATGGCCGGGACGTTCATGCTCGAACCCGAAAAACGAAGGTAGTAGTGCTCCCACACGAAGCGTACCGCGTAGCTGAAACCCACGTTTAGCCATCCGTGGACGGTCAGCGCCGCGTCCAGGCCGATCCCTGAGGTCCGGTCTCCGAATGCATCCTCGAGCGCGCCGAAGTAGAACGGGAAGCGAAGGCCGAAGTCCGCCCGGATGCTCAGAAAGCGAGGGACGAGCGAATAGCACAGCGCGGGTCCGAGGCGGGCGTAGATGATTCGCGAGGAGGGTAGAACGGAGTTGAGGTCGATGCCGAAGACGTCTCCGCCGACCCCGACGAGTCCACCCAGTTGGAGTCGGCCCACGGGATACAGGTAGCCGAACTGCCCGAGCATCCGCCAAGTGTTCGTCTGTAGCTCGATTCCGGATACCTCGGCCCTGAGCGCAATGCCGGACCCGCCGTCGAGCTGCAGGAGGATCGCCTGAACCGATGGCCTCGATGGGCGCCGAGCCATGGGGCGCAAGAGGAGATGCCACGCGAAATCGAAGTAGGCGCCGGTTTCGAAGCTCCGGCTTTCCGAGCCGCCTGCGCCGTCGCCGACCTCGAGGTGGATGTTCCTGAAGCGGACGCCGGCGCCGATCTCGAGCACCAAGATCGGTAATTCCGGACGCTCCTCCCGGGCGCGTGCAGCGCTGTCCTCGTCCGCGAGCGCCGGCGCTGGCCCGAGCAGGCCTCCAGTGCACGCCGCGAAAACGTAGAGTCTGAGAGTCCGGCTCATTCCCGCTCAAAATACCAACCCCTGAGCCGCAGGCCCGCCTTTCCAGCTCTGGGCCCGACTTTGGAGACTCGAGGCGTGGAGACGTGACGTAACGTCACCAGCGATTCGGCGTACGAGGGCTCGAAACGAGAGAATGTGATGAAACTGAGCTCCAGATGGGCCGCGACGGCCATTGCTTTGCTTGCCGCAACCTCGCCCGCTCTAGCTGCCGCCGACGACCAGGACGAAAATGCCGGGGTTTTCACCGCCCAGCTCCCCGAGGCGGGTTCCAGCATTTCGTGGGGTCAGGCGGTCACCGTCGTGGATAAACCGATCGACGACGTCCTACGGCCAACTCGACCTGGCCGAGCGACCGGAGAGCGACGACGTGCGGGTGGTCGAAGCTCGCCTGCTTGAAGGCAACATCGACGCCTTCAGCGCGCGCTTCACCCTGACCCCGGTGGACGGCGGAACCCGCACCGAAATCGACTTCAAGATCCACGTCGACCCCGACATTCCGCTTCCCTCGTCAGTATTCAGTCGAGAGAACGAGCGAGCGGCCGGCCGGACCGTTCGAGCTCTTCGAGCGCGAGTCTCGGAGGGACCGCTGCGAGCAAGCTAAACCAGGCGCTAGGTCGGCCCCCAGCCGACCTTGACTGGTTTCGGCCCCATGCTACGAAGCGGCGCCGCTAGGGAACTGGCTTGCCGTAGCTGCGATTCGGCCCCAAACGCCCGTCGGAGACTTCTTGAGTTGGAGTTTCTTTCCTGCCGGGTCTCTGGGTCCACGACGGGATGACGCTGCGATGAACGCGCTTTTCACAGCCCTTTTGTCTGAGGGCTCCATCATTGACCTCGACGGCACGATCTGGATTCAGCTCGGCCTGTTCGCGGTTGCTTTTTTCGTCTTTAAGCCGCTGATCTTTCGGCCGATGATCGCGCTCTTCGAAGCGCGCGAGAACGCGCTCGAGGGTGCCAAGCTCGAGGCACTTCGCCTCCAAGACGAGGCTTCCGCCGAGGACGAGGAATTCGAGCTCGAGATGCGCCGACTCCGGCTTCAAGCCGGCGAGGAGCGCGATCGCCTTCGCACGGAGGGCAAGCGTCTGGAGCAGACGGTGCTCGACCGGGTCCGTGAAGAGACCGACCGGCAGCTCGCAGAGGCCGACCAGAAGCTGAGCAGCGAGGCCGCGCGCCTTCGCGCCGACATCGATCGTTCGGTGCCCGCGCTTGCGAACCAGATCGCATCGAAGATGCTGAACCGAGAGGTGCAGTGATGCGCTCGTTGTCGTCCGCCTTACTCGCCTTGGTGCTAGCGCTGCCCGGCCTGGCCTCCGCCGAAGACGCCGCCCACGGCTCGGCCGCTCATCAGGTCGCCGAAGAGCAAACCGGTCACGACGCGCACGACGGTCACGGCGAGCTCACCTTCCTCTCCCTCGTGAAGAGCCCGGACTTCCAGGGCACTCTCGTCAACTTCGGCGCCCTGCTTCTGCTCATTGCCTGGGTGATTCGCAAGAAGGGCAACCCCGCGCTCGCAGCGCGGCGTGACGAGGTCGAAAAAGAGCTTGCCGAAGCGCAGCGGCTTCGCGCCGAGGCGCAGCAACGGCACATGGAAACCGCCACGCGTCTCGAGAGGCTCGACCGGGAGATGCTTCAGATTCGGGGCGATATGATCAAGGCCGGCGAAGCCGAGCGCGACCGGATCGTTTCGCAGGCAGAAGAGAAGGCGGCGCGCATGCGCAAGGACACGGCGTTCCTGATCGAACAGCAGGTCAAGCAGCTTCGCAAAGAGCTCACTCAGCAGGCAGCGACCGCCGCGGTGGTTGCGGCGCAGGATTTGCTCCAGCAACGGACGACCGATTCGGATCAGGACCAGCTCGCCGAGGCGTACCTCGCGCGGCTCGATGAGGTCATCGAGGAGCGGCAATCATGACTGCGCTCGGACGCCGCTATGCCAAGGCACTGCTGGATCTAGCTCGCGAGCAAGGCGAGATCGACACCGTTCTGCGCGATGTCGGAGCCCTCTCGGACGCCTGGAGCTCGAGCCCAGAGCTGCGGGAAATCGTCCAAAACCCCGTCATTCCGAGGCCGGCACTCAAGGCGACCGTCGATGCCGTGATGGAAAAGCTCGGCAGCTCGGCGACCGTGCGCAATACGGTAAATCTGCTCGCCGACAAGGGCCGCCTCGGGCATCTCGACGAGGTTCTCGCGGAGCTCGACGCGCTCGCCGAGGCCGAGACCGGGCGCGTCCGAGTCGAAGTCGTCAGCGCCAAACCCCTGGCCGACGTCTACTACGAGCGCCTCGCGGAGAAGTTCAAGCGAGCGACGGATCGTGAGGTCGTGCTCGTCAAAAAGGAAGATCCTTCGCTCATCGGTGGCGTGATCACACGCATCGGCGATCAACTGTTCGACGGGAGCATTCGCAACCGGCTGAGCGAGCTTAGGGAAACGTTGCTTGCGAACGGCGACCTGCCGTAAACGCATCGAATCAGGAGCCTGCAAAATGCAACTTCGCGCTGAAGAGATTTCCAACATCATCAAGCAGCAGATCGCTTCCTACGAGAAGGCGGTCGATGTGGTCGAGACCGGCACCGTTCTGACCGTCGGAGACGGGATCGCCCGCCTGTACGGTCTCGAAAGCGCCATGGCAGGCGAGCTGCTCGAGTTCCCAGGCGGCGTCTTCGGCATGGCCTTGAACCTCGAAGAGGACAACGTTGGCTGCGCGATCTTCGGTTCGGACGTTGGCATCAACGAGGGCGACACGGTCAAGCGAACCGGGCGCATCGTCGAGGTTCCCGTAGGCCCCGCCCTGGTGGGTCGCGTGGTGAACGCTCTGGGTCAACCCATCGACGGGAAGGGCCCGATCGAAAGCAAGCTCAGCCGTCGCGTCGAGCTCAAGGCCCCGGGCATCGTCGCCCGTCAGCCGGTGAGCGAGCCCCTCCAAACCGGCCTCAAGGCCATCGACTCGATGATTCCCATCGGTCGGGGTCAGCGCGAGCTCATCATCGGCGATAGGCAGACCGGCAAGACGGCCGTCGCGCTCGACACCATCATCAACCAAAAGGGCAAGGGCGTTTACTGTTTCTACGTCGCGATCGGTCAGAAGCAGTCGACCGTCGCCCAGGTCGTCGACAAGCTTACACAGTATGGCGCGATGGAATACACCACCGTCGTTCTGGCTGGCGCCTCGGAGCCTGCGCCGCTTCAGTTCATCGCGCCGTATACCGGCGTGACGATGGGCGAGTACTTCCGAGACAACGGTCAGCACGCGCTTTGCATCTACGATGACTTGTCGAAACAGGCCGTCGCCTACCGGCAGCTTTCGCTCCTTTTGCGTCGCCCTCCAGGCCGTGAGGCGTACCCGGGCGACGTCTTCTACGTTCACAGTCGCCTTCTCGAGCGCGCCGCAAAGATGGCCGAGGACTGGGTCGTCGTGAAATCGGACCAGGAGCCCAGCCGTCTCGGCAATCAGGTCTTCAGCGGCCCGGAGTCGAAGCACGAGGCCGAGGCCGCCGCCAAAGAAAAGGGCGCGGGATACGTCGCAAAGAAGCTTGCGGACTCGGGTGGCTCGCTCACCGCGCTACCGATCATCGAGACGCAGGCAGGCGACGTCTCGGCCTACATTCCGACGAACGTCATCTCCATCACGGACGGCCAGATCTTCCTCGAGTCGGACTTGTTCAACTCCGGCGTTCGACCCGCCATCAATGTCGGCATCTCGGTGTCGCGTGTCGGCGGCAACGCCCAGATCAAGGCCATGAAGCAGGTTGCGGGGACGCTCCGTCTCGAGCTGGCTCAGTTCCGCGAAATGGCTGCCTTCGCGCAGTTCGCGTCCGACCTCGACGCCGCGACCCGTCAGCAGCTGTCCCGAGGTGAGCGCCTCGTCGAGGTGCTCAAGCAGGGTCAGTTCGTGCCCTGGCCCGTCGACGAGCAAATCGTGTCGATTTTTGCCGGCACCCACGGCTACCTCGATGTCCTTCCCGTCGAATCGATCGGCCGATACCAGCAGGAGCTCATTTCGTACCTCAAGGCCGAGCGAGCGTCGATTCTCTCGGACATCGTGTCGAAGGGAAAGCTCGACGACACGCTCGAGAGCCAGCTCGATGACGCGCTCAAAGCCTTCGCAGAGATCTTCGAGCCCGTGCAAAACGACTAATCACAAATGGCAAACCTCAAGGACATTCGCAAGCGCATCGGAAGCGTCAAGAACACGCAGAAGATCACCCGCGCCATGAAGCTGGTTGCCGGCGCCCGACTGCGGAAGGCGCAAGAGAACATCGAACACCTCCGGCCGTACGCCATCAAGACCCACGAGGTGCTCAGCGGCGTCGCTGCGCGCGTCAATCCCGACGAAGGCATCCATCCCCTGCTCTCGCGGCGTGCGCCAAAGCGAGTCATGCTCGTCGTCCTCACGAGTGACCGCGGCTTGGCCGGCGCGTTCAACTCGAACATTTGCAAGGCGGCGTTCAACCGCTGGAAGCAGCTCGAGGCGGACGGCAGCGAGGTTTGCTTCGGCATCATTGGCCGCAAGGGACGCGACTACTTCACCCGTCGAAACGCCAACATCCGGCACGACTTCCTCGGGGTCTTCGAGGACTTGAGCGCCGCCAAAGCGGGCGAAATCGGACGCTACATCGTCGACGACTACACCGCGCTCCATCTGGACGGTTGCGAGCTGGTCTATAACGAGTTCAAGAGCGCGATCACGCAGCAGGTCATCATCGAGCCCTTCTTGCCGATCAAGCCGCTCGAGCTCGCCGACGACCAGGTCGGGGACTTCATCTACGAGCCGAGCCAGGTCGCGCTCCTCGACAGGCTGCTTCCGATGCACGTCGAGGTTCAAATCTACCGGTCTCTGCTCGAATCGGTCGCCTCCGAGTACGGGGCTCGGATGACCGCCATGGACGCGGCGACCAACAACGCAAGCGACATGATCGACCGGTTGACCCTCCAGTACAACCGCGCCCGCCAGGCTGCCATCACCAAGGAATTGATGGAGATCATCGGCGGCGCTGAAGCTCTCAACGGCTGATCGCCAGCACGTGATACCGTAAGGTGACGATGCCGGGGGGGCACAGAGGGTCGACTGCCCAGGTTACGGGACCGGCGCCACTTTCGTGGCTTGCCTGGCTCTGCGCCACCGTCACGATCGCGTACGTCGTCGGGGCACCGCTCTGGGTGGCCGACTACCCGATGATGACCGACTTCCCGTTTCACGCGGCGTCGTCCTCGGTGTTTCGCCACTATCTGGACCCGGGCTGGCACTTCGACGAGCAGTTCCAGTTCCAGGTGCTCGCGGCGCCCTACCTCACCTTTTACGGCTTGGCAGCGATCTTCATGCTCGTTCTTTCGCCCGTCGCCGCGACGAAGCTTGCGGCGGCCGTGCTGATGGCGCTCCTGCCCATCGGGCTGATGGTGCTCTGCTGGGGGTTGCGGAAGTCGCCGTTTCTCGGTCTCTGGGGACTGCTTGCCGTCTGGGGTGCTCCAGCCCACTGGGGCCTCGTTGGTTTTCTCGCATCGCTCGGCCTCTTCGCCATGGCGCTGGGCCTTGCCCTTCGCGTAGCCGACCGGCCGAGCGCGAAGCTTCAGGCCCTGCTCGTCGCGGTTCTAATCCTCCTCTTTTTCACCCACGTGTATCGGTTCCCGTTCGCGGTACTCATGCTTGGGGTCGTCGCCGCGGCGATGCATGGACGAGTGGACAGCATCCGGGGTCTCCTGATTCCGATCGCCGTATCCTCCGCGCTCTTCGTCGCGTGGGCGACAACCCGGGCGAACCTGTCCATTCCGGAAATCGCCTGGGCCTGGCCGCCGGCCTGGAGCCGTTTGTCCGAGGCAGGCGCATATGCGACCGACATTTTCATCGGCGACGAAGACCGCTTCGTGTTTCGCCGCACGGCGCTCTTTTTTGCGGTGACGGCAGTCGCACTGCTTGCGATCGCCGTCGCTCGCCTTCGTTCCTGGCCCAAGGATGGTTGGGTGGTGCCCGCCCACGCGGTGCTTGGGGTGGCGATTTTGGTTTTTCTGGGCCTCTTCCTGACGCTCCCGATGGAGCTCGGCGTCTGGTGGTATGTCTTTCCACGGGAAATCACCGCGGCGGCGTTTCTCGTGCCCGCGCTTCTTCCAAACCTGCCCCGCAAGACCTGGGCCGAGCTCGGCTTCGTCGTGTGGACGGCGGTCGCCATTGCCCCCCTCGGTGAGTTCGTCGCCGGTGCCCACAAGGAGTTTTCGACCACCACGGTGCATTTCCGAGAGATCGTCCGGGAGCTCCCCAAAGCCCCGAAGCTTCTTTACCTCGTGTACGACCACGAGGGGTCGCGCGCTCGAAACAGCCCCTACATCCACTTGCCCGCGTACGTTCAGACCGAGCGTGGGGGCTGGCTGAGCTTCCACTTCGCCCAGCTGGAGGGTTTCCCATTCCGGTATCGTGACAGCGCGGATCCCGAAGCGGTCGTCCCGCCGCAGACGCCGGTGCGCTGGGAGTGGAGCCCTCAGCTCTTCCAACTCGAGGAGCACGGCGACTTCTTCGACTGGTTTCTGGTTCGCAGGCTGGATTCGCCGGACGCTCTTTTCGTCACGGACCCGTCGATACAGCGCGTAGCCCACTTCGAGAACTGGTGGCTTTACCACCGACCTCGCCCCTCGACTGGACCGTCCGGCAAAACGCCCTAAATTGTGAAGCGATGGACGTCAAGACGGAAGAAGAGCGCTGGGCGGTATGGATGGTGCAGGCTCGCAGGTTTGCAGAGCGAGAGAACTTCCCCGACGCCGTCGCGCGGATGAAGCTCGTACGTGACTCCGTTCAAAAAGCAGTCGGTCAGGCGACCGGCGCGAACGAGCGCATGCGGCTGGAGGTGAGGCTGGCGCGCGCCAACGAGCAGCTCGAACAGATGCGATTGCAGTACGAGGACTGGCACTCCAAAATTGCGGCGCGGCGCCAGCACACGATCGACCAAGCAGCCGAGGAAATGGCGCGTCCGCTTCCGGTCACATCGGATTGACGGTGGCTGTTCGCCAGTGCTCGGAAGCATCCATCGAAGCCGGGGAGTCTCTTGCAGGGACTGCCGTGGAGTCGGTCGATCGCTGGTTGCTTCTCGAAGTCACGGAGCCCTGGGCCCCGAAGGCGCTTCAGACACAGGCCTTTCCGGAAACGGTGCGATTGCAGCTCGGCCGTTGGCTCGAAGCCCCACGGACCCGCTTGCAGCTCATTCGGCGCCCCGGACGCTCGGGTAGGCGGCCGCTCTTCATGATGCTTTCCACCGCCGGGGATCGACCGCAGACCACGAAGCTCGAGCTCGGCGGCTACGAAGAGCTCGTCGGCCTCGAGCTCGACACCTTGTCTGCCGCGCCGAGCGAGCCGATTTGCTTGGTTTGCGTCCACGGGCGACGCGATCGCTGCTGTGGGGTCCTTGGTGGTCAGGTGTTCCGTGCACTTCAATCTCAGTCCGTCGACACATGGCAGACCAGCCATCTCGGCGGGCATCGTTTCGCTGCCTGTGCGCTCTGGCTGCCCGATGGCCTGATGTATGGGCGGCTCCGCGCCGAGCACGTCGGCGCGTGGGTCGCGGCGCGACGGTCCGGTGCGGTCGGTGAGCTCGACTTGTTTCGAGGCCGCTGCGCCTACGATCGACCGACGCAGGCAGCGGAGATCCTCCTTCGAAAGCGCCTGGGGCTGCAGGAAGCCGACGCGATCGAATGGCTCGGGACGGCAGCGACGTCCGAGTCGAGCTGGGAGGCACGCTTTCGAGTGGGTTCCAAGGCACAGGTGGTGCCGCTCCGCCTGCAGCGCACAGGGGCGAATCGGCCGGCGAGCTGCGGCGGAGAACCCGAGGCCATCGCGAGTTTCGTGGAGGGCTAGAGGGGATCGACTCGGTTTTGGTCGTCGCCCGAGGATCTCCAGGGCGCCGATTCCCACAATGGGCTAGAAGCGGGGTGTGGAACTCTGGTTGCTCGCGCTCTGGTCTCTTTCTGGCGCAGCGCTTCTGTTCACGCACCTCCTGATGGCTTGGCGCGTGCTTTCAGGGCCGCTCGCTGCCCAGTGGCGCTACCTCGGTTTCCTCGTGCCCTTCTTCACGCCGCTCGTCGCGTGGCGTGGGGGCAATCGCCTCGGCCCGATCACCTGGTTTCTGTTCTTGGTGATCTACCTCTCCGCGCGCATGATCGAAGTCTGATGTCCGACGCTCGCCATCCGTTTGTGACGGTTCGGGTTCGATCCGAGCAGCTCGAGCTCGCGCAACTCCGCTTATGGGAGCTTGGCGCCACCGGTCTCGAAGAGCGAGATCAGACGACCTTGGTCCGCGACGCCGACTTGGGCGGAGCCGTCATTCTCGCAGCATTCGCCGACGAGGCCTCGGCGCGAAAGGCCTTGCGCGAAATTCGAAATGAGTACGAAGCCGATATCGTGTATGTACCGGGAGCGGATTGGGCCACCGAATGGCGACGTGGATTCAGCGCGCAGCGCATTGGGAAACGGCTCTTGCTACACCCGTCCTGGGAACCCGCGGAAAGCAAGCCCGGAGACGTCGTCCTCACGATCGATCCGGAGAACGCGTTCGGAAGTGGGGACCATGAAACCACTCGACTAGTCCTGCGGATTCTCGACGAGCGCGTGCTTGGCGGGGAGCGGGTGTTGGACGTTGGATGCGGGAGCGGGGTCTTGTCGATCGCGGCGCTTCGCCTAGGGGCGTCATCGGCGATGGCGACGGACATCGACGAGGATTCGGTCGTCGTGACCGCGCGAAACGCAAAGCTCAACGGCGTTGCGCCCGAGCTGCATGCATCGACTCAGCACTTGGCCGAGGTGGACGGGGTCTTCGACATCGTGCTTGCGAACATCGAGACCAGGGTCCTCGTGCACATGCCCGAAGATCTCCGGCAGCGGCTGGCGCCTGCCGGCATGCTGATCCTGAGCGGCATTCTTCGTCCCGAGCGCGACGAGCTTCTCGACGCCTACGCGCCCATGAAGCTCGAACAGTGCCTCGAAGAGGGCGAATGGTGCGCCTGCGTGTTGAGGCACGCAGAGCCGTGACCCTTCGAAGGCTTTACGTGCCCGGTTTGCCGAACGAGGGAGGGGCCGTCGTTCTCGGAGAGGCGACGAGCCGTCACGTGCGGGTGCTTCGACTCCGGGCTGGTCAGTCGGTCGTACTCTTCGACGGGAAGGGCCGGGCCGCGACAGCCCGCTTGGAATCAGTCGCTGATGAGGTGGTCTGTGTTGCAGAGCCTCCGGTCGCCTCCGCGAGAAGACGCGCGCGCGTCGTCCTCATGCTTGCTGTTCCGAAAGGCTCGAAGCTCGACGACTGCGTGCGTGCGGCAACCGAGCTGGGCGTCGATGAGGTCGCGCTCATGCAAACCGAACGCACGGTTCCCCGATTGGACCCCATGCGCGCGCGCACGCGTCTCGATCGGCTCACTCGAATTGCGGGCGAGGCGGCCGGTCAGTGTGAGCGCGACGACGTGCCCATCGTTCACGCCCCTCGCCCCGTCGCCTCTTGGCTCGAACAGATGCCGGAGAGCGCCGAGGGCGTTCTGTTCGCTGCCCGCGCCCAGGACGCGGCGGCGCTCGAGCCCGATGCTGAACAGGTTTGGTGTGCGATAGGGCCCGAGGGAGGATTCGCCGAGCACGAGATCCTGCTCTTCGAACGTTCCGGTTTCTCAGTGGCAAGCTTGGGAACCCGGATCTTGCGGGTCGAAACGGCCGTGCCGGCCGCCCTGGCCATCGTCGGAGATCGCCTCGGCGACTTTCGACAAGCTCGTTGACAGCGCGGCATGTGCGAAGCCACCATTGAAGGGCAGATGTCCGTTCTCGCCTCGCTCCTGGTTCGCGACCAGATCATGACCGTCGATCGCGTCCAAGGCGCCATCCAGGATCAGGTGATGCGCGGTGGCAATCTCGACACCGTACTCCTCGAGCTCGGCTTGCTGCGCGAGAACGAGATGAATGCATACTGTGCGGCGGTCTACGGGCTCCTTCCCGCGACCCGCGATGAAGTGATGCAGACGGCGATCTCCACGATTCGCGTCTTGCCGCGCGAGTTTGCCGTTCGGCATCGCTTGATCCCCGTCGCGAGAACCGAGGACGCGGTCGTGCTGGCGGTCGACCGTCCATTGCCCGATGCGACTCTGCGCGAAATTTCGTTCGAGCTCGGCATCGATCCCGTGCAGCGAATCGTTTGCTCGGTGCGCATCGAGGCAGGCTTGTCACAGCACTACGACATCGAAATGACCGCTCGTATGCGGCAGCTAACCCACCAGCTGGACGCCGCCGATCCCGGCACGATTCCCTACGTCGCGCCATTTGACGGCGTTGGAAGTCGGAGCTCGATTCCGCCCATCAAAGATGCCTCCGGCTCTTTTCCGCGTACGAGCTCGCCCATCCCCCCGCCGACGAGCATCGCCGATACCGAGCCTCCGGTTGCGGTCGCACCGCAGGTGGCGTCTTCGGTTCCGGCGGGCACCTTTCGGGATTCCGATCCAGCAGCGAGCCGCAGCCGCTCGGAGCCCAAGACCGGCTTCGTCGATGCGACTCGATACAGTCTTCCCCCGCGCCCACCCGAGATCCTGGGACGACCCTCGATGCGGAAAACGAGATCGAAACGCCCTTCAGGCGCAAGAGCTGGGGCGGCGTCGAGGCCCAGCGGCCCGACTCGCGCATCTCACCCCGCGCCGGCCGCGGGCTGGCAGCCAGCGCCCGCACCGGCTTCGGGCAGGCCCTCGGCGCCCGCACCGGCGACGGGCGGGCGGCCGGCGCCGACCCCCGCCCCACCTCGGTCCTCTGGGCAGCCCGCGCCCCCGGCGCGCTCGGCTCATTCCGGACATCATCTGCCGGTCGATTCGCGGCGGGACAACGACGGCAGCGCGATGTCACACGACGTGGTCTCCTTACCCCCCGGCGCGCCCAGCTCGGCCCCACCAAACGTCGACGGCGAGCCAGTCGACCGGCGATGGAACCCCGCGCCCGCGCCGCTCGTCGACGAGGCCTCCCTCCCGAGCATCATCGTGGACTTCGGGGAAGAAGTCGAAGAGCTGGTCGCGGCGCTTCGCGACGGCAGCCCCGAAGACGACATGCTGATCCCTCCTCTGCTGTCGCTCGGGGAGGCCGCACTTCCCGCCCTGGCTCGGGAGTTCCCGGGCAAGCTCTGGTTCGACCGGAACGAGGCGCACGCAAACATACCGGCAGGCAGAGACGTTTCTTCCATCGCCAGGGGCTTCGTAGCGTTTGGCGCCCATTCGGTCCCGTACCTGATCCCCCTGCTCGACGACGAGGACCCGGACATCCGCTACTATGCATCCATCGTGGCCTCGGAGTTCGTCCACTCCGAACTGGTCCGGCCGGTCGGTCGCCGTTTGTTCGACACCGACTCGGGAGTTCGCAGCAATGCATACCGCGCGCTCAGCGTACTGTATGCATGCGAGGTCGAGTTCACGCAGCTCATCGAGCGGCTCCGCGCGTCGGCGCGGGACGGCCGGAACATCGAAACGCAGGCGGCTGCCGTCGACGCCCTAGGCAGGCTGCGAGACGCGGATTCGTTCGAGTTTTTCGTCTCCTTACTCGGGAGCCCTGATTCTGACCTGGTCGGCGCGGCGCATGCGAGCCTAGTGCGCCTGAGTTGCCAGGACTTCAACCGCAGCAAGAAGAAATGGAGCGTCTGGTACGAAAAGCATAGCACCGAGCACCGTGTGGTTTGGCTGATCAATGCGCTCATGCATTCGGATGAGCGCCTGCGCCGGCGTGCCGGTGACGAGCTTCGACACCTCACCCAGGAGGACTTCGGCTATGAGCCGGGGAGCTCCAAGAAGCAGCGGATCGCCGCCCAGAAGAAGTATCGAACGTGGTGGGTAGGCGTTGGTTTTCGGATGTTTGCCGAACCGCAGCCCGTCGTTTCTGGTCAAGCCGACAGCCGGTGATAGACTCCGACCGCTCCG
Organism: Deltaproteobacteria bacterium; assembly: GCA_004283055.1. Taxonomy (GTDB): domain Bacteria; phylum Myxococcota_A; class Polyangia; order Polyangiales; family Houyiibacteriaceae; genus SG8-38. The sequence continues at coordinate 17,777 of SHLP01000021.1, forward strand.
CCCAGACCAGACGAGTAGACGAGCTCCCATCGTGCGAATTCCGAGGCTCTTGACCATATTGGGCCCTGCGTCCGTTCTTTACGTTCTCGCCGCGCGGGCCTCCTCGAACGCCACCGAATCCCCGGACTGGTTGTTGGCGTTGCTGTCTCTCGCTTTCTCGCTGACTCCGCTCGCGGTGCTTGGGACCTGGTCGAGCAGGCGTGGTGCCTCACGGCTCGCATTCATGGGGGTGAGCCTCGCCATCGCGCTCGCATCGGCGCGCAGCGCCTCGCCGACCCTCGATGTCACCCACGACCTGGCCTGGTTGTTGGCCGTGATGACGATGATTGATCTCGTCTTACCGCGCGAGACCGGCGCTCTCGTCCGGTACGGGGCGTTGAGCGCGTTTGCGTCGGCCGCGTTCGCCGGAGCGGCCTTGGCCCGACAGGGCCTGCTTCCTGAAATGACATTCGCGGTCATCGTCGTCCTCGGAATTCTGGCCACGGGCGCCCTTCACCAGATCGTGCTGGTCGGCAGAGGACACGTCGTCGAGGGCGGCCTCTCGGGAATCGCGCTCTCCTGCCTAGCGGTCGCTCTAGCGTATTGCTGGTTCGGTCCGTTCGACGGCGTGCTCGCCGCCACGGTCGAGCTCGGGGTGGCCTCCTTGCTCTGGCTCGGCCACCTCGCTTGGCTCGATCCGGGATGGCGCTCCTTGCGGCGGGTTGGTGTGCCGGTGGTCGTCGCTTCCGCTCTGTGTTTTGGTCTGACGGTAGTCTTCACTCCCGATGCGCCACTCGAGCGTTGGCAGCTCGGCTTGTTTGCCGTGGGCTCGGGAGTCCTTTGGTGGCTTACATTTGCGTTTGTGCGAAGGCTGTCTGCCCGCGCCGTGTGGAGCACTTCGGGCCGCCTTGCCGACGCCGCAGAATCCGCCCGGGGTCGCTTGGTCGGAGGGGCGGCCCTCGAAGAGGTTGCCACCGGAGTCCTCACCCCCTTCAGCAAAGTCTTTGACCCGAGCGATCGACCTCCGGAGCTCTACACCCTCGAGCCCTCGCTCCGGCTTCGGCTCGACACCGGCGAGCGCGCCAATATCAGACGAGCAGAGGCCCCATCCGCAGTCACGAGGGCGCTCTCTGGCGGCGATCGCCCCGGCGCACTCGATCTGGCCGGTCTGCGAGTCCGGGTCGTACGCGAACCATCGATTCGAGAGCTCGTCAACACGATGACGGACCAAGTGATCGGCTGCGCACTTCCCTGTCTTCACCTCGACCATCTCGAAGGCGTGCTTGTCCTTCCCCTGGGAGATCGATCGGAGCGGCTCTCCCGAACCGAGCTCGACGAGCTCGGAAGCTTGGCAGATTCGCTTGGGGGGGCGCTGGCGTCGGCCTTGGCGCAGCGCCGGGCGGATACACACATTCACGAGCTATCCACGCTGCGACGGGAGGCGGAGGACCGGATCGCGGCGCTCGAAAGTGCGCTCGATGACCTGCGGGGCCAGTGCGACATGCTCGGGCGCGGCCTTGCCGAGGATCGGACGCTTCACGTGGCGTACAGTCAGTCGATGAGGCGCGTTCAGACGCGCGCGATCGAGCTCGCTCCGGGCGTCGATCCCATTCTGCTCGTCGCTCCGGCTGGGGCTCCAGTTTTGCCGGTCTGTCGCTTCATCCACGACCGCGGACCGCGCTGGGAGGCTCCGTTCGTCGTGGCCGACTGCTCAGCCGCACCGCCCGATCAGGTTGCGGGCTTGCTCTTCGGTTCACAGAGCGGGGGCCGGGCGGGTTGGTTCCACTCCGCAGCCGGCGGGACCTTGCTGCTGCGAGACCTTCCCGCGCTCTCCAAGTCGAATCAGGCTCGTCTTGCCGAAGCCTTGGCCGATCAGGATTCGCGCGTGCAAGGAAGCCAAGAAGCTCAGCGGCCTCGACCGCGGCTGATTGCAACGACGCGGGCGCCACTTGCTGAGCTCGCACAGCGCGATGCGATCGACCCCGAGCTAGCGAGACAGATTTCGCGGCCCGGCCTCGAGATTCCGCCTTTGCGCGACCGGCGCGAAGACGTGCCCTCGCTTGCACTTCTTGCCATCGATCGTGCTTGCCGCGTCTTGGCGCGTGAGCCCGTCGGCATCACGGAAGACGCTATGACCGCACTCGTCGATCACGACTGGCCCGGTGACGTCGCCGAGCTCGAGCTCATCATCGAGCTCGCGGTTGCCAATGCCGCTGCCAAGACGATCGCGCTCTCCGATCTACCCCCACTCGCTTGGCCCGGGGCCGAAGAAGAGGAGCCGCTGACGGGCACGTATGTCGAGGTCGAGCGCCGTCTGCTCGAGCGCGCTCTTCTTCGGTCCGGGGGCAATAAGAGCGAAGCCGCCCGCATGCTCGGCCTCAAGCGCACGACCTTCCTCGATAAGCTTCGCCGTCACGAGCTCGAGCGACGGGCGCAGCACGACCTCGGGGGCACGGCGCTTGGCTGAGTCGATTCGACCCATCCTTCTTTGGGACGTGATGGGCACACTCGTGCACGACCCATTCTTCGACGAGATGCCGAAGTTCTTCGAGCTGAGCTTCGAGGAGCTGTTTGCGGTCAAGCATCCGAGCGCCTGGGTCGAATTCGAGCGCGGTGAACGCAGCGAAGAAGAGTTTCTCGCAAATTTTTTCGCAGATGGCCGAGACTTCGATCGCGAGGGTTTCGTGGACCTCGTTCGCGCTTCGTATCGGTGGCTTCCCGGCCTCGAACAGCTTCTGGGCGAGCTCCACGGCGGGCGGTGCCGCATGCATGCGTTCTCCAATTATCCCGTTTGGTACCAACTCATCGAAGAACGCCTGCGTCCGTCGCGATTTCTGGACTGGACCTTCGTCTCTTGCCTTACCGGGCTCCGCAAGCCGGACTCGGCCGCGTACGCGCAGGCCTTGGATGCACTCGGGGTGCCGGGAGATCGCTGTATCTTCATCGATGATCGCGTCAGCAACTGCGAGGCTGCACGGGATCACGGGATTCACAGCGTGGTCTTCGAGGGGGTCGAGTCATTGCGCGCGTCGCTGCGGGACGCTGGCGTGCTCTAGTCATTCGGGGTGGCTCTTGGACCACCAGCGCTGGTAGCTCGCCTGGATTGTCAGGAACTGCTCACGGTCCGCCGTCTCGGACAAGGGCTGCAAGAAGCGCGTCGAATGCCAAAGCTCGCGTGAGGCGAGGAGACGAATGTTGGCCCGGCCGTCTCCAAGCCCTTCGATCAGCCATTGAATGCGCGTTTCGTCACCGCGCTCCGCGAGCCAGCGGAGCCAAGGATCCCTCGAAAAACCGAAGTCGTGGGCTGTCAGCACTCTGAGCCCGACGCGGCAGGCGGTCGCGATGCCGCGATCGGCGTCGGCCAGCAAATCGACGAAGAGCGCGGCCGAAGCTTCGTCGCGCAGCTGGGTGAGCGCCGAGACTGCTCGGCGCCGAATGGGAAGCGGCTGCGTACCGTCGGCGGCACAGCGGCGCAGCTCGCCGAGGGCATTTAGGAACAGGGCCTCATGTTGATATGCACTCAAGAGATGCAACGCGACGCGGCGGCACTCGCGGTCTTCGTCTAGAGACGCCTGCATCAGCGGCTCGATGAGTCGGGGGCTCGAATACGCTGCGCAGATCACCGTGGCGTAGTATCGAACCTTCGAAGTCGGGTCTCGCATCAGGCGAGCGAGATACGGGATCGCCTCGCCCTCGAACGCGGCGAGAGCGGTTGCGATTGCCGAAATCTCGTCGGGGCGCTGCAAACGCGAATCCGTCGCCAAGGAGTGGCGCCACAGCGGCCCTGGGAACCTCGCGGACAACGCTTCGAGCCCGAAGTTCCCAAGCGCCATCAGGCGCCTCACCACAGGTGCGATCTCTCTAGGGCCGAGAGTGTCCAGTTCCTCAACGAGTCTTTCGGCGAGCTCGACTAGATTTTCCTTCAGCACCGGTGCGCTGTCGGACCCGCGGTCTGCGGCTGCGGGCGCCTTTTCGCGGACGCGAGACCCAATGTCCTCCGTGCCACCGTCCGGTGTCGTCGGAATGACACCCGCCGGTAGAGGGTACTTTCGAGTCGGCCCAGCCATGAGCACGGTTATACCAGGGGCCCGGCATTTTTGTGCGACTCGCTGGTCTTGCTCTGTTTTAGGGGGCAAACTTCGCCTCCATGTACAGGATGGTCGTGCGTGAGCTGGCGGGCCCGGCCGCCTTGGAGCGCGAAGAGCTGAGCGAAGTCCAGGCCGGCCCGGGCGAGGTCGTCATCGACGTGAAAGCGGTGGGCTGTAACTTCTTCGACACGCTCATCACCGAGGGGAAGTATCAGGTCAAGCCCGAGCTGCCGTTCTCACCGGGCGCCGAAGTTGCAGGAATCGTTCGAACGCTGGGCCCAGGTATTTCGCGTTTTTCGGTCGGCGACCGCGTCAGCGCCTTACTGGAATACGGTGGCTACACGTCGATCGTCGCTGCGCCTGAGCCGCGTGTCTTTCCCATCACGAACGAGATGAGGTTCGAGGAGGCCGCGGCGCTCGGACTCGTTTATCAGACTTCGTATGTCGGCCTGGCGCATCGCGCGAACCTCAAGAAAGGCGAAACGCTCCTCGTACACGCCGCGGCCGGAGGAGTAGGGCTAGCCGCGGTCCAACTCGGAGTCGCACTCGGTGCAAAGGTGATCGGCACCGCCGGGACGGAGGAAAAGCTCGCGCTCGTCAAAGCGAACGGCGCGCACGAAGCCATCAACTACCGCGAAGAAGATTGGGTCGGGAGAGTGAAAGAGCTGACCTCGGGTCGTGGCGCGGACGTGGTCTACGACCCGGTTGGCGGGGACACCTTCGATCTATCGACAAAATGCATCGCCTTCGAAGGAAGGATTCTCATCATTGGCTTCGCGAGCGGAAAAATTCCATCTGCGAAGATGAACCGCGTGCTGGTCAAGAACTTCTCCCTGATCGGGCTACACTGGGGGCTCTACTTCAAGATGAACCCCGGCGTGATTCAGCACGCTCAGGAGGCCATCGTGCGCCTTCATGCTGAAGGAAAAATTGCGCCGTTGGTCTCTGCAACCTATCCGCTCTCGGAGGCCGAAGCAGCCCTCGCGGAGCTGGGCGGACGCAAGACTACAGGCAAGGTGGTTCTGATCCCCTAGGCGCCTCGGGGCTCGAAGTCTGCAAGCGCCGACTGGCAGCGCTCGATTACCGCGTCGATGACACCGGCGTGACTGCCGAGCGGCGCCGCCATCGAAAACCGAACGCCTCGATGGCGAGCGGCGGCTTCGGCTACGAGGTGGGGTAGGTCCTCGGTCACGTGGCGGCCCGGCGCGAGCATGAACGGATGGACGACCACCTCGGTCGCTCCTTGGGCGACGCAGCTCGCAAAGCCCTCGGCGATCGTGGGCTCCGCGAGCTCCATGTGAGCAGGCTCCACGATGCTCGTCGCACCGAGTCGCTCCTTGACCAATGCAGCGACCTCTCCGAGAAGTGTGTTGGCCGCAGCGCGTCGGCTTCCATGGTCGATCAAGAGCACCGCAGTGCGCTCGCCCGTCGCCTGCTCGTTCGCGGCGGAGAAGTTCATCGGGCGTATCTGGGTCACGCGCTTCTGGGTGTCAAGAACCGAAGCCGGCGCGTAGACGTCAGGCGCAGCCTGACAGAGCGCGCTTGACAGATCCCACGTACGAGCCGCCAAACAGGTTGACGTGCACCAAAAGTGGGTAGAGCTGATAGAGGGCAACCCGTCGTTCCGCGCCCGGTGAGAGTGGCAGGGCCTCGGAGTACGCGGCAAAGACCCGCTCCCCGAAGCCGCCGAACAGCCTCATCATCGCCAGATCGATTTCTCGGTGACCCCCGTAGACCGCCGGGTCGATCAGCGCAGGCTGACCAGCATCGTCGACGTGCAGGTTGCCGCCCCAGAGGTCGCCATGCAAGCGAGACGGAGGCTCTGCTGCGCCAACGCGATCGGGGAGAACACGCTGCAGGGCCTCGAAGCCGGAGCGCGTCGCCGCATCGATCGAGCCACCGTCCACGGCAAGCCGCAGCTGCGGCTCGAGGCGGGAGGTCCAATAGAACGAAGCCCAGTCGTCGGCTACCTCGTTCGACTGCGCCAGCCGGCCAATGAAATTGTCGTGGTCGAGGCCGAACGAGGGGGCGCCAAAGGCGTGCAGGGCAGCCAGCGATCGCCCCAACGTTTCATCGAACCCCGCCGCTCGCTTCGCCGGCGTGATCAGCTCCAGCGCCAAAAACGCTGGACGCGCGTCCGAAAGCGCGATCACGCTAGGCGTTCGAATTGCGCCGGCATCGGCGAGCCATCGGAGGCCGCGCGCTTCCGCCTCGTACATGCCCAACGGTGGGTTTTGATGCGTCTTGACGAAAAGCTGAGACCCGTCGGCAAGGGTGACCTGGTATGCGTCATTGATGTCCCCGCCACCGAGACCCCGGGCGCATCGAAGCGGTTTGCCCAAGCGCTCCCCGAGTGCATGACGCAACTCCGGGTTCATAGCCGATGCTTCTCTCGGATGTGCCTCAAGAGCCCACTCGCCGCGGCTTCACAAATGTCGAGCACGGTTTCGAAACCGTCTCCCTCACCATAGTATGGATCGGGCACGTCGGCGTCGCGCGCCGAGCCAGGATCGTAGCTCCGGAAAAGAACGACTTTCGCCTTCGCGTCGTCGTCCGGGGCCATCCGAAGGAGGTCACGTCGATTCGCCCGATCCATGGCGATCAAATAATCGAAGCGCTCAAAGTCGCCGGTCTCCAACAGGCGTGCACGCCCGCCGAGCTCGATACCGCGGCGCTTTGCGGACGCTCTCGCCCGGGGGTCGGGACGGTCGCCTACGTGCCAGTCTCCCGTTCCCGCGCTGTCGATCTCGATCGCGCCGGCGAGCTGCGCGCGATCGAGGAGCCGACGCATGGTGCCTTCCGCCGTAGGCGAGCGGCAAATGTTCCCAAGACAAACGAAACAGACGCGGATGGGCATCAGGGCTTTCCGTGCGTCGGAATCCAGACCGACATCATATTTGACGACTACCGCCGGCCGGAACGATGTCAAGCGACCCGACGCCGTGTTAGGCTTCGGGGATGGACGTCGTATTGGGTCCCGACATCTTCGTGAACGCTTCGATCGCGCTCGGCTCTCCACCGGAGAGAGCTGTCCGGCGTGCGTTCGGTGGTCCTGCAAGGCCTAAAACCTCGACCTGGGTGATGGAACGCGTCGAGTCCATGCTTCAAGCGCTTCCGGAATTCAAAGACGATGCGGTCGCACGGCAAATGACCACCATTCGCGGTCTGGTCGAGGTCGTCGAGACGAAGAGCTTCTCGGCAGAAGAATGGAACGAGGCGCTGGTCGCGCTCGCGCAGGCTGCCGGGGTTGCCCGGGTGCTGACCGATCACCCCGATCTTCTGGCAGGCAACGGCATGAGCGGCGTGGAGTTCGTCTCATCGGACGACTGGCTGGGCGAGCAGGTCACTCCGCCGCCGCCGCCCGGTACTTAGCCTCGCCCCTTGAGGCAAGTAGCCCAGGCCTGCTAGGGGGTAACCGGTGTCCGATCCATTTCTCCCACAGAAGGACGAAATCCGGCGACGCCTCGAGGGGCGTTACGTCGGCGCGGTCCCGCACAACCAGGCGTTGGGGCTGCGCGTCGTCGACTACCGACCGGAGCATCTCTCGCTTGCCCTTCCTTACCGCGCAGATCTCGTAGGCAACCCGGAGACCGAGGTGCTTCACGGCGGCTGCATCACCAGCCTGATCGACGCGACCTGTGGGGGAGCAGTCATCATGTCGCTCGCAGCTCCTCGGCGCATTGCGACGCTCGATCTTCGAATCGACTACGTGCGTCCCGCCCTGCCTCACCAAGAAGTGATTTGCGGCGCCCATTGCTACAAGGTGACGCGGCACGTCGCGTTCGTACGCGCCAGGGCGCACCATGGAAACAAGGCAAGCCCCATCGCCGCAGCATCTGGCACGTTCGTCATCTTCCCCGAGGAAGAACGGCAAACCGAAGACGAGGGGGCTTGATGAGGCTGCGCGACGCCGTCGTGGAACTTCGCCAAACCAGTGACTTCAAGTCGCTCGAGGAGGCGATCCCCTACGCCCGGTTCATGGGGATACGTGCTCAGCTGGTCGACGGCGAGGTCATCGGCCGAATGCGCTACTCGGACCACCTCGTCGGCAACGCGAACGTGCCCGCGCTTCATGGAGGCACGCTTGGCGCGCTCATGGAGTCGACCGCGATCTTCAAGCTGCTCTGGCATGGCGAGACGACGGCGATCCCCAAAACGATCAACATCACCGTCGAGTACCTTCGAGGCGCCCGCCCTCAGGACGTGTTCGCGCGGGCGGAGTTCACGCGGCGGGGGAGGCGAGTCGCCAACGTTCGTGTGTTCGCTTACCAGGACGACCCTGAATGCCCGGTCGCCGTGGCTACCGCACACTTTCTCCTGGTTCAAGATTGAAATGACCCAGCAGCCGATTCACGGCCTTTGCAACGCCGAGCTGGCCGAGCGCGCGAAAGCCCTCTTACCTCGCGGGCACGGAATGGCTCGGCGTATCCACCGGCAGGCGATGCGCGAAGGCCGCTTTCAGCCGGAGGACTTCGGCCTGGGTCGGGAAGCGGCTGAGGCATGGCGCGCTGCGTTTTCCTTCGAGCTACCCGAGCTCGTTACGGTCAGATCCGATGAGGGCGATGACGGCGCAACTTCCAAGATGATCCTGCGCATGCAAGACGGGCTCGAAGTCGAGTCGGTGCGTATCCCCATGGGGCGCGGTCGATACACCCTGTGCGTCTCGAGCCAGGTCGGCTGCAAAATGGGCTGCACGTTCTGTGAAACCGGGCGCATGGGTTTGCTCCGCCACCTTCGTACCGACGAGATCATCGCTCAGCTGCTCGTTGCGCGGCATCGTCTCGGCTGGCCGATTCGAAATCTCGTCTTCATGGGCATGGGCGAGGCGCTCGACAACTCGGAGAACGTGATCCGGGCGCTCCGGGTCCTGAACGACGAGGCCGGCTTGGCGATCGGCCAAGAGCGTCTGACCATCTGCACGGTCGGGCACGTCCAAGGGATTCGGCTCCTCGGCCAGCTTGGTTTCAAGCGGCTGAATCTATCGATCAGCCTGAACGCAGCAAACGACTCACTTCGCGACGAGCTGATGCCGATCAACCGTCGCAGCGACCTCGCCGAGCTTCAGGAGGTCCTGATGGCGTATCGTCCTCGGCGCAACTTCGCGCTTGGCGTCAATTACTGCCTTCTCCCGGGCATCAACGATACCGCGGCCGATGCGCGCGCCGTCGCCGCCTTCTGCAAGCCCTTGGAGCGAGTTCTCGTCAACCTCATTCCCTATAATCCGGGCTCCACGCCGCTCACGCGCGCGCCCGACGAGGCCGAGGTCGAGCGTTTCATCGGCTGGCTGCGAGACGAAGGCCTGCCGGTGCGCGAGCGCGTCACCAAAGGCCGTAGCGTCATGGCCGCCTGCGGACAGTTGGGCAATCCGGCGGCTCGAGCGGAGCGCAGAGCGCTGCGCACCGTTCGCGTCTAGCTATTTCCTGCTCTTTTTGCCTCGGTAGCGCACGCGGATCGGTGTGCCTCGAAAACCAAAGCGCTTTCGGATCTGATTGACCACGTATCGCTGATAGCTGAAGTGCACGTCTTTGGGGGAGTTGGTCATGATCACGAAGGTCGGCGGTGCGACGCTCGCCTGCGTGATGTAGTAGAGCCGCACGGACCGATGGTGCATGGTGGGCGGAGGGTGCTTCTCTAGGACTTCTTCGAAAAAGCGATTGAGCTCGGCTGTGCCAATGCGCTTGCGATGCTCGGTGACCGCGTCCTCCACCCGGCCCAGCAGGGCCTTGATTCCCCGTCCCTCGAGCGCGCTGACGGTCACCATGGGCGCCCAGGGCACGAAGGCCAGGATTTCCCGCGTTCGATCCATCGCCTTTTTTTGCGCTTCCCTGCTGAGCAGGTCGGTTTTGTTGAGTGCGATGATCAGCGCGCGGCCGCGGTCATGGACGAGGCCTGCGATCTTTGCGTCCTGCTCACCGACGCCCGCTTCGGCGTCGATCATGAGGACCACGACGTGACTGCGTTCGATCGACCGAATCGCTTGGAGCACGCTCAGCCCTTCGATTCCGCGCTTCTTCACGCTCCGCTTGCGGCGAATGCCCGCGGTGTCGATCAGGATCAGGGTCCGTCCGTCACGCTCGACCAGCGTGTCGATGCTGTCCACGGTCGTCCCGGGCCGATCGTCCACCAACTGACGTTCTTCGCCGCAGAGCTGATTCACCAGCGAAGACTTGCCCGCGTTGGGCCTTCCGATGATCGCCACGCGAGGGACGTTCAGCTCTGGCTCGCTGATCTCCTCGACCTCGGGGAGCCGCTCGAAAATCGCCTCTTCGAGATCGCCGATGCCCCGCCCATGGAGCGCGGAGATCGGCATGATCGAGCCGATCCCTAGCTCGTAGTACGACACCGCGTCGTGCTCCTTTGCCTGCGAGTCGGCCTTGTTGGCGACGAAGATCACTGGCTTGCCGGCATCGCGGAGCAGCGCGACGGCTTCTCGGTCCGCCGGCAGAGGATCGACCGTGGCGTCCACTACGCAAACGACCACATCGCACTCTTCGAGCGCCAACCGAACCTGGCTGGTGATCCCAGCCTTCATGGGGTCGTCGCTATCCGGGTCGAACCCACCCGTATCGATGAGCACGAACTCCCGACCGAGCGCAAACGAATCGGCGTAGTGGCGGTCACGGGTGACCCCGGGGATGTCCTCCACGATGGCGATGTGCTGCCCTGCGAGGCGGTTGAACAGCGTGCTCTTGCCGACATTGGGACGGCCGACGATGGCGACCAAGGGCTTGTTGACGACGGAGCCCGCAGGCCTTCGTGCGTGGTTTCGACGTCTCCCGGTCATGACCGACCTTCGTCGATGGCGAGCTGGCGCGCCTTGGTCGGGTCACGGGTCCAACCGGGGATGACCTTGACCCAGAGGCGAAGATAGACCTTACGCGCCAAGAAGGCCTCGATTTGCAGCCGCGCCTCTGTGCTGATCTTCTTGATCGTCTCGCCACGGCTTCCGATCACGATCGCCTTGTGGCTGGTTTTTTCGACGATGAGGGTTCCTTCGATTCGGAGCATCCCGTCGTCTTCGCGATAGCTCTCGAGGTCGCAGGCGATTCCGTAGGGGATTTCCTGGCGCGTGTTGAGCATCGCTGCTTCCCGAACCAGCTCGCTCACGAAGAAACGTTCCGGCCTGTCGGTCAGGAAATCGGCGTCGTAGAGCAGGCCCTCGGGCAGGGTCGCACGAATTTCGCGGAGCAAGGCCTCGAGGTTGGTTCCCCGAGTCGCTGAGATCGGCACGACGGCGGCGAAGTCGCGAGTCTTCTGATACGCCTCGATGAAGGCAAAGAGTCGCTCTTTGACTTTGAGCCGGTCGACTTTGTTGATCGCGAGGATGACTGGCACGCTCGAGGACTCGAGGGCCTGCAACGCTGTACGGTCTTTTTCATGCACCTCGAGCGCTGCGCCTGCCTTTGGCGCCTCGGTCATGAACACGATGGCGTCGCAGTCCATGAGACCTTGTTTCGCGCTGTCGCTCAGGACCCGGCCGAGCGCGCCTTTGGGCCGCTCGATTCCCGGGGTGTCCACGAATGCTACCTGGGTAGGCGGATCATTCGACGCATAGACGCCCAGTACACACGATCGGGTCGTCCCGGGTCGGGGCGTCGCGATGACCAGCTTCTGCCCCAGAACCGCGTTGAGCAGCGTCGACTTGCCCACGTTGGGCCGTCCGACGATCGCACATCGGCCTGCGCGCGGCGCATCGGCATGGATTTCGGGGTTCGTCATGGCGGGCCGGAGTGTAGCGGGGGCCTGCCGCGGATCGAGCCGGAAGCGTGGCCCCCCGAAGTCCCCTGAGCTATGCTCGCCGCGCTCATGCGATTCATCACCTCTCCCTTGCTTTGGCTTTTTTCGGTTTTTCTCCTTCTGCTGGTCGCCTGCGTGGGCGGCGTGGGCACGACCTGCTTCCAGAACGACGAATGCGACGGCGCTCTGATCTGCTGTCACCTGAGCAGCCCCTTCACGCAGGGATTTTGTGAAGACGAGGTGGTCTGCGGAGAGCTCCGAGAAGGCGGCGCTGGCGGCCAAGGCGGGACAGCCGGCCAAGGCGGTGCGGGAGGCCTTGGAGGCATGGCGGGAGCTGGAGGCATGGCAGGCGCAGGAGGCGAGGGCGGCGCTGCGGGCCAAGGAGGCGTTGCTGGTGCCGGCGGCGCGGCTGGGGCCGGCGGCCAAGGCGGCAACGGAGGAACCTGATCCGCATGCGGCTGCTTCTCTTTGCGCTCGTGGTCTTTGGGCTCGCTACCCCGGCCGATGCGCAGTCTGCGGCAGAGCCCGCCGCGCCCGCGTCGTTGCCCTCGGACGACGAGCTTGCCGCGCTGCTGTCCAATCCTGTCACGACTGCGGCCGATGCCTACGAGCTCGGCAGGCGATTGTTCGAGGCGAGGCGCTACGAGAGCGCGGAGCAGGCCTGGCTTCGAGCGTTCGCGCTCGGGCGCGACCCGAGGTTGCTCGTGGCGGTAGCCGATACGCGGCAGCGCCGTGGAGACGAGCCCGGCGCCGTCGCCATGCTGGAGCAGTACCTGGTCGAGCGGCCCGAGGCGCCGGACGCCGAGTCGATCGAGGTGCGAATTGCGACTCTCCTCAAGAGCCCTGCCGTCCTGCTGGTTCGCTCCAAGAAAGACGGCCGCGCGATCTTGGTCGACGGCGTTCCCAGCTCGAAAAAGACGCCCGCCGAGCTCGAGGTCGACCCGGGGGTGCACGTCGTGGTCGTGGTGGGAGACGGAAGGCAGGTCGGCGAGAAGACGGTTCAGGTTGGGTACGGCGAGGTGCGGGAGCTCGATTTCGGCGATGAGGTGACGAGCGCAGTGGCCGTCAAGCAGAGCGAAGATGCCAAATTGGCGGCGCAGCGCGCGATGGAACGCGAAGACCAGACCATCCGAAGAGCAGTGATTGCTACGGGCAGCATCGCGGCAGCGTCCTTGGTCACCGGCGCCGTGCTCGCGGGGGTCTCGTTTCGACAGGACCGCGAGCGTCGATCCGACCCGAGCCAGGAGTCCGCCGACCGAAGCGATCGACTGGCTCTCTTTGCGAACGTGTCATTCGGCTTGGCCGCCCTATCCGCTATCACTTCCTTCACGCTCTTCATGACCCATAAGAACAAACGGGAGCGCGCGGCGGCGCGCGTGCGCATCGAGACATTCGGGGCAGGCGCCTCGGCGACCCTTCGCTTCTGAGGTCGCGCGATTCGGCTCAGCGGCCGAGAAGATGCACGCGTGTTCGCAGCGAGCGCATCACGGCAAGCTGGGTCGCCGCGACGAAGCCGTGCGAGAAGTATGTATTCCCAGCGATCAGCTTTCGGATGAGCTTCGGGGAATCCGCCGGATCGAAGATGGCCCAGGCGATGACGCCCGCTTCACCTCCAGGGTAGCGGTACGTGTCGAATCGCCAGCGGCCTTTCGAGAGCGTACCGGAGATACCATCCACCGAGACCACCCTCGGGCTCGGACGCAGGATCATTTCTCCGCCCACGTGCAGGAGTGGAATTGGAATCTCCCACTCAAACCGCGTCCCCCTCTCGCTGCGTTCGACGACCTCTGCGCAGGTTCCATGGAGCAGCGATTTGCCGAATTCCTCCGGGTCGAGCATCACTCGACGCACCCGCCTCTCGCTCGCGCCGGAGCGTCCGACGACGGCGACGCTGTGCAGCGTCTTTCCGTCCATGTCCATGAACACGAGGTCACCGCGCGAGAGCAACGAGCGAAGGGCGTACATGTCGACCTGCGGTCGGCGAAGTGGCTTCGCCGCGTAAACCCCGTCGATGGACGTTCCGGCACGCCGTTCTGCCTCCGCCTTGACCTCGAGAAGGGTGACCATGGCCACGGCGACGTTGACCGTCCGATTCACCGCATTGCCTTCCGACGCGAGCTGACGGGTGATGTAGTTTGCATCGCGCATGTCCAATCGAGAGGCGAAAACGACGAGCGACCTGTTCGGCCCTTCGGGGTAGACGCGCCACATGACGCGTCCGATCCCGAGGTCTCCAGCTATGGTCCGAATGTCGAAGCGGTACCCTCTCGTCGAGTCCCCCGGGTAGCTCGTCATCACGTTCTGGCCTGTGAGTGAGAACAGCGTGACTCCCCAGCTCCAGTCGAAGGCGGTCATCTGTCCGTTGACTTCGCGGATGTCCACCGATGTCAGCGCATCCATGAAGCGCGGATACTCCGCGGGTTTCCCGATGACTCCTGCGATCGTCGTGGCGGGCGCGTGGATGCGCGCGGCGTAGATCACCGCCGGCAGGTCCGTCTGCCGGTTTTTGAATTCAGTCAGCAGGACGGGCCCGTGTGCCAGGTGCGGTGCGAGCAGTGCCCGCTCCTCGACGTTGAGCGCGCCGAGGCGCGCGACCGAAGCATCGACTTTACCGCTCTGCCGCTCGGCCACGGCGCTGCTGCTCCAGGCAGCCAACACGATGAAAACTGTGAGAAATCTCCGCATGCGGCTTGGACGACCTCGCTTGCTCATTCTTCAATCCCGCGACAAAACGACCGTGGAGAGGACTCGATCGTGCGTGCAAAGAGCCAGTGGACTCCGGGCGGCAGCCTATTGTGGCTGATCGCCGCGATTCTTGCGAGCCTCGTCGTTTGCTCACGATCCAAGCCTGCCGCCGAGCCTGACGACGTCGCCGAGGAGGTGGAGATCGAGCTCATCGAGTGACGGGACCTTGGATTTCTCCAGGAAGCCGGACCGTGCCCAGGCTCTGCTTGACCCTGCACGCGCTCCGCTCTTTACTAGCCGTATGCAGATTTTCATCGACTCGGCGGACATCGAGGAGATCCGCGATGCAGCCGCCATGGGCGTCATCGATGGCGTGACGACGAACCCATCGCTCGTCGCCAAGACCGGGCGTCCCTTCCGAGAGGTGCTCGTCGACATCTGCGAAGTCGTCGACGGTCCGATTAGCGCCGAGGTCGTCGCAACCGACTACGACGGAATGCTCGAAGAGGCCCGCGCTCTCGCGAAGATGCACGAGAACATCGTCGTCAAGATTCCGTTGATCCCCGAGGGGCTCAAGGCGGTGCGAACGCTCACCAACGAAGGCATCCGTACCAACGTCACTTTGTGCTTCAGCCCGACGCAGGGGTTGCTTGCCGCCAAGGCTGGCGCAACGTACATCAGCCCGTTCATCGGTCGGATAGACGACATCGCCGGCAACGGGATGGAGCTCGTCGAGCAGTTGGTCACGATCTATCAGAACTATGGTCTTGCGACCCAGGTTCTCGCTGCGAGCATTCGTCATCCCGTTCATGCCGTGCAGGCCTCTCTCATCGGGGCGGACGTCGCAACGATTCCGCACAAGGTCATCCTTCAGCTGCTCAAGCATCCCCTCACGGACATCGGCCTCGAGCGGTTCCTGGCTGACGCGAAGAAGATTCCGACTGGGTAAGGCGCGGCGAGTCGCGAATCTCACCACGAGTCATCCATGCGACCCAACGTCCTCGTCGTTTACAAGAAGAGTACCTATCAGCGCTACGTAGGCCGCGCACAGGCGCGGCTTCAAGAGCTGATCGACCACAGCGACGTCTCGGTAGAAGGGCTGCTTCACGAACACGAAGTTCATCAAGCGACGCTGCAGCAAGCGAAGCAGGCGCTTCGCGACTTGGGGGCGCGCGCAATCCTCAGATACCGCCCCGAGCCCATGCCCGAACAAGGGTCCTGGGACCTCATCGTGACGCTCGGAGGTGACGGTACCCTCTTGTGGGCCTCCCATCTTGCCGACTCGTCGACGCCAATGCTGGCGATCAACAGCGCACCGGATTCCAGCGTCGGTTACTTCTGCGCAGGGGACGCGCATGACGTCGGTGAAGTGCTCGCGGCGGCGCTCGACGGAAGCCTGCAGTCGAGCCGCCTTGCGCGGATGCGGGTCGACGTGGGTGACAAGCTCATCTCGACCCGCGTGCTCAATGATGCGCTCTACTGCCATGAGAGCCCAGCAGCGACCTCGCGCTACATTCTAGAGTTCGGCGGCGAGCGGGAGCGCCAAATGTCGAGTGGCGTCTGGGTCGGCCCCGCTGCCGGTTCGACCGCCGCGCTTCGTTCGGCGGGCGGCAAGGTGCTCCCAACCGGGTCGCAGAAGATACAGTTCGTCGTCCGCGAGCCCTACCGAGGCGTCGACAACAAGTATCGGCTCATCAAAGGGATGTTTACGCGCGGCCAGGAGCTCGAGATCACCAGTCGGATGACCAGGGGCCGGATTTTCCTCGACGGTACGCAGAAGGAGTACTCCATTGGTATCGGCGACAGGATTCGGATGACTCTGTCTGACGAACCGCTGACGCTTCTAGGCCTGCGGAGCAGGAGCCCCGGCTCGAGCAAGGCCCCGCCAATGAAGTAAATTGACCAGCCAAACGCCCCGGCGTTAGGTAGTAATCCGTGCCGCGCCATCGCAGCCACATCGTCCTCACCGTCTGGCCCTTGGCCGTGCTCTTCATCGTGGAGCTGGCCCGGCTTTGGCCTGCGCTTCGAGGCGCAAGCTCGTTTGCACAAGCGTCGCCCGCGAGCTGGCTTTCGCTCCTCGTATGGACCGCGCTGATCCTGGTTTCCCTCGGCGCCTATGCACGCGGCTGGAGCGTACTCGTACCCGCGCCTGGAGACAGCAGCGATCCGTATCGCTCGGATGGCTGCCGGCGTCTGCAGAAGCGGGCCGGAGGGCTGGCCTGGGCGCTCGTGGTCTCGCAGCTCGTGCTGCACTGGGTCATGACCGTTCGCGTGGGGCCGGTCGCGATCAGTCAGTACGAGCTGCTGCGTGGGTTTCTGTCCCGCCCAGCCGTCATGGTTTTCTATGTGCTTGGGATCGGCGCGCTCGGGCTCTTCCTGTCGCAGGGATTTGCGGCTTCGTTTCGTGCATGGGGCCTCGGACGGGGAGCAAAAAATTCACGCTGGCTCGAAATCGCCGGTACCTTGACTTCCGCAATGATGGTGCTGATTGCGATCAACGTCCTGAGTCATTTCGTCACCGGGCGCGCATACTGGATGGGCCCGTGAGCGTCGCGCGAATCTATGCCATTGCGCTGAACACGTATCGCGAGGCCGTTCGCGACCGGATCTTGTTTGGCGTTCTCGCCCTTGCCGCAGGCGTCCTCGCGCTCACCTTGGCGTTGGGGGAGCTTTCGCTCGATCAGCAGATGCGCGTCGTCACCGATCTCGGGCTTGCGTCGATCTCGTTGTTTTCGGTGGTCGTTGCGATTTTCCTCGGCTCTTCGCTTCTCTACAAAGAGATCGATCGGAAGACGCTGTACGTGATTCTGCCAAAGCCTATCGCGCGGTTCGAATTCCTGCTCGGCAAGTACTTCGGCATCGTCGCGACCTGTGCAGTGTTCATTGCAATCATGGGTGCCCTTCAGCTCTTGGTCACAGCCATTCAGGCGGAGGCGTCGACCGTGCTCGTCATCGCCGTCCCCGCAGGCCTGCTGATCGGTCTCGGCATCGCTTCTGCGCTGGTCAAAGATCGGACCTTAGTCGTGCCGATTTGGTCGCTGGTTGCGCTCGGCGCATCGGCCTGGATTTGCTCGACTGTGAACGTCGAGCTCTTCCAGCTGCTCGCTTCGTTGCTTCTGAGCCTAGGGGAGGTGCTGATCTTGACGGCGGTTGCGCTCTTGTTTTCGTCTTTCTCGACTCCGTTTCTCACCGGCGCGTTCACCTTCGGCGTATGGCTCGTTGGTCGGGCAGCTCACGACATGGTGGCGATGGAGACTCGGGTTCTCAGTCCCGCCATGAAGTCCCTGCTTCGTTGGCTGGCCGAGTTCTTACCCAACTTCAATCTCTTCGTCCCTGGTCGAAACGCTCTCGTGACGAATAGCGCTGCGTACGGTGAACCGTTGACCTACCTGGCGACGTCGATGGGGTACGCTGTCTTGTATGCTGGCGCCGTGCTCCTCGTCGCGGCTCTGATCTTCCGCCGCAGAGACTTCTTGTGAGCAGTACTTGGATGCGCTCCGGCATCGTGGCTGGAATCGCGATCATCGCTTTGCTCGCTCTGCTCCTGGGTCGGGTCGCATTCGAGTCGCGCAGGGAGCTCGCAGCAGGGAACGCGTACCGGCGGGACGATCTCCCAGCGCGCGCGATCGAGCACTACCGCCGCTCCATTCGATGGTCCCTTCCGCTGAGCCCCTACCGCGGCGAGGCGACCTCTGCGCTGACGTCCCTCGCCGAGGAGCTCGAGGCCGAGGGAGATACCGGCCTGGCTCTATCGGCCTGGAGGTCACTCTCGGGCGGCATCGCGGCTACGCGCACACTCTATTCGGGCCCAGACCCTGGGCGCGAGCACGCAAATGACCAGATCGCGCGTCTGCTTGCCGAGGATCGAAGCGCTGCCGTCGATGCTCGTCTGAGCGACGAGCAGCTGGCCTCCGACCATCGTCGCCTTCTCAGCGCTCAGGAATCTCCTGACCCGTTTTGGGGGCTGATGCTCTTGTTGGGCATGGCCGCCTGGGTCGGGGCCCTGGTCGTCTTGGCGCGCCGCGGTTTCGACTCGGCCGGACGTTTGGATTGGCCTCGCGCGCGGGGCCCGGTCTGGGGTGCGATGCTCGGCTTTGTCTCGTTTGCCGTGGGACTGCTCTTCGCCTGAAGTTGCCCGAACTTGGGCCTCGGGGTAACAGGGGGCGTCGTGGATAGCATTCGAATCGTTGGGGGAAATAGGCTAGTCGGCTCGGTGCCGATCAGCGGTGCGAAGAACGCCGCGCTTCCAATCATGACCGCAGCCCTCCTAGCCGACGGCGAACACGTCTTTCGCAATGTCCCTAATCTGCGTGACGTGCATACGATGACGCGCCTTCTACAGCGGCTCGGTGCGCGGGCGGAATACGAGGATGGCCAGGTACACGTCAGCCTTTCTGGAGCGATCGAGCCCACAGCCCCGTACGACCTCGTCAAGCAGATGCGCGCCTCGGTTCTCGTTCTGGGTCCACTCGTGGCCCGCTGCGGGCGCGCAGTAGTCTCGATGCCGGGCGGCTGCGCAATCGGTGCGCGGCCCATCGACCAGCATCTCAAGGGGCTTTCCGCGATGGGCGCAGCGGTCGAGCTGCATCATGGCTACGTCGAAGTGAACGTTCCCGGCGGCCGGCTCAAGGGCGCCGATATCAGCTTGGACTTCCCGACACACACAGGGACGGAGAACCTCATGTGCGCAGCGGTGCTCGCGAAGGGGCGCACCACGCTCAGCAACTGCGCCCGCGAGCCGGAGGTCGAAGAGCTGGCCCGCGTCTTGAACAAGATGGGCGGGCGTATCGAAGGCGCAGGGACGTCGGTCATCTCGATCGAGGGCGTCGAATCGCTTCACCCGATCGACCACGCGATCATTTCCGATCGCATCGAAGCGGGCACCTTCATGGTCGCCGCCGCTGCGACCAACGGTGACCTACTTCTGCGAGGCGTGGGCTTCGAGCCCCTCGAAGCGGTGATTGCGAAGCTTCGGGAGGCCGGCGCTGCGGTGGAGCGCGAAGGAGACGGAATCCGGGTCGTGGGCTCTCGTCCGATCCGACCGACCGACGTCATCACACAGCCGCACCCGGGGTTCCCGACCGATATGCAGGCGCAGCTGATGATGTTGATGTGTCTCGCCGAGGGTACGAGCCGAATCACCGAAACGGTATTCGAGAATCGCTTCATGCATGTCTCGGAGCTCAACCGAATGGGCGCCAAAATCCATGTGAACGGACGTACCGCCACGGTGCACGGTGTGGATCAGCTCGAGGGGGCCGAGGTGATGGCCACGGACCTTCGCGCAAGCGCGTCGCTGGTCGTGGCGGGCCTGGTCGCCGAGGGCACGACCTACGTCCGGCGGGTCTATCACCTCGATCGAGGCTATGAGCACATCGAAGAGAAGTTGGCTCCACTTGGGGCCCAGATCGAGCGGGTGCGCGGAGATGCCTAGACGCAACAAGAACACCATCGTCATCGCCGTTCCCAAGGGGCGGGTTCTCGAACAGCTCGGCGCCAGGCTCGAGCGAGCCGGGATTCCAACCGACGCCTTGACCGCGAAAAGCCGGAAGCTCGTTCGGGAAGACAAGAAAACTGGACTGAGCTACCTCTTGCTCAAACCCGACGATGTGCCGACCTACGTCGAGTATGGCGCGGCCGACTTGGGTATCGTGGGGCGCGACGTGCTCATGGAACGGAACTACGACGTTTTCGCGCCGGTCGACCTGGACATCGGCAAGTGCCAAATGATGGTCTGCGGCCGTCCAAAAGAGCCCATCGCCGGCAAACGAGAGCGACCTCTGCGCGTCGCCACCAAGTTCCCGCACGTCGCCGAGCAATACTTCCGAGCCAAAGGCACGCCCGTAGAGCTGATCTTCTGCCAGGGCTCCGTCGAGCTCGGCCCCCTGACCGGGCTTGCGGACGTCATCGTCGACCTGGTCGAGACCGGCGAAACGCTTCGACAGAACGGGCTCGTCCCACTCGAGAAGATCGCCGACATCAGCTCCGTCGTGATCGCCAACCGCGCTGCCCTGAAGCTTCGGCGGAGCAAGATCCAACCCATTCTCGACGCCCTTCGCGGCTAGGTCGACCGATGCCCCGCCTCCGTACCGCAACCGACCCTTCCTGGATCGACGTCGTGCTAAGCGATTTCGATGCGTTCTTAGTCGACCACGCGGCCTGCGAGCGAAAGGCCTCCGCGACGGCGCTGAAGCTGGTTGCGCACTACTCGGATCGTACCCTGCTCGTGCGCGAGCTCATTCCGTTCGCACAGGAAGAGCTGGAGCACTACGCGCAGGTGATGACCATCATTCTCGATCGCGGTCTCTCGACACGAGCCGATGAAAAGGACCCGTACGTTGGCGCGCTCATGGGTTTGATCCGGCGTGGTCCGGACCGGTTTTTCCTCGATCGCTTGCTCGTTCTCGGAATCATCGAAGCGCGCGGCTGCGAGCGTTTCGGCATGATTGCCGAGGCTCTCAAACCGGGGCCGCTGAAGGGCTTCTACTCGGACATCACCCGTTCGGAGGCGAGACACCACGGCTTGTTCGTCCGGCTAGCGCGCGAGTACTTTCCCGCAGAGCACGTGCAGGCTCGGCTGGACGAGTTACTCGACGCAGAGGCGGGGATCATCGACCGTCTGCCTTTGCGCGCCGCTGTTCACTGAGCGCGTGGTTGATCGTGCCGTCCGTTTGGCGTTGCCGCGCGTTTGGCTGCACCGCTTGCCGTTGGGGGAGGTGGGTGTGGGTGTCGCTATTC
>SHLP01000104.1 GCA_004283055.1 Deltaproteobacteria bacterium
CCAGTGCCAGTGCCAGTGCCAGCGTCAGTGCCAGCGTCAGTGCCAGTGCCAGTGCCAGCGCCAGCGCCAGTGCCAGCGCCAGCGTCAGCGTCAGCGCTCGACCTAGATCCGCTTCCGGTACATGACGCGGATCTCTCGAAAGCCGAGGGCGTCGTGGGCGCGCCTTGCTCCTTCGTTGCTCGACCAGGTTGCTGACTCGATCACCTCGCAGCCCGCCGCTGCGAAACGCGCTTCGAGCTCATGCAGCAACGACGCGCCCACCCCCACGCCCCTCCGCTCTGGTGCGACGTACCAGTCTTCGACGACGCCTCTGCGTGGCAAGACGCGCCTGGGCTCCACGGTCACTCGACCGGTGATGTACCCCAGCGCCACGCCCTCCGACTCGGCCACCAGCACATGGGCGCTCGGGTCTTTGAGAATCGCTTGAAGGTCATCGCTGAGGATGCGCTCGTAGTCCCGATACTCGATGAGCGGGCGGTCTTCCTCGGCGACGACCTCGTCGCGGTGGCCCTGATACAGGCTGCGGTGAAAGCCCATGAGCGCCTGGCGGTCGGAATCATCCGCCACGCGGACTTCGAACGTCCTGACCATGCGCCTGAACCTAAGCGGTTCGGCCGGCGAGTGGTAGGGGCTAGCGCACCCGGATCGAATGCCTAATTCGACCGAAGGTCTTTCGACCGATGCCCGGGACGCGGAGGATGTCCTCGATTCGCCGAAAACGTCGTTTTTCGCGCTCTGCAACGATCGCCCGAGCGCGGCTGGGGCCGATACCGGGGAGCTTCACCAGCTCCTCGGGCGGGGCCTGGTTGATGTTGATGCGCGGGTCCTGCTCCACGCTTGGCGGACCCTCGTCAGGGGGGCCGACGCCGCCTTCGACGGCCGCAAGGGGCGCCGCGTGGAACGCGCTCACCGCGACCAGCAGAGCAGCGAACAGCCGTTTCATCAGGCGGCCTGGTCGCGCGGGGCGCCCACGCGCGATTCCCTGGGCTGGTAGTCCCGGATTTGCAGCTCGCCGTTGACCGGCATCGCATCGAGCCGAACGTTGAGACTGCCGTCGCGATTCACGAACGCTGCGCCGACCCGCACCCAGAATTTCCGACCGTCTTTGTTTCGCTCCACCACGGTGTAGGCAATCTTCACTTTGTTTTCTTCGAGCATCTTTCCTCCTGCTTGGATAGAGAAAGGAGCTCGATGCAAAGGCAGTGCCAGGGTGCCGGCGAATGATCCCGTGCAGCTACGTGCTTTGAATTGGCGAATCGGCGGCACGGCGCCGGCGGCCGCCGGCGAAATGCCATCGCGCTTTGGTTTGTTGGCTCGAGACGTTCCTGTCAGTATCCCGGCGACCAGGGGGCAGAAGGAACGAGATGAAGATTTCACTTTCGGAAGGTGCGTGGGACAAATCGACCGCAGACATCGTCGCGCTCGCCGTTCCATCGGGGAAGACCAAGCTCAACCGTGCTTTGGGGCGAATCGAGGCCGTCACCGGGAAGGGCAGCATCAAGCCACTCGCTTCGGACGAACGCTTCGCGGCGAAGGCAACGCAAACCCTCAAAGTCGCAGCGGCTGGCAAGGCGAAAGCTCGCTGGCTCTTGCTGGTTGGTGTGGGTGACGAAAAAGACCCCGCGAAGATCGCTTGGACGCTCGGGCATTCGCTCGCGTCGGCCGCTCGCGCACAGAAGAGCGCGGCGCTCGAGCTTCCGGTCGTCGAGGTCGAGACGGTTCGCGCCGCGACCCAGGGTCTCGTCGCTGGGGCTTACCGCTACACCGAGTACAAGAGCGACAAGGAAGCGGGCGCCACCCTCCGCTCCGCTGTCATCGTCGGCGCCCCAGAGGATCGGCGCGGCCTGACGGCCGCCGTTCGTGCTGGGAAAGCGGTCGCAGAGAGCGTCAATTTCGCCCGTGATCTCGTGAACCGCCCCCCGAACGATCTCAATCCCGTGACGCTTGCACGTGCCGCCTCGAGCGAATCGCGAAAGCTGGGTTTGTCCTGCCGCGTCTGGAACAAGGCGCGAATCGAGAAAGAGGGCATGAACCTGCTGCTCGCGGTGAACAAGGGCAGCGCGATCGAACCTCGGGTCATTCACGTGGTGTACAAGCCATCGCGCCCCAAGAAGAAGGTGGTGTTCGTCGGGAAGGGCCTCACCTTCGACGCAGGCGGCCTCTGCATCAAGCCGGCGGCTTCGATGGTCGACATGAAGTGCGACATGGCCGGCGCCGCGACCACCTTGGGCATCGTCTTTGCCGCGGCGCGCCTCAAGCTCCCGGTCGAGGTGCACGCCGTCGTTGGCTCTACCGAAAATATGACCGGCGCAAAGGCGTACCGACCTGGCGATGTCTACACGTCGCTAGAGGGCAAGACGGTGGAGGTCATCAACACCGATGCCGAGGGGCGCTTGGTGCTTGCTGACGTGCTCACCTGGGCGGTCCGAAAGCTCAAACCCGACTACATGATCGACCACGCTACCCTGACGGGCGCGTGCCTCGTTGCGCTGGGGCCATGGCGCGCGGCGCTCTACACGGACGACGACAAGCTAGCGTCCAAGTACCTCGATGCCTCGGAGGGGGAGGGCGAATCGTTCTGGCGCTTGCCGCTCGATTCGGATCTCCGCGAGTTGCTCAAGAGCCCGATCGCCGACTTGAAACACGTTGGCGGTCGATATGGAGGCTCGATCACCGCTGCGCTCTTCCTGAAGGATTTCGTCGGCGATACCACCTGGATGCACCTCGACATCGCCGGTCCCGCCTTCGTCGACCGGCCGCACGGGCGCTTACCGAAAGGGGGGACGGGCTTCGGCGTCGCAACAGGGGTGCGATTCCTCGAAGGGATCCGCTAGTCGGGTCGGCCCAGCGTCGGGCTGCCGGCGTCGGACCTCAGAGCCGGTACGGGAAAGTGACCTTGAAGGAGGATTGCTTGAAGCGGGGGACACGTGCTCGCTTCACTGCCGACTCGATGCACGAGCCGACCGGAGTGCCCTTGAAAGGACCTGAGGCGACCTTGGCGCCGCTGGCGCGGCCGGTCTTTCCGCTGAACGTGACGTTGACGGTGGCCGTTCCGCCACTGTCTTTCCTGCACGCCTTCACGCCACCGCTTACACCCTGAAGCGCGGTCTTGACGTCGCTCCGCGACGGCGCGTCGGGGAGACTGGAGGAGTCGCGGCTGGAGGTGGAGCTGGCTTGCCTCGGCTTCTTCGTGGAAGACGAGCCGCCCACGACTTCGTCCATCAGTGCGTCGAGGTTGCCGCTGCGCTTCTTCGGAGCGGGAGCGGGAGCCGGAGCTGCGCTCTTGGCGGTTCGCGGGCGTCGCTGCGTGTTGCTCGCGACGCGCTTTTTGGGCGCCGGCTCCACCAGCTCGGGTGCGGGCTCCGGTGCGTTGTCTTCGATCGTTGCCGCCTGGATCGGCTCTACGCCCTTTGCGGCCGCGAGCGCTTGGTCCGAGACCTCGACGGGCGCCTTCGCAGACGCCGCTCCTGCGTTGGAACCCGGAACGGTGACGGCGGGGGCGGCCTCCGTCTCTGCGGTGATTTCGAGGGCGTCTTCGTCGGAGCCTCCGAATGCCATGCCGACCCCGACGGCGGCTCCGAAGATCGCGATCAGCGCGATCGCGACACCGCCGATCCACAGCCAGCGATTCCCATAGGTCGATTCATCCGGTGCGGGCCCGAGAAGCGGCGCGCCGAGCACAGCCCCTCCGCCGGTTCCGATCGCGAGCAGATCGTCGACCGCCTGAGACGGCGCGGCGCGGGTGCCTGGAGTCGTGGATTTCGCAAGCGCGCGAATGTCGATGAGCCCAGAGCCTTCGCCATTCGGAGGAGGAGTGCTCTGCGGTCCCAGCGATGCGCTTGGAGGCTGGCTCGCCATCGGTGAGGCTTCAGCCGGCGAGCCGCTGCGTGACGCGAGCTGCTGAAGATTGCTCAACGAAAAGAGGACTGAATTCTCGTTGCGCTGGCCTGTCATGCGCTGCGGTCCAGACCCTCCCATCGCGCCCCCTCCGAGCGAAGCGCCTGCGTCGGTAGAGGCTGTTTCCATCGGTGCGCTCTCGACTCCGGCGGGCGCTGGTGTAGGGCTCTCCTCGAAGCCCGCAAACATGCTGCTGCTCGTGTCGATCTCACTCGTAGGCTCGCGGTTGTCGTTGGTGCCGAAGAGGTCGCCTCCTTCACCGAACGCCATCGTGTCGTCGGTCGCGGCTTGCGGCTTCGCCCCTGATGTGGCTCCTCCGAACAGCTTCGCGACCTCAGGCACTTCGCTCGCGACCCGCCAGTCGTCGAAGCCTTCGTTCCAAACGTAGGACTCGAGGTTGACCTTGCCTTTCGCAAACAACTGACTGAGCTCAATCGGAGCAACGGGACCTTTCTGCTCACCGTCGACCACGATGTACCAAGTTGCTTCGCCTCCGCGATCCGACGTCGCGATCTCCTCGCCGCCGGCGTTGGCGCTGGTTTGGTCGCCCCGAACCTCGAGAACCGATGAGCACTTCTTGCATCGGATCTTGAAGATTTTTCCGGCGACTTTTTCGTCGGCGATGGAGTATTTCGCCCCGCAGCTATCGCAAACGATCTTCATCTATATGCCCCCGTCTCCTCTCCCCCGAAGATCAGCCGATTGAAGCCTCGAGCTGTTCCCGATCGAAGATTCCCCTTTAGCCCCGCGATCATAGCGGTCTTTTCCTATGCCAAGCAAGAAGTCCACCAAGGTTGTTCCTGCGTCGTTGGACCCCTGCCTACTGGAATCCTTGGCCTTTTTTAATTTACCACGACGAGCTCGGTGCCGTCTTCGCCGCAGAAGAGGTGGGCTGAAGCGTGACGAATCCCACATTCCGGGCAGATCTTGTGCGCGTCGAGCCGAACGAGGGGTCGGGTCGAGCTGGCTGCCCCGTAGAGGCCGTAGGGCACCAATTCGTCAGCATCTTCGGGGCAATAGCTCGAATCGAAGGGATAGCCCCTGCGGCAGGTCGGGCAGATCATTCCCTGGGCCGAGGACATCGCGGAGTGTCCCTCCATCAACTCCGCTCCATCACGCACGCAGAAGCGGTTCCCCGTCGGGTACTCGAAGAGGCAGACGGGACAGCTCTTGGACGGGCTTGGCTGCTGGCGCTCCTCGGGCTGCAGGGCGCGCGAAGGCGCCCCGTCGCCATGCACGGCGGGAGCCCGCTCTGAGGGCGACTTCGCTGAACGCCCCTGACGACCCTGCCGCAGTCGCCGGGGCGCGACCAACGCAACGGCGAGCACCACCAGAGCCGCGACAGACCAGGTCATTTTGGAATTGTGCTGGATCGTCGAAGCTCAAGGCCACAAAAACGCGAGCCGATACGCAAAAGCCCGGGACGCGTGGCGACCCGGGCTTCTCCTGTGGAGCGCTACTGCCGGAGGCTTAGAGCTTCTTGACGGCTTCGGTGAGCGCAGGGACCGTGTCGAAGAGATCGGCGACGAGGAAGTAGTCCGCGACCTGCGCAATGGGCGCTTCCTTGTCCTTGTTGATCGCGACGATGGTCTTGCTGCCCTTCATCCCAGCCAAGTGCTGGATTGCGCCCGAGATGCCGATTGCCAAGTAGAGCTTCGGAGCGACGACCTTGCCTGTCTGGCCGACCTGAAGCTCCGGCGCCACGTAGCCGGCATCGCAAGCCGCGCGCGACGCGCCCATGGCCGCGCCCAGCGCATCGACGAGAGGCTCGATGACATTGGTGAAGTTGTCCGCGCTCTTGAGAGCGCGGCCTCCCGAAACGACAATCTCGGCGTCGCCGAGATCGGGCCGCTCGCTCTTCACGACCTCGACGCCGAGGAACTCGACCTTGTCTGCGGCCGGATCGCTCTGCACTGCGATGTCTTCCGAAGGGCTCTCCCCGCCAGATGCTGCCGCCGGCTCGAACTCCGACTGGCGAACGGTGACGACCTGCTTGTCCGTGAGGATTTCGACCGTCCCGAACATGTTGCCCGCGTACATCGGGCGCGTGTACGACAGCTTGCCGCCGTCGACATGAACGGCCGAGATGTCCGAGGCAACGCCTGCCCCGAGCTTGGCAGCCACTCGTGGGAGCAAGTCCTTGCCGTAGGCGCTCGCGCAGGCGACGAGGACGTCGTAGCCCTTGCCCGCCTCGGCGACGGTCGCCGCGTACTTCTCGCAGGTATAGCCACCGGCGATTTCCGCCTTGAGGACTTTGCCCGCGCCGTAGCCCGCGAGCTCGCCCGCAGCGGCGCCAGCGCCTTCTCCGATCGAAAGGATGTCGAATGAGCCGCCCGTGCCTTCGGCGATTTGTTTGGCGGCGTTGACCGCACAAAGAGTGGTTTTGCGTGCCTTGCCCTCAAGCAACTCCGCAACAACGAGAACATTAGCCATGTTTGATGCTTCCTTTCCGTTTCTCGAGGGTTAGATGACCTTGGCGCTGTTGTGGAGCTTGTCGACGAGATCCGTGACGTCCTCGACGAACGTGGTCTGGCCCGAGCGCGCTGGCGGCAGCTCGTATTTCGTGTAGTTCAGCGACTTCGCGGTGTCGACGCCCAGGTCAGCGAGCGACATCTGATCGATCGGCTTCTTCTTCGCCTGCATGATCCCCTTGAGCGAGGCGTATCGGCCGCCGACCTCGAGCTTAGCGTATTCGTGACCCTCGGGGGTGACTCCGTTCTGCACGGAGTCCGGTTGAAGAATTCGGTCGGAGGTGGTGATGACCGCCGGGCCGGTGACTTTCACCGTGGCGACGCCCGTATCGAGCTCCCGCCGAACTTCGAGGGTCTTTCCGTCGTCGGCGGTCGTGATTCGCATGGCCGAGTTGATGACGGGCCAGTTGAGCTTCTCTGCGAGCTCCGTCCCAGCGACGTTTGAATCGCCGTCCGCCGCCTGCTTGCCCATGACTACGAGGTCTGGATTTTCCTTCTCCACGACAGCCTTGAGAACCGCGGACACGACGCCGGCGTCGAGATTGCCGTCGTCCGATTCGACGAGGATGCCGCGCTCGGCGCCCTTGGCGAGACCTTCGCGGATGATCCGCTGCGTGTGCTCGTCGTTCGGGCCGATGGAGACCAGTACGACCTCACCGACACGGGCGTTCTTCTCGGCTGCGTTTTCGGTCAATCGCAGCGCTGCTTCGAGGCTCCAGTCATCGAATGGATTCATCTTCCATTCGAGGCCTTCCGATGTGACGGCGGTGCCGTCGCTGCTCACCTTGAGCTTGCTTGCGTTGTCCGGATCCGCAACGCGCTTGATGGATACGAGGATCTTCACGCTTCCTCCTCAGATCGTTGAGCCGTGAAAGGCTGTTAACTGCTGAAAATCGCTGGCGATCTAGGAGCGTTTTGCGAGGCTGTCAAGGAGCGCGGTCCGGCACCCCGCCTCCCGCGCCTTTCCACCGGCCCAGCTGTGCTAGAAGCGCAGCGTGCGCGAGGAAACCAGAGCCACTCGCTACGCCTTGGTGACCGGCGGGAGCAGCGGCATCGGCCTCGAAACCGCGCGCGGCCTCAGCGCGCTCTTCGACGTCGTTGGCATCGCCGGGCGCGACGAGCGGCGCCTCGCGAACGCAGCCAAGCAGCTGCGGCCCGGTGCGCTCGGTCGCATCGAGACCTTTCAGGCTGATTTTTCTTCCCTGGAGGAGGTTCGGCGTTTGGCCTGGGACGTCAGGAACCGCTTCGGGTCGCTCGATGTCCTCGTCAACAACGCCGGGGTTTGGCACAGAGAACGCACGGTCAGCAAAGACGGGTACGAAGACACCTTCGCCGTCAACCACCTCGCGCACTTCCTGCTCACCAACGAGCTCCGGGACACGCTCGTGGCGAGTGGCAGTGCGCGGGTCGTGAACGTGTCCTCTTCGATGCACGTCCGCCCAAAATCGCTCAACTGGGATGACCTCATGTTCCACGAGCGGTGGCGCGGTTTTTGGGTTTACGGCCACTCGAAGCTGGCGAACGTTCTCTTCTCCAATGAGCTCGCGCGCCGGTGGAAGGACCTCGGGATCACCTCCAACGCGCTCAACCCCGGCAACGTCAGAAGCAACATCACGCGGAACAACTTCATCCTCAACGCGCTGCACCGCTCACCGTTTGCGCGGATGATCGTCATGACCGAAGCGGAGGGCGCTGAGACGTCGCTTTACGTTGCGACGGCGCCCGAGCTCGATGGGGTAACAGGCCGCTATTTCGACAGGGGGCGCGAGGCCAAGCCCAGCCGCCCGTCCACCGATGAAGAGGCCGCGCGCAGGCTCTGGGAGTGCAGCCAAGAGATGATCGACGCTGTGATTGGCTAGCTGCGCCCGAGCGGCGCAGAAAGTTACGTCCCAGCAACATTTCCGCGGCGCTTCTGTCGGTTACGGGCTTATTGGGCTAGCGTCGCGCCCCAATGCCGATGCATCTGTCCACACTCTGCGCTCTCTGCTCATTGACCTTTCTCCTCGCCTGCGACACCAGCGCGGGCCGCATCGACCAGGCCTGCTCTTCGAATTCGGACTGTGCGTCGAACGAGCTCTGTGCCACGGGTCTTTGCGAGGGCGGCATCGGATCCTGCATCGAGCGGCCGTCGACCTGTGAAGACGTGGAAAACCCGGTTTGTGGCTGCGATGGCCGGACGTACCAAGCCGAGTGTTTCGCGTCGAGGGAGGGTGTTCGCCTCGCCACCAACCAGGCCTGCATCTGCGAGGACAATGGCGGCTGCGTCGACGACCAGTTCTGCGCCCTCGACGATAGCTGCGGCAACCCCGGGACCTGCCTGCCTCGACCGGAGAGCTGTGATCCCAGCGATACGCAAGAGGTCTGTGGCTGTGACGGCGTGACGTATCCGAACGAGTGCAACGCGTTCCAGTCGGCTTCGCGCGTCTCGGCACTCGACGCCTGTGACTGCGCGACGAACGACGACTGCGGACAAAGCCAGTTCTGCAACGCCATCACCTGCGACGGGCCTGGCCGATGCGAGGAGCGCCCCGCTGGCTGCCCGCCCGAGGGGCCCACGGTGACCGGATGTGACGGCGTGCGGTATGACAGCGCCTGCGTGTCAGCAGCCCTGGGCGTTCGGGTTCGTCCCGATAGCTGAGGCCTCGGCCCGCGGGCGCATTGTCAGCGCTGGCGAAGACCTTCGAGAAAGAGACTGGCGCAGTGTGACGCGGCCTTGCGCAACGCCGCCGGGTCACCTTCTCCGATCGCCCAGGTGAGCAGAATCGCATCCAGGGCGCCGAACAAGCTGCGCGCGACGATGCGAGGATTGAGGTCTTTGCGAAACGCGCCCTCCTTTTGCCCCTCGCGGACGACTCCAGCGATGACATCGATGTACTGCATGAACAGCGGTGTCGCGTACTGCTTGAGCAGGCGTGACGATTGCCGGAGATTCACCGTGATCACCTCGGCCAAATCGCGCTGTTCCTCGAGCAAGCCGAGCTGCAGCTCGATGATCCGGCGGATGCGGCTTTCGAACGTGTCGTCGGATTCGGCGACTTCCCGCAGGATCTTCAGCAGCTGCTCGATGCCCTCCTCGAAGATCGTGATGAGAACATCGTCCTTGTTCTTGAAGTAGAGATAGATCGTGCCGTCCGCGACTCCCGCAGCCTTCGCTATCTCGCTCACACGGGTCGCGTAAAAGCCGTTTTTGGCGAAGACCTGGATGGCGGCCTTGAGGATCCGGTCCCGTTTGTCCGGGGCTGAGCCTTTGCGCTTCTTGGCTGTTGAATGAACCGCCATTCATTTTTGGGTACCACAGGCTCACGCCCGGCGTCAAACCAGGTCCCCGACCGTCCCCCGGTCGGGGCTCCGCAATGCCGATTCACTGCGATGGCGAGCACCGCGTACAGGTAGGTTTTTTGCCGCCGCCCGCGTCACCCCGTAGCTTCGAAGACGATGCTCCAGGATGCACACCGTGAAACTATGCTTCCGGTGGCGCTCTACGCTGAGCTCGTGGCCGATGACGAGGTCTTACCAGCGTTCGTGACCAGCCTCGGCGAGCATGGCTTGCTGCTCGATTCACTCGCGATTCTGGGCAATCGACGCTCCGACCGGCTGCAGCTGCGGCTCACCCTTCCCGGGGAGCCCGAGCCCCTGTGGATCGGGGCGGAGGTCGTTCGCGATAGACACGGCTACCTCTTCAACGATACGGCCATTCGGTTCTCGGCGATGGCGAACGCACATTGGCACTCGCTCAGGCGCTGGGTTCGCGTTCGGGAGCTCGTCTTGGCGACCCGACCCGTCGGCGTGCACAACGCCGCTTAGTCCACACGCTTCGCCTCGACTTGCTACCCTGAAACAGGAGACATGGCAGTCAGTCTGCAGAGCGAGCCACCTCCGGGCCCGTCGAGCTCGAACGCGCGGGGGACCCGGGCTCATCCGCGCGCAAGCGGATTGTTGAGCGCGCTGGGCGGACCCCTGCTCCCGACGGGTTCACCCTTTGCTTGGAACGCCTGCGACCGTTCGCTGTACGTGCAGTTCCTCACGGGGCTTCTGATGCTGATCGTCGCGTTTTCCTTCGCTGTGTTCGATGGTTGGCCGTTCCTGCTCCAACCTCCCGACGACGCAGCGGCGCTGCGTACCACCACGATCCTCGCCATGGCGGCACTACTGTTCTGGCTTGGCTTCTACGCGTGGACGCGGCGGTTCTACGTGCGCCGCGGAACCAAGGGCTCGCGGCTCCTGTTCGCGACCATCGCGGCCCACATCGTGACCGGAACTGCGGTCTGCTACGCGCTCGGCCCGTACACGGCTGTCAGCGGCCTGATCACGGTTGCCGCTCTTTTGTTGGGAATGGTCCTTCTCGAACGCCGCTGGCTCTGGATGGCCGTCGGGGGCTGGCTGCTCTCGATGTCGGCGGTCCACGTCGCGAGCAAGGCCGGTCTGCTTCCGTTCTTCTCGCTGTTCGAGGTCTCGTTCGAGCAATCCGACATTGCCAAGTTCGCCGTGGAGCGCGCCGTCGCCGCCGCCCTCATTTACATCCCACTCGCGCTCGTCATGGATCACCTGATCATCGTCTGGCGTCAGGACGAACAGTCGCTTTCCGAAGCCGCTCAAACCGATTCCTTGACCGGCGTCTACACGCGCGGTTTTGCAATGGGCGTGATGGAGCGCGCCTTGCGCAAGGCCGTGCGTGATGGAGCGCCCTTGGCCGTCTTGATGCTCGACTTGGACCACTTCAAACGCATCAACGATGCGCACGGCCACGCCCGCGGTGATTTGGTGCTCCAGCAGACGACCCGCGCGATGCGTTCCGCTCTGCGCGCCGGAGACATCGTAGGCCGATTCGGAGGCGAAGAGTTCGTCGTTCTGCTTCCCGGAGCAGATCTCGAGCAGGCGATGGGCGCCGCCGAGCGCTGCCGAGCTGCGGTTCAAAAGATGAAGATCCCTGGCGCGCGGTACCTTTCGGTGACCGCAAGCGTTGGAGTGGCCGCGTTCCCGGAGCACGGCGATTCCATCGATACGCTCCTCAGGGCCTCCGACGCCGCGATGTACGGCGCGAAGGCCAACGGCAGGAACCGGATTGAAACCCTCGCAGTCTGATTCGGAAAGCAGAATGTATGTGTTTGTGCGTCAATGTAGTGAAAAACGGGCCGCCGATTACCTTGACTTCGCTGGGGTCGGCACGTAGTACAGCCGCCGCCGTCATGCTGGCGTAGCTCAATTGGTAGAGCACCGGTTTTGTAAACCGGCGGTTATGAGTTCAAGTCTCATCGCCAGCTCTACTCGAAAACACGAATGACCATGGAGGGTTGCCCGAGCGGTCAAAGGGAGCAGACTGTAAATCTGCCGGCTTATGCCTACGGTGGTTCGAACCCACCACCCTCCACCAGGAGATGAACGAAACGATTACGCGGGTGTAGCTCAGTTGGTAGAGCCTCAGTTTTCCAAACTGAATGTCGCCGGTTCGAGCCCGGTCGCCCGCTCCCGCAAATCAGACTATGCCCAGGTAGCTCAGTGGTAGAGCACCCCCTTGGTAAGGGGGAGGTCGTGAGTTCAAGTCTCATCCTGGGCTCCACAGATTTCGTGGGTTGGCGCAACCCACTCAGAAGAACGACGAAGTGACGAAGTAGGGAACGAACGATGGCTAAAGAAAAGTTTGTCCGAGACAAACCACACATGAACGTAGGCACGATCGGTCACATCGACCACGGCAAGACGACGCTGACGGCGGCGATCATGAAGGTCATGAGCGACAAGCACGGCGGCGAAGTCAAGAGCTACAAGGACATTGCCAAAGGCGGTACGGAGCGAGACGACACCAAGACGGTGACGATCGCGACGAGCCACGTGGAGTACCAGACGGGCAACCGTCACTACGCGCACGTCGATTGCCCCGGGCACGCCGACTACGTCAAGAACATGATCACGGGCGCGGCGCAGATGGACGGCGCGATTTTGGTGGTGAGCGGTGTGGACGGTCCGATGCCGCAGACCAAGGAGCACGTGCTTTTGGCGCGCCAGGTCGGTGTTCCGACGATGGTGGTGTTCATGAACAAGTGCGACGCGGTGGACGACCCGGACTTGCTCGAGCTGGTGGAGATGGAAGTTCGGGAGCTGCTCTCGAAGTACGAGTACGACGGGGACAACATCCCGGTTGTGCAGGGCTCGGCGCTCGGCGCGCTCAACGGGGAAGACAAGTGGGTGGAGTCGGTCGTGAACCTGATGGACGCGGTCGACAGCTACATCCCGGAGCCGAAACGAGACATCGACAAGCCGTTCCTGATGGCGGTCGAAGACGTATTTTCGATCAAGGGCCGCGGGACGGTGGTGACGGGTCGCATCGAGCGAGGCGTCATCAAGGTCGGGGACGAAATCGAGATTCTGGGCATCAAAGACCCGCAAAAGACGACGGTGACGGGCGTGGAGATGTTCCGGAAGCTGCTCGACCAGGGGCAGGCAGGAGACAACGTGGGCTGCTTGCTTCGCGGCATCGACAAAGACCAGGTCGAGCGTGGCCAGGTCTTGGCGGCGCCGGGCTCGGTGAAGACGCACATGAAGTTCGAATGCGAGGTGTACATCCTGAGCAAGGACGAGGGCGGGCGACACAAGCCGTTCTTCAGCAACTACACGCCGCAGTTCTACATCCGGACGCTGGACGTGACGGGCAAGATCGAGCTTCCCGACGACGTGAAAATGGTGATGCCGGGCGACAACGTGAAGATGAAGGTCGAGCTCATCACGCCGGCGGCGATGGAAGAAAAGCAGCGCTTCGCGATTCGCGAGGGCGGCCGGACCATCGGTGCAGGCGTCATTTCAAACATCATCGAGTAGCAGGGTGGACGTGTCGCAGACAGGGACCCTGCAAGACATTGAGTGATAGGCGGGTTAAGGTCGCGCTGGCATGCGATGACTGCGGAGCTCGCAACTACCAGACGACGAAGTTGAGAAAGCCGGGTCAGAGGGAGAGACTGACGTTGAAAAAGTTCTGTCCCAAATGCAACCGGCGCACGGAACACAAGGAAACGAAATAAGAATACAGAAGACTGCAGGAGGGCACGGCCTCCATGATCGGGGCGGCGGGAAAGGCCGGACGGGGCTACGGCCCCGGTAGTTTGTCCCACCCCACCGCCC
>SHLP01000004.1 GCA_004283055.1 Deltaproteobacteria bacterium
CGTACTCCCGCGGAAGCTAACAGCGATGGATCACCCTTCCAAATTGTCGACTCCGACGCGATCTACAGCTCAACGCTAGCAAGCGGCGCATTGTTCCCAGCCCCGCGTTGCAGGCGAAACGAGGCGGCTCTAGAGGCGGCTCTGGGAGAAGCAAATGCTCGATGAGCTACTGGACAAATCCGTTGTTGGTTATACCGCGCTCGGGTACCGCTTGCGGTCGCATCGGAAGATTGAGACGGACTTGAGCGGCAGGGTTGCCGTCGTCACCGGCGCCACCTCGGGGCTCGGACGCCAGACCGCGTCGGAGCTTGCGCGCTTGGGCGCGAGCGTGACCCTCGTCGGACGCAACCCAGAGAAGACGGCCGCGGTCGTCGAGAGCATCCGGCGCGAAACCGGCAACTCGAAGCTGCGGGCCGAAATCGCGGACCTGAGCGAAATGGAGCAGATCCGCGCGCTCGCCGACCGTATCGAGGCGCCGGTTCACATCCTCGTCAACAACGCCGGTGTGCTTCTCCCAGAGCGGTCCGAAACCCGCGAGGGCTTTGAAACCAGCTTCGCCACAAATCTCCTAGGGCACTTCCTTCTCACCAACCTCTTGGCCAGCAAGCTGGAGAGGCCGGCGCGCATCGTGAACGTATCGTCCGGCGGCATGTACACTCAGCGTATTCGCGTCGACGACCTACAGATGAAGCGAGCGCGGTACGACGGCGCCGTTGCCTACGCGCGGGCGAAGCGAGGCCAGGTCATCTTGACCGAGCTCTGGGCTGAGGCCCTCCATGGGCGCGGGGTCGTGGTTCACTCGATGCACCCGGGCTGGGCCGACACTCCGGGGGTCTCCGACTCCCTGCCGCGGTTCTACAAGCTCACCAAGCCCCTGCTCCGCACGCCCGCGCAGGGCGCCGATACGATCGTATGGCTGTGCACCTCGGACGCTGCAGGGCGGTCCACCGGCCAATTCTGGCACGACCGCAGGCCGCGACCGACACACCGTTTTGCGAAGACGAGGGAATCGCCCGAGGAGCGGGAATCTCTTTGGGCTCGATTGACCGAGCTGAGCGGATGGTCCGGAACCTTGGCCGGCCTCGCCGAAGGCGGCTAGCGTGCGCGCATGGTGAAGCCAGCAAAGCGGGGTTCAACCCGACGGCGCCTGGTGACCACGTCGATCTACGCGGTTTCCTGGCTCCTGCTCACTCTGCTGAGCCCGCTTTGGCTCGTGCTTGGGCTTCTTGTCGGCTTGGCCCGCCGTCGCTCGTTCATCATCGTGAGGCTCTTGCTCTTTGCCTGGTTCTACTTGGGCCTGGAGCTGATAGCGCTAGTGCTAGTCGCCTGGATCTTCGTCACGCGGTCGTCCGGCGAACCGCGCGACGAGGGTCTCTATCGCCTCCAAGCCTGGTGGGCGAACCTGACGCTGAGCGTCGCTGCGAAAGCTCTCGAGTTGAACGTCATCGTGCAAGGTGCCGAATGCGCAGTGCCCGGGCCGACGATTCTTCTCGTTCGCCATGCGAGCATTCTCGATACGCTCCTACCGAGTGTCTATGTTCAGAGACCGAATCAGTACCGGGTTCGCTACGTTCTCAAACAGGAGCTCTTGTTCGATCCGTGCATCGACGTCGTCGGGAACGCCCTGCCGAACTACTTCGTAGACCGGACGGGTGACCTCGGCCGCGAGCTGGAAGGAATACGGGCCCTGGTCCGAAACCTAGGACCCGATGGCGTGCTCATCTTTCCGGAAGGCACACGTTTTTCCCCTGAAAAGCGCAAGAAAGCTCTGCAAAAGCTGGACGCAGACGCTTCGCCACATCTCCCCGCGGCGCGCAGGCTCAGCCATGTGCTTCCACCCAAGCCGGCCGGTGTGCTGACGCTCCTCGAAGAGCTACCTTCTGTCGACTGCGTGTTCATCGCGCACACGGGGCTCGAAGCATTCGCGAAAATCAAAGACCTGTTGAGCGGTGAGGTCGTCGCCTCCACCGTGTACGTTAAGCTGTGGCGCGTCGACGCAACCGACATTCCCAAAGCGTCCGATGAACGGCTCCACTGGCTTTACACGGAGTGGGAGAAGGCGAATACGTTCGTACGAAACCCGACCGAAACACAGTGAGTTCCTGGTGAACAAGCTGTGGAAGAAATCGCTGAGCTGCGTCTTTCGCGCGCGATCTCGCTGCTCCAAAAACACCAACAGCTGTGGAAGAGATGCGCGCGGGATCGCGTCGCGTGTGCCGCAAACGATAACAAGACTTAATTCAGAATGATTGCAACAGCTTGTCAACAGCTGCGGAACAGAGAGTAAAGCTAAGGCAGCCTATGTCAAAAAAACTGCAGGTGAATCTTTCGCGATCACAAGTGGTTAGAAATTAGTTCGTCGATCCCCGTAGACGCCTCCGAAACTCGCTGCTAGTTTCGGCGGCCTTCAGTCGGATGAGACGGGTCGGCGGTCGCCAAGGTGGGCGAGGATCGACTGAACGGATACACGTAGGCGTCGGCAGCAATGCTGTGGATTGCTTGTGGACGTGCGCGCATAGCTGCGCGTTTTTTGGGGGCTAGGGCTTGATGGAACAACTGTGGGAACGAGCGTTGTGCACTCTGAAGACGCAGCTCTCGAGCGAGAACTTCGAGACCTGGTTGGAGCCCGTTCAGTTCGGCGGCATCGAGAGCGATTCGATCGTCCTCAGAATCCCGAACCAGTTCTTTGCAGAGTGGATTGCGGCGCACTACCTCGACCTGATTTTCGATACCTTGCAGAACGAGGCTGGCGAAGCGCGCATGCCTCGAAAGGTTTGCTGGGAGCTCGACGAGACCCTGCGTGAGAAGGCGCAGGCCGCGCGGGAAACCAGCCCGCCACCGGCTCCGCGCGCGCCACGAGCCACCCCAAAGCCTCCCGATTCCGCGGACCTCAACCCCAAGTATCGCTTCAAGAATTTCGTCGTCGGCCCTGCCAACCAGCTCGCGCATGCCGCGAGCGTGGCCTGTGGGTCGGACCCGGGACGTCGCTACAACCCTTTGTTCATCTACGGAGGGGTTGGCCTCGGTAAGACGCACCTCGTCAATGCGATCGGTCATGCGATCGTGCAGCGAAATCCTCGCGCAAAGACCCTTTACGTCTCCGCGGAACGCTTCACCAACGAGTTCATTTGGTCCCTGCAAAACCACGAGATCAGCTCGTTCCGAAAGCGGTACCGCACACAGTGCGACGTTCTGCTGATGGACGACATCCAGTTTCTCGCGGGCCGTGAGCAGACCCAGGAGGAGTTCTTCCACACTTTCAACGCGCTCTACCACTCGGACAAGCAGATCGTCGTGACGTCCGACATGTACCCGCACCAGATTTCTGAAATGCAGGAACGTTTGATCAGCCGGTTTCAGTCCGGTATGGTCGCCGACGTCCAGGCGCCCGAGCTCGATACACGAATCGCCATTTTGCAACAGAAGGCGGAGTGTGAGGGCATCGAGCTGCCGAGCGAGGTCGCGCTCTTTTTGGCGCAGACCGTTCGCAGCAACGTTCGTGAGCTCGAAGGTACCCTTCTTCGCGTTGCGGTAAAGGCCGAGCTGCTCGGGCTTCCGATGAACCTCGAGCTAGCCAAAGAAACCATGCGGGCGGTGTTGCCCAACCAAGACACCGCGATGACGGTCGAAGACATTCAGCGCATCGTCTGCGGGTACTTTGGGATCCGTCTCGCCGACATCAAGTCCCGACGCCGGCACCGAGCGGTGAGCTTTCCCCGAATGGTTGCGATGTACATCTGCCGGCAGCGCCTCGGGACGAGCTACCCCGAGCTTGGTGAACGCTTTGGCGGCAAGGACCACACCACCGTCCTAAGCGCCGTTCGAAAGATCGGTGGTCTGATGGAAGACCAGGACGAACGCGTCCTTGGCGCCGTGGTTGCCATCGAGCGCAAGCTCGGCATTTGAATGCCTGGGACCTGCCCGTTAATTCGAAGCATTTCCGGGGCTCTTCGGCCGTCTGCGATAGGCGCGACCGGCCTGAGCTTTCCGCGGTATTTTGGTGTATACCAGCGCCTGTGCGGAATCTGAGATCAAGCTGGGGATCAGCGCTGTGGATTGTCCGAGCGATGACTTATCCCCGGCCCATTCAGGATCGAGCCAGGGTTCGGAAACCCGCCAAAGCCTCATCCTATCAAGCTCTTACCGTCACTCATCCACAATTCACAGCTGTTAAGACGACTACGAATTTTTAAATTAATAGATCTAACGCAGTGGATACACAGACACAGCTTTCTAGGAAGTGAACCGAAACATGGAGCTCACGATCGATAAGCAGCAGTTCCTCCGTGGCCTCGCGCGTACCCACGGTGTAGCTGACCGCAAAAGCTCGATGCACATCTTGTCGAATGTGCTGCTTACGGCTGAAGGCGTTGACCGTCTACGCTTGTCGGCAACCGATTTGTATCTCGGCGTCACGGCGGTCGCTCCGGCCAAAATCAAAAAGGGCGGAACAATTGCAGTGGCAGCACGAACGCTCTTCGACATCGTCAAGAACCTCCCCGAGGGTGAGGTAAGCTGGAAGCTCAGCGACAGCCATGCGGTCGAGCTCAAGTGCGGCAAGGTTCGCTATCGCATCCCTGCGATGCCGGGCGAAGACTTTCCGCCCCTCCCGAACCCCGGAGATGCGGATTTTGCCCATCTGGATGCGAGCGTTCTTGCCGAGCTGATCTCGCTCACGCAGTATTCGATGTCGCACGACGACACGCGGCCGCACCTCGCAGGGACGCTGTTCGAAGGCGACGGGAAGATGGTCCGAATGGTGACCACCGATGGTCATCGCCTTTCGAAGGCTGAGCACAAAGTCACGGCAAAGGGCTCACTGATGAACTTCAGCATGCTGGTTCCGCACAAGGGCATCAGCGAGCTCAAGCGCCTGCTCGACGACGTGAAAGGGAGCAAGAGCAAAGGCGATGAGGGGTCCTCCATTGGAGTCGCCACAGCGGGGGGCAATGCGTTCTTTCTTCGGGATGACCTTTGCTTGAACGTGAAGCTCGCAGACGAAAACTTTCCGCCCTACGACAAGGTCATTCCGAGCAAGCAGAGCCGTACGGTCATTGCCGCGCGCGGACCCCTCGTCGAAGCTCTCAGGCGCATCAGCTTGGTGGCGAACGACAAGAGCGGCGGTGTGCAGCTGACTATCGAGCCGGGCCTACTGCGCTTGCAGAGCCAGAACCCCGAGGTAGGCGAGGGCAGCGAAGAGGTAGACGTCGACTATGCCGGGGACGAGCTTCGAATCGGTTTCAACGCTCGATACCTCCTCGATGCTCTGAGCGCGCTCACGCATGACGAGGTCGCGATCGAGCTCAGCGGAGAGCGGGATCCGGGCGTGCTGAAGCCCGTTGGAGACCATTCCGACTTCATCGGCGTGATCATGCCCATGCGCATCTAGTCGAACAGGGCAGGGGGTTGACCTTCGAATCGCGCAGCGCCGAGACCCCGAGCCGGGTGACCGCCATGCGCGCTCGAGGGTTTCGCAACCTCCAACTGCCGGCGTTCGAGCCTGGTTCGCACTTCAACGTCATTCACGGCGACAATGGAGCGGGAAAGTCGAACCTTCTCGAGGCGATTCACTACCTAGGAGCCCTGAAGAGCTTTCGAGGCGCAAAGACGGACGACCTCATCGCTCTCGACGAAGATCAGGCCCTTCTCGAGGCAAAGCTCGAAGGGGGTCCCGCGCCCCACAAGCTGCGCATTCAGCTTGGTCGGTCACAGCGAAGACGTCTGGAGCTCGACGGGAAACGTCCGCGCTCGACCAGCGCCTGGCATCGGTCCGTTCGCATGGTGCTTTTTCATCCAGGAGATTTGGTTCTGGCTTCGGGCTCGGCCGACAAGCGGCGCGCGTTCCTCGACCGGATGCTCGAGCAGATGGATCCGATCTACGGCTCGAGCCTCGCAAGCTACGAGAAGGCCCTTCGCAGCCGCAATCGCTTGCTCAAGGACGCCCAGAGCGACCGGCGCTCGGTTCGCGCCTACGACGCGATTCTGAGCAAGGCAGGGGCCGTCATAGGTCAGGCCCGACGGCGCCTCATCGAAGATCTCGCTCCGAGAGTGGTGCACGCCTTCTCCGAGGTGTTCGCTGGTGATACGCCGCTCGCGGTTCGCTACCTGCCGCGGGTCGAGCCAAGCGAGGAGGTCATTGCCGAGACGCTCGAACGCGCGTTTAGCAAGGACTTGGCGCGCGGGTTCACGGCCGACGGCCCCCATGGGGACGATCTCGAGCTTCGGCTGCACGAGGTCGGCGCCCGTCATCACGGCTCGCAGGGACAGCACCGCACCATCGTCCTCGCCCTCAAGACCGCGGAGCTCGATCTGCTGAGCGAGCGGACGGGGCGCGTTCCCATTCTGCTGCTCGACGATGTTTCGAGCGAGTTGGACCGAAGCCGAAACCGTAGGTTTTTCGAGGTCTTGAGTCGGGCCGGCGGCCAAGTGTTTCTCAGCACCACGCACCCGGAATTCATCCTCTTGGAGAGCGACCGGGTCGACTTTCAAGTAGACCGTGGCCGCGTCACTCGATGATGCGGGCGCTCTTGATGTAGTCGAGCTTTGGAAATCTCTGCTTGAGGTAGCTGTTGCCCTGCGTCTGCATCAGCCCCTGCGACGGGCCGCCGCCGCGCGGAGCGCCTTCTCCGTATCCATCGTAGAGGGCATCGACCGGCGCCATGTCCTTGACCTTGCCGAACGGGGCAAAGCCCATGCCATCGAGGCGTGAGTTGTCGGTGAAGTTGATGAAGAACTGCGTCGTCCGCGAATCGGGTCCGGATGTTGCAAAAGTAACGGTGCCGCGCATGTTGCTAGCCTTGACCGGGTCATCGGGAATTCGCTTCTCGCGCCACACCGCGTTGTCCGCGGGGTCGCCGCTGATCCCCGCTTGTGCCATGAAGCCGCTCACCACCCGGAAGAAGGCAATGTCGGTGTAGTAACCGTTCTGCACCAGCTCGTAGAAGCGGTCGGCTCCGTTCGGCGCCCAATCACGGCGCACCTCGATCACGATCGCTCCCTTCGTCGTGTCGAGCTCGACGATGTATTTGCTTGGGGCTCCGCTCTCGTCTCCGCTTGCCTCGGTCGTCTTTGATTCGCCGGGTGCTGGGGCTTCTTCGCCCTTGCTCTTGGTTCCGGCGGCTTCTTCTTTGGGGCATCCGACGAGGAGTGCCCCAGCCAACATGAACAGTACTGCGCTTCGCATAGGCGTACCTTGGCAAGCCTTCGGCAGAGCGCAAGCTCGCGCTTGATCAGGAGTCGAACAAGCCTCGAAGCTTCTTGATGAAGCTCGCTTGCTGGGGGTGCGATACATCCCCAATCTCCTCCGCGAGCTCGTGGATCAGCTTGCGCTGTCGCCGACTGATTTCCTGAGGGACCTCCACGACGACGGTCACGAGCTGATCGCCTTTGCCGTAGCCCCCATAGACCGGAATTCCCTTGCCGCGCAGCCGGAGCACCTTTCCCGACTGAGTGCCTGGAGGGATTTTCATGAGAACCGTTCCGTCGAGCGTCGGCACATCGATGCTTGAACCGAGCACGGCCTGAGGGAACGAGATCGGGACCGAGATCAGGATGTCGGCGCCATTGCGCTCGAACAGCGTGTGATCGGCCACTTTGATGTTGATGTGAAGGTCGCCATTCCCATCTGGGCCGGCTTCCCCCGCGCCGCGGACCGTACGTACCGCGCCATCTTTGACGCCGGCAGGGATTTTCACGCTCATCGACTCGGCGCGCATTTGCGTCCCTGTCCCCTTGCAGGCCTCGCACGGATTCGGAATCTTCTTACCAGTGCCACGGCACGCGTGACAGGGCCGTGCGGCCGCAAACAGGCCGCGTTGATATTTCACCTGCCCGCGTCCCTGGCAGACGTTGCAGTTGTGGACGGGCGTGCCCGGCTTCGCGCCGCTGCCCTCGCAGGATGCGCACGGTGCGGGGCGCTTGACGTCGATTTGCTTCTCGACGCCGAGCGCGGCTTCGACGAACGAAATTTGAAGGTCGTAGCTCAGGTCGCGCGCGCTCCGACGTTTGCGGCGTCCGCCGCTGAACACTTCTCCGAAGAGCCCTTCGAGGATTTCGCTGACGGCACCGAAGTCGCCGGGCTCGAAGCCGGGGCCTCCGTTCTCGAACGCGCTGTGGCCGTATCGGTCATATTGCTGGCGCTTGCCCGGATCGCAGAGGACGGCGTACGCCTCGCTCGCCTCTTTGAAGGAGTCCTCGGCCGCAGGGTCGTCCGGGTTGCGGTCGGGGTGGTACTTCATCGCGAGCGCGCGGTAAGCTTGCTTGATTTCGTCGGCCGAAGCGGTGCGACTGACTTCGAGAATCACGTAGTAATCACGCTTGGACACTGAGATTCGGAGTGTAGACGCGCCGCTTGGGCTTGCAAACGGCGTACACGACCGGGCGATACGATGAGAGGAGAGCCAGATGCCGGCGATCGAGCTCGAAATCGAAGGAGAGGACGTCGGCGAGAGGCTCGATGTCTTCGTCGCCAGGCGTGTTCCGGACCTCAGCCGAGCCCGGGCAAAGGGACTGATCGAAAAGGGCGAGGTGAGAGTCGACGGGCGCCGGGTCAAAAAGAGCTATGCCCTGGCCGCAGGGGACAGGGTGACCCTCGAGGACCTGCCCGGTCCGGCAGATTTTTACGCCGCTCCCGACCCGAGCGTCGCTCTAGAGGTCGTGCTCGAAACCGACCGATACGTCGTAGTCGACAAGCCAGCCGGCGTTGCCAGCCACCCGCTTCGGCAAGGCGAGCTCGGCACCCTCGCCGGCGCGCTGCTTGCCCGCTACCCGGAGATGCGAGGGGTCGGCTACCGAAAGCGCGAACCTGGGATCCTCCATCGGCTCGACACCGGCACCTCGGGTCTGATGCTCGCCGCCCGCGATCCCGGAACGTTCGAGGAGCTCCGACGAATGCTGCGGGACGGCGAGATCGAAAAGAGATATCTCGCGCGCTGCGTCGGAGTCGTTCCAGCTCCATCGGTCATCGACAAGCCGATCGCGACCGACCCGCGCGATCGCCGCAAAGTCCGAGCTTGCACCGACCCCCGCGAGGTCAAACGGCTCGGCGCTCGAGCGGCACGAACGGAAGTGCTACGCAGCACGCCAGCCGAGCAAGGCTCCCTCG
Organism: Deltaproteobacteria bacterium; assembly: GCA_004283055.1. Lineage (GTDB taxonomy): Bacteria > Myxococcota_A > Polyangia > Polyangiales > Houyiibacteriaceae > SG8-38. The sequence continues at coordinate 9,104 of SHLP01000004.1, forward strand.
TCGAGCTCCGCGCCGACAGCGCGCGCCGCCACCAAATCCGCGTCCATCTGGCCTCGATCGGTCACCCGCTGCTCGGCGACTCGCTCTACGGCGGACCCCCCCTCGACCACCATCTCCTTCACGCCAGCTACCTGCGGGTGGGGACCCTTTCCATCAGCACAAGTGATTGGAATTACTCATTTTATACTCCCAAGTCCGCGACGCCGGAGGATTGAGCGGCTCTCTCAGGAGGTCTTTGACAGCTTCTCGATCCGATCGCGAAGCTCGGCGGCCTTTTCGAACTCGAGCTCTTCGGCGGCTAGCAGCATTTCGCTTCGCAGCTCTTCGATGCGAGCCGGGATGTCGGCGGGGTCGTCGGGCGTCTCGCCCTTTCGCAAGATGGGGATGACGACGTAGTCGCCAGCGCCGGTAGACGGATCCATTTCGAGAACGGCCTTCGTGATGGTTCGTGGCGTGATGCCGTGCTCTTCGTTGTACTCGCTCTGGCGCGCTCGTCGCCGTTCGGTTTCGTCCAGGGCGTATCGCATCGCCTTGGTGATTCTATCCGCATACATGATCACCTCGCCGTCCGCGTTTCGGGCCGCGCGTCCGATCGTCTGAATCAGAGATCGCGGTGAGCGAAGGAAGCCTTCCTTGTCCGCGTCGAGAATGCCGACGAGAGAGACTTCGGGCAGGTCGAGCCCCTCGCGCAGAAGATTGATGCCTACGAGAACGTCGAACTCACCGCGTCGCAAATCCCTAAGAATATCAACACGATCCAGAGTGTTCACGTCGCTGTGGAGGTAGCGGACGCGAACGCCGAGCTCGCCGTAGTATTCAGTGAGGTCCTCGGCCATCCGCTTGGTCAGCGTCGTGACCAGGACGCGCTCATCGCGTGCAACGCGACCGCGGATCTCGGACAGCAAGTCGTCGACCTGCTGCTTCGTAGGGCGAACGTGGACGACCGGATCGAGCAGCCCCGTCGGCCGAATGACTTGTTCGACGACGACCCCGCTCGCCTGCTCAACTTCCCAATCGCCCGGTGTCGCGCTCACGTGAATGACCTCGCCGACCCGTTCTTCCCATTCGGAGAACTGCAGAGGCCGATTGTCCAACGCACTCGGAAGGCGAAAGCCATGAGCGACCAAGGTTTCTTTTCGCGATCGGTCGCCGCGGTACATTGCGCCGATTTGCGGAACCGTGATGTGCGACTCGTCGAGGATCACCAGGAAGTCGTCGGGGAAGTAATCGAGCAACGTCGGCGGCGGCTCGCCCTCTTTGCGGCCCGACAGATGCCGGCTGTAGTTCTCGATCCCGTGGCAGAACCCCATCTGCTCGAGCATCTCGAGGTCATACATGGTTCGCTGCTGGAGGCGCTGTTTTTCCAGCAATTTCCCGTCTTTTTCGAGCTTGGGGAGCCAGTGCAAGAGCTCCTCACGGATCGACTCGATCGCCCGCTTTCGGTTCGCGTCCGGGGTGACGTAGTGGCTGCCCGGGTAGACGCCGTACTGGTCCATCTCCTCGAGGACTTTGCCGCGCATCGGGTCGATCTCGGCAATCCGTTCGATTTCGTCGCCCCAGTATTCAATGCGCACCGCAAGGTTTTCGGAGTGTGCGGGAAAGATCTCGACGACGTCACCGCGAACCCGAAACGTGCCGCGATGAAAGTCGATGTCGTTGCGCTGATACTGAATGTCGACGAGCCGGCGCAGTAGAACGTCACGGCGAAACTCTTTGCCAACCTCTAGATTGATCAGCATCTCCTGGTACCACTCCGAGGAGCCGATGCCGTAGATGCACGAGACACTCGCTACGATGATTACGTCGCGCCGCGCGAGCAGCGAGCGGGTGGCGCTGTGCCGCATGCGGTCGACCTTGTCGTTGACGATGGCATCCTTCTCGATATAGGTGTCGCTCGACGGGATGTACGCTTCGGGCTGGTAGTAGTCGTAGTAGCTGACGAAGTACTCGACGGCGTTGTTCGGGAAGAGCTCGCGCATCTCACTGTAGAGCTGGGCGGCGAGAGTCTTGTTCGGCGCGATGATCAGGGTCGGTCGCTTGGTCGTGGCGATCACGTTCGCGATCGAAAAAGTCTTGCCGCTCCCCGTAATGCCAAGGAGGACCTGGTGTCGCTCGCTGCGCGAAAGTCCCTCTAAAAGCGCCGCAATTGCCGCTGGTTGGTCCCCTTTGGGACGCATCTCGGTGACGAGCTCGAGCTCCCGTGCCATCGGCCAAGGCTAACACCCCTTGAAAACGGCGGCAGGCCCCTTATGGACGGATTGATGGATCTCGCGCGCTTCCTCGACGTGACCACCGCGACCGCCGCAAGCGCGGCGCGCCCCAACTTCGGCAACGTTCACTACGAGCGACGGAAGTCTCCCGAACAGCCGCTCGAGCTCTTCGAGTTCGAGGGTTGTCCGTATTGCCGGATCGCCCGCGAAGCCTTTTCTGCGCTGAGCCTCGATCCGATCGTCTACCCCTGCCCGAAAGGCGGCGAGCTCTTTCGCGAAAAGGTCAAGCGCGAGGGAGGGCGCTACCAGTTCCCGTATCTGGTCGACCGAAACACCGGAGTGTCGATGTACGAGTCGGCGAACATCGTCGAGTACCTGTTTCAGGAGTACGGTGATGGAAGCGTTCCATGGTTTTTGCGCCAGCGCTCCTTTGCAGTGACGACGTCGATGCTCGCTTCTGCCTTTCGCCCCACGCGCGGCCGACACGCGGTCCGTTCACGGCAGCCGGAGCAACTGCTCGAGCTCTACTCCTATGAGGGTTCGCCGTTTTGCCGGATCGCGCGCGAGGCCCTCTGTGAGCTGGAGCTGCCCTACCGATTGCACAACGTACCCCGAAGAAGCCCCGATCGCGGCGACTACATAGCGATGTCGGGCAAGATGCAGGTGCCGTTCTTGAACGACCCGAACACCGGCGTCCGGATGTTCGAATCAGACGAAATTCGCCGCTATTTGTACGAAACCTACGCCGACGGCGGCGCGGCGCGCTAGCCGTTCTTCTTCGCGAAGGCCCTGGCAAAGTCGACGAATTTCTCGACGTTGGACGGCTCCATCGCGTTGTAGATCGACGTTCGAATTCCGCCCACCGAGCGGTGGCCTTTGATGCCCACCATTCCGGCTTCGGCGGCTTCGGCGATCAGCTTCTTTTCGAGCTCCTCGGTCGGGAGGCGAAAGACCGGGTTCATCATCGAGCGCGACTCGACCTCGACCGGGCAGTGGAAGAAGTCCGGGTTCCCGTCGATCATGCCGTAGATCGCGCCGGCTTTTGCCCGATTGCGCTTTTCCATTGCGGGAGCGCCGCCCTGGTCGCGCACCCAGCGAAGGACATTGCGAACCATGTACACCGCGAAGGTCGGGATCGTGTTCTGCAGCGAGTCACCGTCGAGAATCGTCTTGTACCGAAAGATCTTGGGAATGCTGCTCGGGCTTCGTTCCGCCAAGTCTTTGCGGAAAATCAAAATTGTAACGCCCGCCGGGCCCAGGTTCTTTTGGGCCCCGGCGTAGATGAGCCCAAACTTCGAGACGTCGATCGGGCGCCAGAGGATGTCGCTCGACATGTCGGCGACGAGCGGAACATCCCCGCTGTCCGGGTATTGATGGAACTGCGTGCCCATGATCGTGTTGTTGCTCGTGAAGTGTGCATAGGCGGCGCCGGGGTCGAGCTCGAGCTCGGCCTGTTTCGGAACGCGTGTGTATTTCCCGTCTACCTTGCCGGTGCCCGCCTCACGCGCCTCGCCGAGGATCAGGGCCTCGGCCATGGCCTTGTCGCTCCACACCCCCGTGTTGATGTAGTCGGCCGATTGGCCTTCGCCGAGGAGGTTCATTGGGACGAGCGCGAACTGAGCCGTTGCTCCGCCTTGCATGAAGAGGACCTCGTGCGTGTCCGGGACGTTCATCAGCTCGCGGAAGAGCGATTTCGCCTCTTCGTGAACCTTCGCGTACGCCGCCCCGCGGTGGCTGTGCTCGATGAGCGACATCCCCGTGCCTTCGTGGTCGAGGAACTCGTTGTGGGCATACTCGAGGGCCGGCATCGGAAGGGTCGCTGGCCCCGCACTGAAGTTGATTGCGCGAGTCATAGGCGCGGGAGCCTAGCCGCGGCTGCGATCGGCGCAACTCGTTCGGCCCTGGCTTCGCGAGCCTCGAAAAATGGTGGAGCTGAGGGGAATCGAACCCCTGACCTCCGCATTGCGAACGCGGCGCTCTCCCAACTGAGCTACAACCCCGAGGTCGGGCGTTCGTATAGCCGCGGCGTTTCCGGGTGCAACTCGAAGGCCTGCGCGCGCAGCTCGCGGAGTTGGAAATCCGTTCTTTCGTCGGGATTGGCGGCCGGGTCGCCGTCCGTCTATCCTGAAGCCATGACGGGAATTAGGGGGATCGCCAGCGGGCGGATCTGCGGGGCCGCGCTTCTCCTTTGCGCGCTTTGCGCGACGCCGGCGCTTGCGCAGGAGACCGCCGACGACGCCGCTGCGCGCGAGTACTTCGAGCGTGGCCGCGCGGCCTTCGAAGAGGCCGACTACGAAGGAGCGTTGGTCTTTTTTCGGCACGCGTACCGCCTGAGCGGCAGGCCTGCACTCCAGTACAACATCGGTGTTGCGGCGGATCGACTACAGCGCGAGCAGGAAGCGCTCGAAGCATTCCAATACTACCTGGACGAAAACGACAGCCCGACGCGCGAAGCAGAGGTGCGCGGACGGATCGAAGCACTTCAAGCGTCGATCGACGAAAGGGAAGCGACTGCGCGCGCGCTCGAGGAAGCTGCGATTCGCTATCAGAACATCGAACGAGTGCAAAGCATGGAGGACGGCCGTCGCGTTCCGCGCTCTGCGATCATCGGTGGCACTGTTTTGGCGGCGGTCGGGGCGGCCGGTGTTGCCGCGATGGGCGTCGGGCTCGCGCAAGACGGTTCGTGCAGCAGAGAGGTTGCCGGTCAGTGCACAGTGCAGAGCTCGGCCACGGCATGGACCTACGTGTACGGAGGCATCGGCATCGCGGCCTTGGCGGGAAGCGCCACCTGGTTTGCGCTCGGCGCGAAGCGCGCGAAGGAGACGCGGCGCACACAGATTTCCTTCTCGCCGACGGGGCTGCTGGTCTCAGGAGCGTTCTGAGAAAAGTATCGAATTAGATACTCACCGAAAGTGGTAAAAGCCTCATACTTTCAGGGTGTTGAGGAGGAGCGAAGCCGTGTCGACGAGGTCGGCAGGACTCTGCACACGCGGTGCGCGCAGAATCGGAACGCGCGGGATGTAGTCGGCGAGCACGTCGGCGTTGGAGCTGCGGCTGAGGTCCTCTTTGAAGCTCCGGTCCACGTGGTTGAGCACGATAGCGCGCACCGAGATCTTCCTTTTGCGAAGTGCTTCGACGGCGCTGAGCGTATACGACAAAACGCCAAGCTCGTTGCGCGCGACGAGGACGGTTTGCAGATCGAGCAAGGCCGCAAAGTCCGCAACGGTCTGTTCGCGATTGAGAGGGACGAGCACCCCGCCAACGCCTTCGACGATCGAGTAGTCGGCGTCGCCTCCGAGGTCGCGAACGCGCTTGGCCAGAGCGCGTAGGGAACCGACGGTCGGGCCGCCGCGCTTTTCGATCGCGTACGGTGCGAGCGGTTCCTTGGCGCGATAGAGACCGTCTGCGTTTGCCAAGGACGGGTCGCCGCATGCGCGCGCGAGTGCAAGCGCGTCGAGAGCTTCGGGGTCGACCCCGGTTTCCATGGGCTTGATCGCGGCGACTCGTTTACCGCGCTGCACGCATGCGCTTGCAAGCGCGCTAGCAAGCCAGGTCTTCCCTACCCCCGTGCCTGTCGCTGTAATGAACGCGCCCTTCATGTCCGCCTCCTATCCTCGGCTTCGAAGCGACGCGAACGCCTCAATCGCCATCGCGATCTGTTCCGGCTTATGGGTCGCCATGGGTGTCAGTCGAAGTCGTGCCGTGCCCGGTGCCACCGTCGGCGGCCGAATCCCTTGGACGAAAACCCCGAGGTCTAGGAGCTCCGCCGAGAGCCGCATCGTGCGTTCGTTTTCTCCGATCAACACGGGAAGAATCTGGCTTTCGCCGTCCGGGACATCGAAGCCCAACTCCCGAAGCCCCGCGCGAAGAGCGCCGGCGTGGGCGAGCAAGGTCTCGCGTGCATCCTTCGCATCACGAACCAGCTCGAGGGCTGCGATCGCGGCGCGGGCAAGCATCGGGGGCGGCGCGGTCGAATAAACGAAGCTTCGCGCTCGGTTGCGAATCAGAGACACGGTCGCCTCGCTCGCCGCAACGAAGGCGCCTGCGACCCCGAAGGACTTGCCGAGCGTCCCGATCACGACGTCTGGTTTGACCCCAGCCGCCGCCGCGACGCCTCGTCCGTTCGGCCCGAGCACGCCTAGTGCGTGCGCCTCGTCGACGAGAAGACCAGCGTCGAAGGCGCTCGCCAGCCTGGCGATTTCACCGAGAGGCGCGGTGACGCCATCCATCGAGAAGAGCGAGTCGGTCACGACCAGCGCTCGTCGGCCCTTGGCTCGATGCCGCTCGAGCAGTGACTCGAGATCACCCGGGCTTCGGTGGGCATACACATGGATCTCGGCGCGGGAGAGCCGACACCCGTCGATGAGGCTTGCGTGATTGAGCGCATCGCTGAAGACCAGGTCCCCTGGACCCACGAGCGCTTGGATCGTGCCGAGGTTGGCTGCATAGCCTGTCGAGAAGAGCGCGGCCGAGGGGGCGCCTAGGAAATCCGCAAAGGCCTCCTCGGCTTCGCGGTGAGCGTCCATCGTTCCGGTAATCAGTCGGGATGCAGCGGCGCCGACGCCATCGACCGGGGCCGAGGCGTTCGCGGCCGAGGCGATGTCGGGGTGGTTCGCGAGGCCGAGGTAGTTGTTCGAACACAGGCAAAGAACGCGTCTGCCGTCGATCTCTACTTCCGGGCCCTGGGGCCCGGAAATCCGGAGCGGCCGGCGCAGAAGGCCGGAGGCCTCGAGCTCGGCGAGGGCTTCGCGGATCTGGCTCTCAAAGCCCATTGCAGGGATCTAAGCCCAGCGGCGGGGGTCGGTCAAACCCGCCCGGTCCGGATTGTTCCACGTGAAACAGGGAGGGGCTCACGGGCGCCCTCAGCGGATGTTGCACGTGAAACGGTCAGAGGAGCAGGCTCGCGCGCGGGTCCGTCTCGAATGCATCCTCCACGGTTCGCAGGGCCTCCTCGACGTCCTCGTCGCGGCCTTTCGGGAGCACGATCTCGAGGTGCGCGATCAGGTCTCCCCTCGGCTTGTCTTTCGGTTGAATTCCCTTGCCGCGCAGGCGGAGCTTCGAGCCGTTCTTCGAGCCTGGGGGGACCGAAAGCTGGACCGAGCCTTCAGGGGTCGGCACGTTCACCTTCGCCCCCGCGTAGGCCTCGAGCGGGGTCACCGGCACCGTGACGTGGAGCTGCTTGCCGCGGATCGAGAAGTACGGGTGCTTCCGAACCTTCACCTCGAGCAGCAGGTCGCCCCGTGGGCCCCCTTGAGACCCTGGACCGCCCTGGCCCCGAAGCCGGATCTTCCCCTGATTCCGGACCCCAGCGGGGATTCGTACCTTGAGGGTGCGGTCCCCTTCCTCGGTTCGGAGGCTGAGCTCCTTGGTGCAGCCAAGCACCGCATCCCTGAAGTCCACCGTCACCTCCGACCGGAGGTCAGCGCCTTTTTGGGGAACCCGCACGTAGCCGCCTCGGCGGGCGCCGGCGCCTCCCAAGAGATCCTCCAGATTGAACTCGAAGTGCCCCCCTTGACCTCCGGCTCGCTGGCCGCGGGCCGCTGCTCCAAAGATATCTCCGAAGTCGAAGCCGCCGACGCCCTGAGCGGCCGCGTGATAGGACTCGGGATCGAACCCTTCACGTAGGCCCATCTCACCGAACTCGTCGTAGAGTTTGCGCTTCTCGGCGTCCGAAAGAACGCCGTAGGCCGACGAGACGTCCTTGAAGCGCTCCTCGGCTTCCTTGTTGTCCGGGTTGCGGTCCGGATGCAGCTCTTTGGCAAGCTGGCGATACGCCTTCTTGATCTCCTCGGGGCTAGCACCTCGCGACACCCCCAAAACGCTGTAGAAATCGCGGTCAGCCATGGCTGCCTACCATAATCACTCGACGCCTTCTTTCAACGCTGCCGAGACTAGAAACCGGCAGAAATAGCCAATATTTAGCGTTACGTAAGCCATAAATGGCATTTTCAGGGCTGCAGAAGGCCACTCTTGGTTTTGACAGGATGATCATTGGCGTTCTTGCTGCCTCTCGGGTCGCATGATACTCGCTCGCCATGGCCTTGGTTGATGTTAGCCGCATTCCGCAGCATGTCGCGATCATCATGGACGGCAACGGGCGATGGGCGCAGGCGCAGTCGAAGCCACGCACGGCCGGCCACGAGCGCGGCGCCGACGCGGTGCGCGCAACGATGCGCGCGGCTCGACGCCTCGGCATCCCGTCGCTGACCTTGTACGCGTTCAGCGAGCAGAACTGGGACCGGCCCGAAGGGGAGATCAACGCACTGGTCGATCTGCTTTGCGAGTGCTTGGTCTCGGAACGGAACGAGCTCCTCGACAACGAGATACGACTTTCTGCGATCGGTCGCTTGCACAAGCTTCCGCAACACGCGCAGAACCGTTTGCTCGAGCTCAGCGCTGAGACCAAGTCTTGCAAAGGAATGACGCTCACACTCGCTCTCTCATACGGCGGGCGCGAAGAGCTGACCGATGCGGCACGCGCGCTTGCAAGCGCGGCGCGCGACGGCGAAATCAAACCCGATGAGATCGACGAAGCCGCGATCGATCGCTTCTTGCCTTCGATGGATGTGGGGCCGGTGGACCTGCTGATTCGCACGGGCGGCGAGCGGCGAATCAGCAACTTCCTCCTCTGGGGCTCCGCATACGCCGAGCTCTATTTCACCGATGAGCTCTGGCCGGATTTCGGAGCAAATTCGCTATATTGCGCGATTGGTGACTTCCAGGGAAGGCAGCGTCGATTCGGCCTGCTGCCCGAGCTCGAACAAGACGCAACGGCGCGCAAGGCGAGCCGTGAGTTGGAGCGCGCAGTATGAGTGAAGCGATCGAACAACCGCCGATGAAGAAGGGTTTGTCCGGAACCGCGCTTCGTGTCGCAACGGTCGTTCCGCTGATTCCGATCATCGTGTGGATGATGTTTGCCGGGCCGCGATTGCTTTGGCAGACATTCATCTTGGCTGCGGTTGCGATCGGTGGCTACGAGCTCATGGGAATGAAGCTCCCGTCGTCGCGCGGACTTCGCGTCTGGGGTTCGATGACCTCGGTCCTGTTCGCATCCACCCTCATGTTCACGACGAGCGCAAGCGCCGTCTACGGCGCCGTGCTGATCATCATCGTTGGAACGATGGCCTGGAGTCTCTTGCAAGAAGACCCTTTGCATGACGCGAGCGTGCGTGTGGGCTGGTTGCTAGGGGCGCCGATTTACGTTGGCGGCACCTTGACCGCGGTCGCGCTCGTTCGCGATTTCGAACCGACCGGGGCCTGGGTCCTGCTGACGATGGTGCTGGCCTGGGGAAGCGATACGTCCGCTTATTTCGTCGGTCGCAAATTCGGAAAGACCAAGCTAGCGCCGCGGATCTCGCCCAAAAAGACGCTTGAAGGCTCCGCGGCCGGACTGACGGCAGCGGTCGTGGGCGCCGTGATCATGAGCTTCTTCTTACCGGGGCTCGAGCCCATCGATGCGGTCGCGCTCGGGATTCTCGCGGGCGCCGCAGGTCAGGCTGGCGACCTGCTGATATCGGTGCTCAAGCGCAGCAGCGGCGTCAAAGACAGCGGCGGGATCCTACCGGGGCACGGAGGGATTTTGGATCGAGTCGACGCGCTTGCCTTTACCGCGCCGGCGACCTGGGCGTACGGACACTTCATCGCCGGCTTCTGATATCCTGTCTGCGTGACCGAAGCCCAGCACGCGCCTCCTTCGCCCCTTTTCACACGCGGAGCGCTGCTGCTTCTTCTCTTCGTTTCCGCGGCATGCGACCGGACTGAGGCCGGCGAGGTGCAGCCCGTAGAGACCCCAAGCCCCGAGTCGACCAAACCGGACGACTCCGCGCCTCCGGTGATCGATGCCGACTGGGTCGCCTCCAAGTTCGAGGCGCCGCCGCAGGAGCCGAGGGACTGGCTTCGAGAGATCGAAAAAGACCCGATCGCCGCGTTAAAACAGATGGACCCGGCGGCGCTGCAAACCCGCCGTAAGCCTCCTACGCCCTCCGGGGGAGCCGAGCCCGAAACTACCGAGGTTCGCAAGAGAAACTCCATAAATTACCAGCCGGAGCAGCCGCTCGAAGGCTGGCCTCCCGTGGTCGGGAAGCGCTACCCGAACCTCGTCCTCAGGGACCAGACCGGACAGGTCAGCGCGATCGGCGACTTTCGAGGGAAGGTGATTCTCGTCGAGCTCGTCGGCCTCACGTGCAGGGCGTGCCACGCCTTCGCCGGTGGGAATGAACCAGGCAAGACCCGCTTCCGCGGAATCCAACCCCAAGCCGGACTCGACTCGATCGAGCGGTACGCGACGAGCTACGCAAAGCTCTCGCTCGAACATCCCGACATCGTCTTCATTCAGCTCGTGCTCTACGGAATGGACGGACGAAGCCCACCCACCGAAAACGACGCACGCGACTGGGCGAGTCACTTCGGGATGGACCGTCACGAGAACCGCATCGTGCTGATTGGCGACCAGCGATTCATCGGCGCGGCTTCGAGGAGGTTGATCCCCGGCTTCCACTTGATCGACCGAGACGGCATCCTGCGCGCGATGAGCAGCAACGACCCGAAGCACGATCAGCTCCACAGCTCGCTCCTGCCGAAGCTCGCAAGCCTGGTCGACGGCGATTGAAGCTCTAGCGTCCTGCGGCCTTCTTGATCGCCCCGAGATCCAGGATTGCGCCCCCCTCTCCGACGATGGTGGGCTGCTTTCCGTCCCACTTCTCGACCGCACGCAAGTATACGATTTCAGGGCTAATTGTCTTGCGAAGAAGCTCCTGCGCCTTGGCCTCGGCTTCCGCCCTTGCGAGCATCGCGTTCGCCGTACCCTGCGCCTTGGCCTCGGCCTGCTCGGCTTCGACCCGGATGCGCGCGAGGTCGTTCCTCGCTGTCAAAGCGCGCTGCTCGGCGACCTGTTTGGCTTCGACCGCCTGCTGGTACTCGGGGGCGAATTGGAAGTCGGTAATCGAGAGCTCGGTGACCAGGATGTCGCTCTTGGCCAGCGTGACCTTGATGCTGTTGCCCAGTGTGGCCTTCACCTCCTGGCGCTTGGTGATCAGCTCTTCGGCGGTGTACTGCGCGGTCGCCTGTTTGAGCGACTCCTGAAGTGCAGGGTCGATGATCGTGTTTTCGACGACCATGCGTGTCCCGATGTTGCGGAACACCTCGACGATCTGGTTTGCGTCGATTCGGTAGTTCAGAGCGATCTTCGTCGACACGACCTGAAGGTCTTTGGACGACGCGGTTGCGCTTGCCTCCATCTTGTGGACGCGCGTGGAGATGTTGATGATTTGCGTCTTCACCGGCGTCCGAAAATGGATGCCCTCCTGAAGCGCGACGTCTTGAATCTCGCCCCACTTCATGACGACGCCCAGGTTGCCGGCGTCCACCTGGGTGCAGCCTGCGAGCCCGGTCAGAAGGAGCCCGGCGAAGAGGTTTTTGGTCAATTTCTTAGAGAATTTCATTTCCATTTCCTGTTGTATAGGGCCTCTGGGTCGAATGTCGCGCTGGCGTCGTCACCAATCCAAGAAGGCGACCAAGATGCCGGTCGCCACGATCAGCGCGCCAGCCGCGCTGTCGCCGTAGCGCTCGATCCACTTGCCTTTGACGAGCTGTGCGCCGGAGTGGGCGACGGCGACCAAGGCGACCATCGCACCAACGGTGGCCACCTCGTAGGCAACGATGATGGAGATTGTCTCGAGCGCCGACAGCGGCGCCGCCGCGAAGAGAATTGGAATCACCGCTACGCATGGGTCGGCGCAGTAGATCAAGAACAGCGACCAGGTAGACGCCCGGGACGCGTCGTGCACGTGATCGTAGTGGTGATGATGGTGTCCGTGGAGCCGATGGGCGAACGCGCCCCGAAGACCCCAGATCGCATACGCGACACCAAAGCCGATGAGGAGCAGCCCGGCGATCGAAACCATACGCTCGCCAAGCGATTCAAAAAGCTGCGCGCCAAACAGCAGAGCGAGCAACCCCAGTAGGACGGAGACGGTCACATGACCGAGCCCGCAGAGGAAGGCGACCCGAGCGGCGCGCGCTCTAGACCAGCCGCGCGCGCGAGCCACGGCCGCGATCGGCACCCAATGGTCTGGCGCCAGCGAATGCATGGAACCTATGGCGATTGCGGCGATCGCCAGCGAGGCGAAAAGGCTAGCGCTGCTCATGGCTGTGCCCGTGCTGGTGCCCATGACCATGATGCGCATGGGCCTTGGGCGGCCGCTCCGCTGGCTCGGGACGGCGCTCCTGCAGCCAGTGCAGCCAAGCGTCGATTCCATCGCCCGTCCTCGCGGAGACCTTCAGCATCCTGGCTCCGGGCATCACGCGGGCGAGCGCGTCTTCCACCGCACCCACGTCGAAATCCAAATGCGGAATCAAATCCGTTTTGGTCAGCAGAACCAAATCTGCTTTTTGAAACATGACCGGATACTTGAGCGGCTTGTCTTCGCCCTCAGTCACTGAGAGCGTGACCACGTTGGCGGCTTGCCCGAGATCGTAGATCGCGGGGCACACCAAGTTGCCAACGTTCTCGATGAAAAAAATATCGCGATCGTTCGAGGGAAAGTGATGCAGTGCGTGGTGCACTAGGCGAGCGTCGAGGTGGCAGGCTGACCCGGTGGTGATCGTCGACGAAACGATCCCCGCGGCGTTGAGGCGGTCGGCGTCGCGTTCGGTAGCCAGGTCGCCGCTGACCGCGCCGAGCTTGAGACGGCCGGCGGCTGCCTTGGCGGTCGCCTCGAGCACCGCGGTTTTACCGGCTCCGGGCGAGCCCATCAGGTTGATCGCTAGGACCCCTAAACCCTCGAAATGACTCCTATTATGTCCTGCCTGCGCGTCGTTGTCAGACAGGATTCGCTCCTGAACCTCGATCGGCACAATTTCCGGGTCGCCGCATCCGCAGGTTTCACACATCGGGGGCCTCCATTTCGATTCTTTCCAAGATGATCTCGTCGCCCTGCACCATCCGTGCGGGCCTTCCGCAAGTGCTGCAGCGCAGGACCGCACCAGCAGCGAGGCATTGATTGCACGCCGGGCAGGCCCAAGCGGGAGCGACCGTGTCAATCGCCAGCTCTGCACCATCACAAATCGTTCGTTCGCGGAAGGTGTCGAAGGCCGTCTTCAAGAGGTCGACCTCCACACCGGACAGCTCGCCGATCTTTAGATGCAAGCGATGAACCCGAGAGCCGCCGTGCACGGCAGCCTCGTGCTGCACGCGGTCGATCAGAGAAGCGACGATGGAATACTCGTGCACGCGCTACTCGCTTTCGAACTCGGGTGAGCGTTTGTCGAAGAAGGCCGCGAGACCTTCGGCGAAGTTCGGGCCGTCGGCGATCCGCGCGAGCTCGGTGAGCTCGGCGTCGAGGTGAACGTCGAGACGATCCATGCCAGCAGCCTGATTGAGGAGGCCCTTGGCTACGCCCACCGCGCTCGTCGGTGACTCGGCCAATTGGGCGGCGAGCTCGAGCGCTTCTGCATCCAGTGAACTATTCGGAATCACTCGATTAATGAGGCCCCATTCGAGCGCCTCGCGAGCGCTCAAACGCGGGTTCAGGAGAACGAGCTCGAGCGCCTTCCGAAGGCCGATCAAGCGAGGCAAGAAGAAGGTCGAGCTCTCCGCGCCGGTCAGTCCCGTCTTGAAGTAGGCCCACTCGAACCAGGCGCGCTCCGAGGCGACCACCAGGTCGCAGCTCATCGCGATTCCGAAACCCCCCGCGGCGGCGGCGCCGTCGACCGCTGCGATGAACGGCTTCGGAGCGCGCCGTATCTCGGAGATGGTGCTGTGGATGTACTCGAGGATCTGTTTGAAGATCACTCCGTAGCCTGCGTCCGGCGTTCGAGTCTCCGGCTGCAGGTATCCAAGATCTTCCCGGTCGCCGCCGTCGCGGATGTACTTCAAGTCGGCGCCGCTGCAAAACACGCCGCCCTCGCCTCGAATGACTACCGCGCGAACTTCGCGATCGCGTGCGAGCTGCAGGCCGGCTCTTCTGAAGTCTTGAGCCGTCTCGACGTCGAGGGAGTTCAGCCGTTCGCGGCGTGCGATGGTCAGGATCCCCACCGATCCTTCTCGCTCCACTCGAATATGCTTCATTTCGCGCATCGCTCAGCAAATCCTCGGGAGGAGCTCGCCTTCGGCTTCAGCCAACAAACGGCTTCCGAAACCGGTGTCGACAATTACGAAGCCAGGTCGATCCGCTACGCATTCACCGACAATTGCGGCGTTTCGGCCCAGGGGGTGCGAGCGAACGGCGTCGAGCACGCCCGCTGCCGCTTCGGGCCGTACACCAAATACGGCCTTCCCTTCGTTCGCGGAGACGAGGGGGTCGATTCCGAGCAGCTCACCCACGGCGCGAACTTCGTCTCGGAGAGGCACGGCGTTCTCTTCTACGATAATTCCGACGCCGCTCTTTTCCGCCATCTCGTGAAGCGCGCTCGAAAGCCCACCTCGTGTGGGGTCCTTGAGAGCAACCACACCCTCCCCGCCGACCTCCAGGCCCCGGCGCACCAGCGCGTGAATCGGCGCCACATCGGACTCCAGCCTAGTCTCCAACGCAAGCTCGTTGCGCGTCGCCATGATCGCTAGACCGTGATCACCCATCGTTCCGGTGACTAAGATTTGGTCACCCGGGCGCAGGCCGCTATCGGAAACCAGTCGCGAAGTCAGCGCGACGCCCGTCGTGTTCAGGACCAGGCCATCGAGCTCCCCGTGACCCATCACCTTCGTGTCGCCGGTGACGATCGTGGTGCCTGCCTCTTCACAGGTCGCGCGAATCGACGCCCAGATCCGGAGAAGATCCTCTTTCGGAAATCCATCTTCGATGATGGCCGCGCAGGTCAGCGCCAAGGGCTCTGTCGCTCCCATCATTGCGAGATCATTGACGGTTCCAGAGATCGCCAGGCGTCCGATGTCGCCGCCTGGGAACTCGATGGGCTGCACGACGTGCGAGTCGGTGGCGATGACGAGGTACTGGTCGCCGATGCGAAGCGCCGCCCCGTCGTCCATGGCGCCGAGGCCGATGCCATCGTCAACCTCGCCGAGTCCTCTCGCAAACACCTGTTCGATCAGGGCGCGCATCGCGCCGCCGCCCGTTCCGTACTTGAGCGTAATTCGATCGTCGATTAAACGAGCGTTGCGCGTCATGCCGCGCCTCGCCTGATCGAACGAAGGTCTGGTCGACCGCCGTACTGATGCCAGATCTTGCAAGTGCCTTCCGCGCTCACCATACATGCGCCCACCGGGGTGTCGGGCGTGCATTCCTTTCCGAACAGCGGACAGTCGGAAGGGGATGCAATGCCGGCCATGATGTCCCCGCACTGGCATTGCTGAACCAGCTTCGGCGGTGCGTAGCTCCAAAGCGCCGATGCGTCGATGGTGAAGCGCTTTCTGGTGTCGTATTTCGCGAACTCATCGCGCAGGCGAAGGTTCCCGTTGGGTACATGAGCGATGCCCCGCCAGCGCCCGCCTGTCGCCCGGAACACCTGCCACAATAGTTTCTGTGCGTGGACGTTCCCTTCCCGCGTTACGCAGCGCGGAAAGGCGTTTTCGACCCTGGGCTCACCGCTGTTGATCACCTCCATGAGCTTGACCAGGCCGGCCAAGACGTCGAGTGGCTCAAAACCTGCGATCACCACGGGCAGACCGTGACGCTCGACGAACTTCTCGAATACGCCCGAGCCGGTAATCGTCGCAGCGTGTCCGGCCGCGAGGAAGCCTTCGATCTTCGTCTCTGGCATCTCGGCGACAATCTCCATCACCGGGGGAATGTACTTGTGCGCCGAAAGGACCGAAAAGTTGTCGGGCGGATCGTCGACTAGGACCGCTGCCGTCGCAACCGCGGTCGTCTCGAAGCCCGAGGCGAAAAAGACGATGTCTTCTTCGAGCCCACGTGCGAGCTCGACGGCCTGCGTGACGCTGTACACCACGTCCACGTTCGCGCCCTCGGCTTTCGCGTCCGCGAGCGACTGAGAGGTGCCAGGCACCCGAAGCATGTCGCCGTATGACGTGATTCTCACACCCTGCTTTGCGAGCGCGACGGCTTCGTCCACCTCAGGCACATCCGTCACGCAGACTGGGCAGCCAGGTCCCATGATCACCTGCAAATCCGGGGGAAAAGCGGCACGGAGGCCGAACTTCGCGATCGCCTGCTCGTGGCTTCCACAGACGTGCATCACCGACACCGGCGCATGGGCGGCTTGCTGCACCAGGTGATCGAGCGTTTCTCGAAGGCCGCGCGCACGCTCGGGGTCTCGGAACTTCAGCTGAGCCGACGGGTCACTCGGATTCATGCGCGCTCCCCTCAGAGCGATCTCCTGCGTCGGGAGCGGCAGCGATCTCGCCGCGAACATCTGCGGTCATCAAATCCTGCGCGTCGGCCAAACGGAGAAGCTCGTCGTACAAAGCAAGGGTCTCCGCGGCCTCCTCCGCTGGGATCCGTCGAATCGCAAAGCCGACGTGATTCAAGATGTAGTCACCCGGATCGACCGGCGCATCGCAAACTTCGAGGCGCACTTGCTTTTTGACTCCCCAGAAATCGACGGTCGCGATCTGGTTCTCCCGGTCGACTTCGAGCACCTTGCCTGGAACACCTAAACACATGGAAAAGCTCCTAGGGGTATCAACCCTTGTCTCTCATAACCGCGTCCGCGATCAAGGCCTGACCGAGCGCGATCCCGCCGTCGCCCGGTGGAACAGCGCCGTGCCGTAAAACCTCGTTTTTATTGCGGATTACGTTTTCGATGCCGGCGGCAAGCCGTTCGTTTTGGAAAACTCCGCCCGTCAGAGCCACGGGCAGGTTGCCGCGTTCTGCCCAAAGCAAGTCCAGCAGCTCTGACGTGGCCGCGATCAGCGCGTTGTGGAAGCGCGCCGAAACGTCCCCTGGCGGCGCGCTGGCCGCGAGGTCTTCGACGGCGGCGCGCACCGCCGGCCGAAGGTCCACTTCCCACGGCGTGGTCCTGCGATCGATCTCGTAAGGGTATGCGTCCACGACCGATGTGTTCGCAACTTGGTCCCAGGCAATCGCCACCTGTCCTTCATGAGTCGAGCGCGCTCGTCCGAGCGCAAGCGCCCCGAAGCCGTCGAAGTAACGGCCGACACCGCGCGCTCGGGGCGCGTTGATCTCACGCTCAATCATCTGCTTCACGAGAAGAAGCGAACTCGAGGGAACGCCGTCCAAGAGCGCGGTTGCGTTCCTGGGCGGCGCGCCGTCGTACGCGTCGTGCAAGAGCGCGTAGCCGATTCTCCACACTTCCCGCATGGCGAGATTGCCACCGGCCAAGCGGATTGGCCGAAACGTCCCCACGCGCTCGTACCGCTCCGCCGTGCAGAGCAGAAAATCCCCGCCCCAGGAGGTTCCGTCCTCGCCGAAACCGGTGCCATCGTAGGCGACCCCGAGCACTTGGTCGCAAATTCCATGCTCCGCCATCAGGCTCACGACATGCGCGTGGTGATGCTGAACGCCGACCACGCTGAGCTCGGTGCGCGTCTGGGCGTATCGCGTCGACGGGTACCCGGGGTGCAAATCGTGAGCGACGACCTCTGGGCGAACCGAAAGGATCGTCTGCATGCGCTCGATCGCTTCTTCGAAAAAATCGAGTGCCGCGACGGTTTCGAGATCCCCGATATGCGGACCGAAGTACGCCGTATCCTCCATCGCGATGCAGAACGTGTTGTTCAAGTGGGCGCCACAGGCGAGCACTGGTCGCGCAACGGGTCGGGACAAATAAATCGGTCGTGGTACGAAGCCGCGCGACCGGCGCATGATGGTGGGAACACCTGCGATGACTCGGCTCACGGAGTCGTCGCAGCGCATCGCGATCTTTCGATCGTGGAGTAAGATCGCATCCGCGATCCCCTCGAGACGACGACGGGCCTCGTCGTTCTCGAAGCAGATCGGCTCGTCGGACACGTTGGCCGAGGTCATCACGAGCGGGCGCCGAGCCGCCGCCAGAAGCAGGTGGTGCAGCGGCGTGTAGGGCAAAAACAGGCCCAAGAGCGAAGTATCGGGACTGACTTCGACCGCTAATCGAGCGTCTTGGCGCCGGCGCAATAGGACCACGGGCCGCTCCGCCGCGCTGAGAAGGGCCCCCTCTTCGGAGCTGATCTCGGCGAGCGCTCCCGCTTCGGCGAGGCTCTGCACCATGACGGCGAACGGCTTCTCGTCGCGGTGTTTGCGCTCTCGGAGCCGTCGAACCGCAGCTCCGTCGGTTGCGTCGCAAGCGAGATGAAACCCTCCCAAGCCTTTGACCGCAACCACTTTGCCGCGCGACAAGAGCTCCGCTGCGTGTGCGAGCACGTTGCTCGCGGTCGCCGCGTGACCATCGAGTCGGTCCAGGCGGAGCGACGGTCCGCATTCGGGACAGGCATTGGGCTGCGCATGAAAGCGTCGGTTTTCAACGTCGTCGAACTCCGCCCGGCACGCCTCGCACATGACGAACTCCGACATTGTCGTTGCCGCGCGGTCGTACGGAATGCCAGTGGCAATCGTGAAGCGAGGCCCGCAGGCCGTGCAGTTCGTGAAGGGATATTCGAATCGTCGGTCGCGCTCGTCGAGTAGCTCCTTCGTGCAGTCTTCACAGGTCGCTAGGTCGGGCGGAATCGACAGAGCTTTTCGGCCGCTGGCCTCGCTCGATTCGATGACGAAGGCATCGAGGTCTTCGTCTGGAATCGGCGCCTCCCGGAGCTCCGCAATCCGTGCAGTCGGCAAGGGATCTGTCCGTAATTCATCGATAAAACGGCCCAAGACGGCCGTGCTTGCGAATGCTTCGATCGACACCCCCCGAGGGTCGTTTTGCACTCTTCCGACCACCCCCATCCGACGCGCGAGACGGCAGACCCAGGGCCGAAAACCGACGCCCTGTACGGTCCCTCGAACTTCGATGCGATACCCAGCCATCAAGGCCCGTCCTCAGCGACACTGAGAACGTACGCGATCAGATCCCACTTCTGCGCTTCGCTCAGGGTCGGCCAGGCGGGCATCGAGGTGCCGCGCCTGCCTTCGCTCAAGACTTCAAACACCTCGTTCGCGCTCGTATTCGATCGCCAGTCCATGCTTCCGAAATTGACTGGTTTTCCCGAGAGACCTTGTCTCCGCACTCCGCGCCCATCGGCCCTGTCGCCGTGACAGAGCGCGCACTTCTCCTTGAACAGCGCCCGCCCGCGGTCGCGCGCCTCGTCAGACGAGAGCTGGGCGGCGGGCACCTCGACCGCGTCGTAGTCGACCGCAGACGAGTTGACTTCGGCTCTACACGCCAAGAGTGCGAGCGACATGAGCAGTACTCCCATGGCCTTCATCGCGACTCTCCGTAGATCGGACCGGCGGATACCCGAGCGAGCTGAGCTCTTCGACGACTCGGGCGGCAAGCTCGGGGATGCTGGCGTGCACGGCGGGCGTCCGTTCGAGCCCGAGCTCGATCGAGTCGGGGACCACGCCAAGAATCACCACGCGGTCCGGATACCGGTCGAGGAGGCTCGCCCCTGCGAGGAGGTCCGCGACCCCAATTTGATGGGGGGAAAGCCGTTCGTAGACCGCAGGCGCCACCTCCTCGCCCTCGATCCGAACCTGCGTTCCAGGCGGGCCGTCAGCCGCGATCGCGTCGACCAGGATCACCTGATCGGCGCTGTCCACCAACGGCAGGAGCGAAAGCCCGAGCGTGCCGCCGTCCACGACCATCACGCCCTTTGGGAACTCGTACTCACGAATGAGCGAGTGTACGGCGGCGATCCCCGCCCCGTCGTCCGTGCAGACCACGTTGCCGAGCCCCAGGACGAGGACCGCTGTGCGCTCACCCATCTTCTTCGTACGGTTTATCCCGGTCGCGCCAACTGAGCGAAAGCCGCTTCCGCCAACGCCGCGGCAGGAACTTATAGCCGCTGAACATCGAGTCGATCAGGCCCATACCCTCGAGACGCGACACCAGCATCGCACTCCAGATGTGGTGCGCGAAGAAGCCCAAAATGAACCACATCGCGATGTGATGGATCCAGCGCGCCGTCTGCAGGCCGCCGAAGATCGGGACGAGGAACTCCCAAGACTCCATGTAGCCGGTCGCGCTCACCGAATAGAGCGCAAAACCACTGAGGATCATCAGCACGTAGAGCGCGTACACGAGCAGATAGGTGAGACCCGCCAGCGGATTGTGACCGACGTTGAGCGGTGGGTCCTTGCTCAGCAGGGAGTAGAACTTGATCATCCTCACGACGTCGCCGCGCCGCCGCTTCCCGATCGGGACGAACTGGTGCCAGCGCGCGTAGTACGAGCCGACGAACATCCAGACGAGGCGCACTGCTACCAGCAGCGCGAAGGCGATCGCGCTGTAGAAGTGCACGACCTTCATCGTGGCCATCACGAAGTGCTCGCCGCCCGGCTGCGCTGGGATCAAGTACGGATTGCCGATGTAGATCCCGGTGATGGCGAGGATGAAGATCGCGATCATGGTGAACCAGTGGGTCGACCTGACCACGATGTCCCAAACATAGACGCGCTCAATGCCCCCGACATCGATCTTCTTCACCGCCACCTGGGGGCGAGCACCTCCCTTGACCGCGGCCGTCGGCGGAGGGGGCGTCATCGCACCTTCACGCGAGTAATCTCGCGCCCTCCAGGTTCGACGACGTGCACGCCGCAGGCCATGCACGGGTCGAAGGAATGAACGGTCCTCAGAATTTCGATCGGCTGCTCCGGGTCGGCGACCGGGGTACCCACCAGGGCGGCCTCGTAGGGACCTGGCACATCGCCCGAGTCCCGTGGGCCGGCGTTCCAGGTGCTTGGAACGACGCACTGGTAGCGCTCGATCTTTGCGTCTTTGACGTGAACCCAGTGCCCAAGCGACCCACGTGGCGCCTCGTGGAAGCCAGCGCCCATCGCATCGGCCGGCCAGGTCTCCGGCTCCCACTTGCTGTTGTCGTGGATCCGAAGCTCGCCCTTGCCCATGTTGCCGGCAAGCTCGTCGACCCAGTCGCCGATCTTGTCGACCAGGACCTGTGTTTCGATCCCGCGCGCCGCGACTCGCCCGAGCGTCGAGAACAAAGCCTCGGGTCCGACCCCAAGCGTCTTCAGGACGTGGTTGACCAGCCCCTGCACCTGCTCGTGCCCGCGAACGTACGAGACCAGCATTCGCGACAAGGGACCGACTTCCATCGGTACACCGCCGTAGCGGGGCGACTTGAGCCAGGAGTACTTCTTCGAGTCGTTCAGGCGTTCGAAGGGTGGCTCCGGACCGGTATAATTTGGGGTTGTTTCACCCTCCGACGGGTGCAGCGCCTGATCCTCGCCGCCCGCGTAGTCGTACCAGGAGTGCGTAATCTGCTCGGTGATTTGCGAGGGATCGAACTCCTCGACCTTTGAGATGTCGCGACCCCGGATGATGCCCGACGGAATGTAGAGCTCCGGATTGGCTCCGTCGTCGAGCGGGTACTCGCCGTACACCATGTAGTTGCCAACGCCGGCGCCATAGCCGGCCCAGTCTTTGTAAAACGAGGCAACAGCGAGAAGGTCCGGGATGTAGACCTTGCTCACGAACTCCTGTGCGCCGGCGATCAGCTTCTTGAACTCCGCGATCGTGTGAATGTTCAGCGAAGCCTGCTTATCCGGGTCGACCGGGGTGGCCATACCGCCGACGAGGAAGCTCTGCAGATGCGGATTCTTCCCGCCCAAAATCGCGTGCATCTTGATGAACTCACGCTGCCACTCGAGCGCTTCGAGATAGTGCGCAACCGCCATGAGATTCGCCGCGGGCGGGAGTTTGTAGGCGGAATGGCCCCAGTACGCGTTCGCAAACGGACCGAGCTGGCCTCGCTCGACCAGCCCTTTGACACGGTCTTGAATACCCTTGAAGTAGGTGGCGCTCGACTTCCCCCAGTCCGAGATCGACTGAGCAAGCGCCGCGGTTTCCTTCGGGTCCGCCTCGAGCGCCGACACGATGTCGACCCAGTCGAGCGCGTGCAGGTGATAGAAGTGGATCACGTGGTCCTGGATGCACTGGGAGGCGATGATCAGATTTCGGAGGATCCGCGCATTGGGCGGCGGCTTGGCGCCGATCGCGTCCTCTACGGCGCGAATTGAAGCGATCGCGTGCACCGTGGTGCACACGCCGCAGATGCGCTGAGTAAAGGCCCACGCATCACGCGGGTCGCGCCCTTGCAAGATGATCTCGATGCCTCGGAACATGGTCGAGGAAGACCATGCGTCGGAGACCTGACCTCCCTCGATTTCCGCTTCGATGCGCAGGTGGCCTTCGATGCGGGTCACCGGGTCGACAACGATATGGGTCATTCTGCACCTCCTTCATCGGTCGCCTTGGGTGGGAGCAGCGATGCCCGGTCGCCGCCTGGCCCCGTGAACTTCTTTCCGAGGTGCACCAACGTATGGGCAGCGAACGCAGTGGTGACCCCGATGGTCGCCCAGAAGCCGATCTTGTCGATGTTCGAGCCCGTGCCGAAACCTGGGAAGCCGGGGAGATGTGCGTAGAACGGAGTCATCTTGTCCCAGAAGTCCGGTTCGGCGCAGCCGATGCAGCCGTGACCGCATGCGATCGGCCAGCTGGTGTTGTCGTTCCAACCGACGTTCGGGCAGTTCTGAAACGAGACGGGGCCCTTGCAGCCCATCTTGTACAGGCAGTGTCCGTCGCGGTGGGCTTCATCGCCCCACTGCTCGACGTACTGTCCGGTGTCGTAGTGCGCGCGCCGCTCGCAGTTGTCGTGAATCGACTTCCCGTACGCAAACAGCGGACGATTCAGCTTGTCGAGAGCCGGGAAGCGCCCGTAGGTCAGGAAATAGACCAGAGTCGCGGTGAGGTTCTGGGCGTTCACCGGACAGGCCGACAGATTGATCAGATTCTTCACGTCGGGCACCGCGTCGGACACACCGAGCGCGCCCGTCGGATTTGGCGACGCCGCGGGAATCCCGCCAAACGATGCGCAGGTTCCGACCGCAATCGTCGCCAAGGCGTTGCCGCAGACTTCGTTCGAGATCTGAAGCGCCGACTTGCCGCCGACGGTGCAGTACGCGCCGTTCGCGCCGGTTGGAATCGAGCCCTCTACGACGGCGAGGTAGGCGCCCTTCTGATTCTCTACGACGTGGTGGAGGTTCTCCTCCGCTTGGTGACCGGCTGCCGCCATGATCACCTCGTGGTAGTCGATCGAGATCAAATCGAGAATCACCTCGGCCGCGGTCGGCTTGCTCGCGCGGAGGAAGGATTCGGTGTTGCCTGCGCAGTCCTGGAAGTTGAGCCAAACCAGGGTTGGTTTCGGTTTGTTTTCGATCGCATCGGCGATCATCGCGGTCGCGCCTTTCGGCAGACCAAACATCACCGCCATCGCAGAGCAGAAGCCCATGAACTCGCGACGTGAAACGCCGCGCGCCTCTAGTTCCTGCCGGAAGTCGTTTCCCGGTTCATTCATTGGCTCCTCCTCGCAGC
Source organism: Deltaproteobacteria bacterium (assembly GCA_004283055.1). Taxonomy (GTDB): domain Bacteria; phylum Myxococcota_A; class Polyangia; order Polyangiales; family Houyiibacteriaceae; genus SG8-38. Next base: position 32,704 of record SHLP01000004.1, read on the forward strand.
TGCAGAGCAAAGGATGCGGCATTAGTTCTATCGGCCGCCTTGTGGGACGACTCTACCGCCGCGAGTACCGAAAAAACAAGGTTGACGTCGCTCTTGCGCGTTGTTTTTGCGCACGTCGCGCGCATCTTTCGTTTCGAGCCGATCACGCGCAATATTTGCGCCGATATTTGCCCGCGACAACAGGCCCACGCTAGCATCGCCTGAATGACGGCTGAGGGAAAAGAGTATCGGTTCTTCGAAGTCGTCCAGGGCTACCTCGAGGAGGCGGCCGCGCTCACCGGCCTGCCGTCGCACGTCAAGGCGATCCTCGCCGAGCCGAAGAACGAGCTGATCGTGCATTTCCCGGTGCGAATGGACGATGGACAAACCCGCGTGTTCAAGGGTTATCGCGTCCAGCACAACAACGTCCTAGGTCCGTACAAGGGCGGAATGCGGTACCACGAGCAGGTTTCACTCAACGAGCTCAAGGCGCTGGCGACGCAGATGACCTGGAAGTGTGCGCTGCTCGGGATTCCGTTTGGCGGCGGCAAAGGCGGAATCAAATTCAATCCGCGCGAGCACTCGCTCGATGAGCTCCGGCGCATCACGCGGCGATTCACGCACGCTCTAGGGAGCAATATCGCGCCGTCGCACGACATTCCGGCCCCGGACATGGGAACCAACGCCCAGACCATGGTTTGGATGATGGACACCTATATCAACACCGGGCCGACCTATGAGAAGAACGACCAGCGGGCTGTCGTGACCGGCAAGACCATCAATGCGGGAGGGTCGGAGGGCCGCGAGGCAGCGACCGGCCAGGGGGTAGTCCATTGCATCAAAGAATGGGCGCGCGAGAGCCGCTTCGATCTAGAAGGCGCCACGGCGATCGTTCAGGGCTTCGGCAACGTCGGTTCAAACGCCGCTGTTCTCCTCTCGAAGCTCGGGGTTTCGACGATCGCGACCGGCGATCACTCCGGCTACCTGCGAAACGAAGAGGGCTTCAATGCGCACAAGCTTCAGGACTACGTCCAGGCGAAGGGCTCGATCGCAGGTTACCCGCGGGGCGACGCGATCTCGCGAAAAGAGTTTTTCGAAACCAAGGCAGACCTCTTCATTCCCGCCGCGCTCGAAAACCAAGTGGGTCCCGAGGAAGCAAACAATCTCGACGTACGCCTGATCGCCGAGGGAGCGAACGGCCCGATCAACCCGGACGGAGCCGCGGTCCTGGCCGATCGCGGCATACCCGTGATCCCGGACATCCTAGCGAACGCGGGCGGTGTGACGGTTAGCTACTACGAGTGGGTGCAGAACCGGAACAGCGAGCACTGGGACTCTGAAGAAGTGCAGCGACGCTTGCTGCACATGATCCGCCGCGCGTATCAGCGGACGATGTTCTATGCGGCCGAAAAGAAGGTCGATCCCCGCATTGCCGCGTATGCCCTCGCGCTCGAAAGCCTCGCGACGTCGTACGCAGAGCGCGGTATCTTTCCGTAGTTATCTGGAATTTCTGGACCTCGAGGAGGAGGCCGACGAGCCTCTGGCGCCTTGACAATTGCGGTCTTCGGAAGCACTTCCATCCGTCATGATTCCCCAGGCGGTCTTTGAAGGAACGATCCCGGACGAGGGCGTCGGGGACTTGCTCGGCGGGCTCGAAGAGATCCGCACCACCGGCGTCCTGACCTTCCAAAGCGAATCGGGCTCGGGCACCGTTCGGCTCGTCCAAGGTCAGGTTGCGGATGCAGAAATCTCGACCGACGAAGAACGCGCACTGCAGGTCTTGCTCAGCCTGCGCGAGGGCGAGTTTGCCGTCTACCCGAAGCTTCCGCACCTTCCGGTGTCGCGCGGTACGGACACCACGCGGCGCGGCTCGCTCGCCGTGCACCCACCGTCCGACTTGATGCGCTACTGCGAAGGCGCGGGCCTCACCGGGCGCCTCTTGCTCGAGCACCGGGGACGCCTCGCAATCGCCTATTATGAAAAGGGTGAGCTCCAGGACGTGAGCATCGATGGAGGGACCGCCGCCGACTACGTGCTGGCGCTCGAATGGACTGAAGGGACCTTCCGCGTCGACGCGGTGCCGCCGCCTCGAGAAACCTTGCCTCCCGCGCTTCGGGACACAGCGTCGAGCGCGCCCCCCAAAAACCCAACGGTCCTTCCCTTGCTCGACGCGTTTGAAGAGGGACTCGCGGAGCTGGGCCGCACCGACGCGACCCCCGTCTCCGGACTCGGTCCCAGGATGGAGCCCTACGACGAGGACGCGACCATCCGCATCATTCGCCGGCCTGGAGAGGACGATCTGCCGGAGCTTCGGCCGAGCTGGCACGCGCTCGACTATTCTCCCTCCTTTGCGACGGAATCTGCTAAAACCAGCTCCATGAAGTCGAAGGACGACGGCAGGCCGATTGGGTTCTTGCGCACACTCGGATGGGTGAGCGCCGTTTTTCTCGTGGTCGCCGGCTGCCTCTGGCTTCTCGCCTCGCTCCCTCCACTGGAGTAGTCTGACCGCCGTGAGCCCGCGCTTGCGACCGGGACGCTGGCTGCCGAGCCGGATCGCCTTTGTACTTCTGGTCCCGCTTTTAGCGGCTGCCCCGATTGTGTCTTCGATCGCTGGTGCGCAGGATGCCGATCCGCCGGGCGAGCCCTATCGCCCTGGAGATGTCATCCCAGCCCCAGAAGAACGGGATGCATCGGAGCCCGAGGAGCCCGAGGAGCTTCGCGACACGTACGGCGTGGCGAGCGAGGTTCGTCATTCGGATCAGGTTTCCTCGCAGGTGCGCTACGTCCTCGAGGGCATCGTCGTCACCGGCAACAAGAGGACCAAGGCGCATCTGGTTCGTAAGTTCGTTCCTTTGAAGCAGGGGGACTTCCTCGACCCCGAATCACCGGAGCTCCTCGACACCGAATGGCGGCTGATGGGCACCGGCTGGTTCGATAGCGTCGACATCCGTCTCGAACGCGGCGCAGAGCGCGGCTACGTCGTGCTCGTCGTTGAGGTGAAGGAGCGCAACACCTTCGTCATCGAGGAGCTCGTTGCGGGCCTTTCGGAAGGGGTTCGGCGAACCACCGATAGCGGGCGGACGCTCTTTCCTTGGCTTGGTTTCAAGGTCACCGAGACCAACCTCGCCGGTCTCGGTATTCGCCTGTCCGGGACGGCGCTGCTGAGCGAGTTCCAGCAGGGCGGACGCTTGGACCTCGACTATCCCAAGCTCATCAAAAACGAATACGGGGTCCGCTTTGGCACCTTCTTTCTCAATGGCAGGGAGTTCTACGGGAACAATCCCTTGGTCAGCGTGCCTTGCGGCGCCCCGACCTGCCCCGGCACCTCGGTGGTTAAGAACGCAGTCGTGCGCTACCGGCGGGGCGGTTTCATGGTGGGCACCGGCAAGGAGTTCACCACCAAGCTGCGCTACAGCCTGGATTGGATTGGTGACATCGTCAGCGTGCTCAGTCGCCCTCAGGCAGCGAGCGAGGTCGTCGGCAACGAAATCCAGCCGATCGATTTCGCGATTCAAGACGGCAGGAGCTTCGTTTCATCGCTTCGGTTCAGGCTGACCTTCGACAAACGGGACGACCCCGGCATCACCAAAGAAGGGGTCTTGTTCGTCGGGGACGTGATGCTTGGGACGCGTGCGCTTGGTAGCGATTACGACTTCATCAAGATCGACGTCTGGGTCAGGCGCTGGTGGCGGCTTCCGTGGAAGCACACGCTACGCATAGGTTTCTTCGGCGGCGCCGCCTTTGGCAACACCCCCTTCTTTTATCTCTACCACATCTCCGATCTCTCGGATCTGATCCCGTCGCGATTCCTCGAGATGCAGCTCGACGCGCGCCCGCCGCCGAACCTTCTGGGTACGTCGATCGAAAACAACTACCTCGGCGAGCTCGCCTGGCGGCTCGACCTCGGATACGACGTGCCCGTCTATCAAAGCGCGCGCGAGCGTGGCCTTCGCGAAGTCAATGTCTATGGGCTCATCGGTCTGATTTCGCTGACCGACCTCCGAAATCAGCGGACCGGTTTCGGCGGGTTCACCGGCTATAGCGGCATCTCTCGCTTCCCGTTGGATTTGACCTTCGACTTCGGGTTTCGATTCGACACCCGGGTCGGCGTATTCCAGTTCGGCTTTTCGACGGTATTGGGGTTCGTACGCCTGTGAGATTCGGACTTGCGGCCTTGGTCTTGCTGATCGCAGCGGTCGCCTACGGCCAGTCGAAGCTACCCGTCCGCGATTTCGGAGTGACCTGGTCACGCGGCGCAGCACGGGTGTCGTTCTCCGCGGTGGATCTAGCCGATGAACGTGTGCGACGGGAGCTGTCGAGCGGGCTTCGAAAACGCATGGAAGTGACCGTCTCCGCACACCTGAGCGGCTCGAACTGGAAGATGGGCGTCCGGCAATTTGGCTGTGACGTGACGCGTGACCTCTGGGAGGACGGCTACCTCGTTCGCATCGGCGATCAAAGCGAGCGGCTCAAGACACTCGAACAGGTGCTCGACCGCTGCCTGATCGTCAAAGGCCTCTTCGTCGGAGAGCCAAAGAGCTACGAGCTTCAAAGAGGGAGAGACATCTACTTCGCTGTGAAAGCGGAGTTCAATCCGATCTCCAAAAGACAGTGCACCGAGCTCATCCGCCCTGCCTCCGGCGCAGATCCGGTTGGGCCGATCAGTGTCAACATCGTCCGGCGCCGAATCTGCAAAGCAGAGCGCAGCATCGTGTTCCGGAGCGAGATCTTCGAGGTGCCCGAATGAGCCGGTTCGAGCGGAAGATCTTGTTCGCAATCGGCTTGGCGGTGTTTCTAGCGCTCGGCGGAAGCATTTTCCTCGCTCAGGGCGCCCTGCGCGACGTGTACGCGGTTGGGGTCAACGAGCGCTTCGGCGCCGAGCTCGTCCACGGCGTGGAGGCGCGTCGAGGGCAACTCATGGCGCTCCGAGAGGGTTCCGATCAGGCCGCAGACGCCGTCCTTTGGGCCATCGAGGCGCAGCTTGCCAGCAGTCGAAGCGGTCGGAGGCTCGAACGTCCTCTTGGCGAGCTCCTCGCGCGCTACGAGATGGTTCAGAGCATTCGGGTCATCGACGGCGCGGGCCAAACTGTGGCAACGGTGGCTCGCTCGCCCGACCGGCGCGGCGATGAGCTGCGCACCACGATTCGCGATCGCGAGACCGGCGTCGGCGCGCAGCGGTTCCGAATCGCCGTCGAGGTCTCGGTGCCCGAGAGGTACTTCCAGCGCCTACAAGAAGCCGGCGAGGTTGCCGATGTGTACTCGCGGCTGCAGCAGCAGGGCGCTTCGATCTCCGACGTCTACGCCTGGGTCTTCGGGGTGCTCGCGTTTCTCGTCATTCTCGTCGCGTTCTTGATCGGTGCGATCGTGTCACGTCGTGTCACGCGTCGCGTGACCGACTTGGCCGAAGCTTCCCGAAGAGTCGGCGCTGGCGATCTCACCGTCGCCCTTCCAACCGGCGCCAGAGATGAGGTCGCCGAGCTTACGATGGCGTTCAACGAGATGGTTCACGACCTTCGCGATTCGCGCACGCGCATCGAGTACTTGCAGCGCATCGGCGCCTGGCAGGATTTCGCTCGTCGTCTCGCACACGAGATCAAAAACCCGCTCACACCCATTCAACTCGCCGCGCAGGAGATGGCTGAAACCTACGAAGGCGAAGACGAGGTCTTTCAGAAGAAGCTCCAGCAGGCGCGGGCAATCATTGAAGAAGAGGTCGCTACACTTCGTCGGCTCGTCGGCGAATTCAGCGCTTTTGCCAAGCTTCCGAGGGCCGATCTGTCCCCGTCCGATCTCTGCGAGCTCATGCACAGCATCGAGAATTCGATTCCCGCCGTCCTCGAAGACGTGGGTCACGGAGTCGCGGCACCCGTCGAAGTTCGCCTGAGTTGTGCAACGGAGCCCATCCGAGTGCGTATGGACCCCATGATGCTCAAGCGCGGGGTCGACAACATCGTGCGAAATGCGATTCAGGCGGTCTACGGAGCCCACCCGAACGGGGGTGGCCGTGTGCTCGTTCATGCCTACCAGAGCAAGGGGTCGGGCTTCGTGGAGGTCCGCGACAATGGTCCTGGCATCGACGAGGAACACTGGGAGCGTGTGTTTGATCCGTACTACACGAGCAAGGCTGAAGGCACGGGGCTTGGCTTGGCGATCGTGAAGAAAGTGGTGTTGGAGCACGGGGGCCAAGTGCGCCTCGATCGAGCGCTCGAAGGGGGCGCGCGGTTCAGGATTGAGCTCCCGCTGATGGAGTCATGATGGACCGTTCGCGCAAGCCCGCGGAGCGCAGGTGGATTCACTGGCTCGTGACCGCGATGGTCTTCGTCGCGTTCTACGCGTGGATGACACGTGGCAATGCGTCCCCTTTGATCGGAGAGCAGGCGCCCGATTTGAGCATGGCGGTCGCTGCCGGAGCGGAGTCCAACGGCCCGAGCAAGGTGACCCTTTCCGAAATGTCCGGCGGAGTCGTCGTCCTGGAATTCTGGGCGAGCTGGTGCGGAGCCTGCAAACGAACGACGCCGATTCTCAATGACCTTCAGGAGGCGTTCGCAGGGCGCGCGGTCTCGTTCTACGCGGTCAACGTCGAGGCTATCGATCGCCAGAGCCTCCGGGCCGCGCACGTAGCGTTCGGCGCCGAGTTCCCGAGCCTGCACGACCGTACCGGCACGATTCAAAGGCGATACGCCATCAAGATGCTCCCCACGGTGATCGTCGTAGGCCCAGATGGCGTCATTCGCTGGGCTTCCACGGGCGTTCCAAGCAAGATGCGGCTCCGCGGAGCGATCTCAGAGGCTCTGAATTAGCCGAATTCGGTCATGGTTGACGACCTGGGGCACCGCTGATAGTTTCGCCGGCCGCACGGAGCCGACCTTCTAGGCTGCACGCGAGTGGAGGGAATTCCTTGGTTCAAGCGCTTCAGGGTCCGAGCTTAGAAGAGCGAGTCGCCCAGCTTCAAGAGCTGCTGGATTCAGCCAACGCCCAGGCGCGCCAAGAGTATCAAGAGCGCTTCGATATCGCCTGGATCTACCACGACAGCGCGCTCGAAGGCGTCGTCTACTCCATGGACGAGCTCAGGGCCGCCATCTACGACGAGACCGTCACCGACCCTGCGATGATCCCTGTCTACGACGAGGTCCGCAACCACATGGGCGCGATCGAGATGATTCGCGAGATGGCCGCGCGCCGGCGCTTCACGGTGAACCTCGACGTCATCAAAAAGCTCTACGCTCAACTGGCTCCGGAGGAGCTCGAAGGCAAGGGGCCGCCGAAGTACCGCAAAGACATGCCGCTTCACCGGCTCTACTTCCACGAGATCTCGCAGCCCGATAAGATCAGCTACCGAATGCGACAGCTCGTGCAATGGCTGTCGGACCCCGACACCAAGAAGACGATGCACCCCGTTCGCATGGCGAGTAAGGCGCACTACCAGTTGCTTCACATCTATCCGTTTCCACGTCATAGCGGCAAGGTCGCGCGACTGGTGATGAACCTGATCTTGATCCGCGGCGGTTTTCCTCCGGTCGTCATTCATGCAACCGAGCGGCAGCGGTATTACGAAGCGCTCCGGAGCGGTGAAGACGCCACCGCGACCCTGGTGAATCAAGCCCTGGGCGCGGCCATTGAAACCGCAATTCAGTACTTCGAAGAAATGAAGTGACGGCTATCGCGCTGCCGCCAGAAATTGGGGAAGGGCCGAGATCACGGCGAGATAAGCTGCCCCGGCCTGAAGCGTTTCCTCAGCATTTTGCGGGGAAATCCCACCGATCGCGACCACCGGCCGAGACAAGGACGCGCACACCGTTTTGAGCTGACCGAGACCCACCGTGGGGTCTGGGTTCTCTTTGGTCTTCGTTGGGAAGACCGGGCCGAAGGCGATCAGGTCCGCGCCCTGAGCCTGTGCGGCGACGGCCTGTTCGAGGCTATGTGTCGAGACTCCTATTTGCATCTTGCCCACGACTTGGCGGGCTTCCTCGATCGAGAGGTCGTCTTGCCCCAGATGCAGGCCGTCCGCCTCGACCAGCTTCGCGACGTCCGCGCGATCGTTCACGACGAAAGGAACCCCGGCATGGGCGCAGGCGGAGCGCACCCTCGACGCGATCTCGAGCAACGGAGCGTCATCGAGGCGCTTGGCGCGAAGCTGTACGATGGCGCAGCCCGCGTTGAGCACCTGGAAAGCGAGCTCGAGCGGGCGCTCCGCGTACTCGGCGTCCACAATTGCGTAGATAGACTCAATCAAGCGGATCGGCTCCGGTTAGCTTACCGTAGAGCTCTGGGCGTCGGTCGCGAAAGAACCCCCAGTTGGCGCGGTAACGCCGAAGCGCGTCCCGATCAAAGGAGGCGGCTGCGACGCCTTCATCGTCGCGTCCGAGCTCGGCGCACAGGTTGCCGCGCTGGTCACAGACGAACGAGCTTCCGTAAAAGGTCAGACCTGCTTCTTCGCCGATGCGGTTGGCCGCTGCGACAGGCATGGCGTTGGCCACCGCGTGGCCGACCATCACCCGTCTCCAAGCCGCCTGGCTGTCCTCGTCCGGCGCCTCTGGCTCGCTGCCGATGGCCGTGGGGTAAAGGAGAGCCTCGGCCCCCTGCAGGGCCATGCTGCGGGCGGCTTCAGGGAACCACTGATCCCAGCAAATCCCGACACCGATAATTCCGTGGCGCGTCTTCCATGCCCGAAAACCCGTGTCTCCGGGCCGAAAATAGAATTTTTCCTCGTAGCCCGGACCGTCGGGAATGTGACTCTTTCGGTATACGCCAAGCTGTTTGCCGTCGGCGTCGATCGTCACGACGCTATTGTAATAGACCTGCCCGGCGCGTTCGAAAAGGGAGATTGGGAGCACCACGCCGAGCTCATCGGCAAGGGCCTGCATGCGGCCCAGGGTCGGATGCGAATCCAGAGGCGCTGCTAGGTCGAACGCACGCTCGTCCTCGGTTTGCGGGAAGTACCGGCCTTCGAAGAGCTCCGGGGTGAGGATGATTTCTGCGCCCCGCCCGGCGGCCTCGCGAATCAGGCCTTCGACACGCGCCACGTTGATCTCCCGCGCGTCCCCGAGCGAGCATTGGACGATTCCGATCGACAGTGAGGAGGCGGTCATGACCTGATGGGCTCGGCTTGGGTAACGCAGTGAAACGCTCCACCTCCCCTTAGCAGGTCTGCGGCGGGCAGGCCGACCACCTGGCGCTCTGCGAACGCTTTCGAGAGCTCTTCGAGCGCCGTCTCGTCCTCGGGGACGCCGTACGTCGGAACGATCACCGCAGAGTTCGCGATGTAGAAGTTGCAGTAGCTCGCCGGCAGCGGTTCACCGTTGGGAGCTCGGAGCGCCGGCGCGGCGGGGAGGCTCACGACGTTCAGGCGGGCAGCGTGCAGCTTTTGCTGGATCGAGTGCAACGCCTCGGCATTCGGCGCGCTCGGGTTCGACCGCATGCAGACGACGGTGTCGAGCCCGACGAATCGGGCGATCATGTCGACGTGACCGTCCGTGTGGTCGTGCTTCAAGCCCTCGTCGAGCCAGATCAGTCGCTCGATCGACACCCGGTCCCCCAATGCCTTCTCGAAAGCGTCGCGCGTCAGGCCCGGGTTTCGGTTTGGGTTCAGCGCGCACGAGGCGGTCGTGAGAAATGTCCCCTGGCCGTTGGTCTCGAGCGCGCCTCCCTCTAGAACGATCGGGCATTCGAAGCGCCGGGCCCTGAGCTGTCCCGTCAGCCAGCGGCTGACGCCGGCGTCGAAAGGCGTCTCGTACTTGCCGCCCCAGCCGTTGAACTCGAAGCAGAGAGCACCGAGCTCGCCGTCGGCCGTGTGCCCGATAAGGGGCGCTGTGTCGCGCAGCCAGCAGTCACCGTAGTCCGAGGTGACGTAGCGAAGATTGGCCAGGTCGCCGATCAACGATCGCGCCCGCGCTTCGATCTCCTGGTCTCGAACGAGCAGCCGCACCGCCTCGTTTCCTGCTTCCGCGATTGCGCGGCACAAAGCTGCGATCGACGCTTGCGCGGCGCCGAGATGGAGCGGCCACTCGTCCTCTAGGTAGGGAAAAGCAAGCCAGCAGGCGGCATGTGGCTCCCACTCCGCGGGAAGCCGAAGTCGTTCAATCACCCCTGAAACCTACCACGCGAAGACACGCGCCTCACCGAAGCGCGCGACCATGTCCTCCACATGGCCGAGCACCGCGCGACGCCGTCGTTCGAGGCCGTCTAGCTGCTTCTCGTTGAGCACAGGAGCGAGAGGATCCTCGCGCAACCTGGAGGCAAATCGGCCGATATCCAGTGCTCGCACCGCGTCGATCGTCGACCGCCGAAAGCGCTGGAGAGCCTTCAAGCGAGCCTCCATCAAGCCCAGACGCTGTTGTCCGAGCCAGAACCCGGCGCCGTTGTCGAGGTAGATCAAAGGCCCGCCCTTTTCGCGCGACCTCACGTTGGTGAAGTCACCACCCCAGCGGTCCACGTTCTGGGTGAGGTAGTCGAAGACGATCAGATCGGAGAGCTCGGCAGGCCGCGCATCGATGTCGGGGGCCCGGGCGACCGGCCGAGTTGGATCGGTCGCTTCCCGAATCCCGGGGCGGCGATTGAGGTCGGCGCGATAGTCGACCGGCCGTTGGTACGGCGTAATGGGGAGCGACTTCTGGACTCGCACCCAACGTTCCCAGCCGCGGCCCATGCGGACGCGCTCCAGACGCTCCGGGATCCACCAGATGAAGGCCCCCTTGATCGTGCCGTCCTTTTCGATGCCGAGCTCGCTCACCCGCGAGTCCGTACCCGCTGCGGCTCGCAGCTCGCTCCAGCGAAATCTGCGACCGGTCGTTGGAGGCACGCGGCCCATGCCGAGCTCACGATCCAGGTAGTAGGCGGCGAGCTCAGAGTACCAATGTGCTGCGGAAAAGGTTTGCTTGGGCTTGAAGTAGCCTTCTGTCCCGTCGGTCAAGGTGATCTTGAACGCCAAGCTGCGACCGCCTTTGCCTTTGCTCACTTCGGCAATCTCAGCGGTCCGCAGAGCCTCGATTCGCTCGCGATCCGGATGTCCGAGAAAGGCAGCGCGGTCGTCCTCGGCCGCCCCAGGCGTGGGCCAGAAGAGAGCCAGGAAAAGAAGGACGGGGGCTAGCTGCGGCACCTCCGGGAGCCTACTGCCGGCCGTCCCTAAACCCATATTTTTCGCCCGAAATCCGCCTGGCGACCCCTTCGCGGCTAGTCGCTCATGGCGGCGTCGAGGCCGAGGAGGTCGATCTCGCGGCCGATCGATTGACGCTGCGCCGCTTCGAAAACCGCGCGAGCCAGCGCGAGGTCCTGGATGGCGAGGCCCGTCGAGTCGAAGATGGTCGTGGTCGAGACGCCAGGCTTCGGCGCTAGGCCGGCGACGACCTCGCCTAAGGTGCCCGCCACTTGGCTGAGCTCGATGTCGCCGGCTCCGAGGGGGACGTTGATCTCCCCGCTTCCCGTCGCCTGATGAATGTCGTCGATGTAGACCGCCGAGCTCTGAAGCAGGTCGGTGGCAAGCTCCTGCTTGCCCGGTGCGTCGGCCCCCATTGCGTTGATGTGCGCGCCCGGTCGAATCCACTTCGCCTCGACGAAGGGCGTTCGCGAAGGCGTCGCCGTGCAGACGATATCGGCCGCGGCGGCTTCCTCCAGGGTGACGGCGCGCGCGCCAACCCGCTCGGCAAAGGCCGCTGCGGTGCTGTCGTTGCGGTCATAGGCGAGGCTTTCGAAGTCGTCGAAAACCACTTGGTGCGTGCCGTGAAGGGTATGGGCCTGCACTCCGCAGCCGATGAAACCGATCGTCTTTGGACTGGGCTGCGCGAGGTATTTGGATGCGACCGCGGCTGCCGCACCGGTCCGCAGCGCCGTGAGAAGCGTGCCGTCCATGACGGCCAAGGGGAACGCGTTTGCAGGGTCGCTCAGTACGTAGACCGCCATCACGGTGGGGAGCCCAAATCGCTTTCGATTCTGGGCGTGGACGTTCACCCATTTGATGCCGGCGGAGGCGCCGAGTCGTGAAGGCATGGCTCGAAAGTCACCATCGTGGTCCGGGATCGGAAGGTAGACTTTGGGAGGCATGCTCGCCTCGCCGCGCCCGAAGGCAGCGAATGCGCGCTCCACCGAGGAGACGGCGACCTCCATCGTTGCAAGTCGTTCGACCTCGGATCTCGTCAGCATCCGTGTTTTCATCGGCTCGGCCTCCTCGAAGCTCTATTCGCGGCGCGGTCGTTTGGGTATAGTCCGCCCGGCTCACCGTAACTAGGAGAAGGATGATGTCCCCCTCAGCACTTGCGCTCGTCGGCTACGTAGCTTGGACGATCCTGTTGGCATCGACGATCGTGTTCTATCGCACGGCGCTCGTGCTCAAAAAGGAACGCGCAGCGAACGACTTCCTTCCGAGTGGCGAAGACGTTTCTCCATTTTCGAACCGTCTTTGCCGGGCTCAGGCCAATTGCTTCGAGAACCTGCCAGCGTTCGCGGCGCTGATTCTGCTCGCGCTGGCGACCGGTCACACGGACATCACCGATCCGCTGGCGCGCTGGGTGCTCGTCGCGCGCGTGGCACAGTCTACCGTGCATCTCATCTCGACGAGCGAGATGGCCGTCTCCCTTCGCGCGCTTCTCCTCCTCGTCCAACTGGGCGTCGAGGCCTACTGGGTCGTTCAATTCGGCTTGCTGGGCTTCGCTTAGCGCCTGGGTCAGTGGAAGTCGCGCGAGCGGTGGGTTTGCTCTGCGAGTGAAACGTCCGGCGCCCATAGCGACTTCGCGATCAGGTGAATGACACCGTCTGCTCTTTGAATCTCACCGGTCACGCCAAGCAGAGGAGCGGTCTTGGCGAGCAGCGCGTGGCGGGTGAAGACCTGCTTCCAGACGACCACGTTGACGAAGCCGGTTTCGTCTTCGAGCGTAAAGAAGGTGACGCCCGATGCGGTGCCCGGACGCTGGCGGCAGATCACCATGCCGACATAGTCGAGCTCGGATCCGTGCCCACAGCCATGGACGCGGCTTGCCTCGGGGATGCCTCGTGAACGCAGCGCGTCGCGAAGCCCTCGCATGGGATGGCCGCGCGTGCTGTGATGACTCGAACGGTAGTCCCAGATGACCTCGTCTTCGCGGGCCAAGGAGGCAAAGGAAATCTGACTCGACGCCGGTTCGAGCGGCAGGGAATCCTGGGAGAAACGTGACAGGCTTCGGACCTGCCAAATCGCGTCGCGCCGGTTGAGCCCGAAGCACTCGAAGGCGCCTGCCTCGGCCAGCGCATGCAAGGCCTTCTTGTTGAGCCCGGCCTGGCGAACGAAGGTCGCGAGGTTTGGCAATGGCCGATCGGTCGCCTCGACCCGTTCGCGCTCGCGTGCTCCAAGGCCCTTCACGTATCGCAGCCCCATCTGCACCCCGTAAAGACGCCGCTTCGCGTCGTCCACGGGGCTTTGCCCCGTCTTGCTGGCGATTGGGAATAGGGTGCAGTCCCATTGGCTCCTGTTGATGTCGATCGGCCGAACTTCGACCCCGTGCCGTTTGGCGTCTTCGACCAGGGTGGCCGGGCTGTAGAATCCCATCGGCTGCGCATTGAGAATCGCACAGGTAAACGCCTCGTGGTGGTGGCGCCGGAGCCAGGCGGTGACGTAGGCTAGCAAGGCAAACGACGCGGCGTGGCTTTCGGGAAAGCCGTACTCACCAAAGCCACGAATCTGCGAAAACACACGCTCCGCAAACTCTTCGGGGATCCCCTCTTCGAGCATCCGTGGGACCATGCGCGAACGGTGCTTCTCGATGCGACCGGACTTGCGCCATGCAGCCATGTCACGGCGCAGCTGATCGGCTTCGCCCGCCGTGTAGCCTGCTGCCTCGACGGCCAGCTTCATGACTTGCTCTTGGAAGATTGGAACGCCGAGGGTCTTCTTCAGGATGCGCTCCAACTTCGGATGCGGATAGTCGACTTCTTCCTCACCCTTACGCCGGCGCAGGTACGGATGCACCATGTCGCCTTGAATCGGACCGGGGCGTACGAGCGCGACCTCGATGACCAAATCGTAAAAGGTACGCGGCTGAAGCCGTGGCAGCATCGCCATCTGTGCACGGCTTTCGATTTGAAAGACGCCGACCGTGTCGCCTTTGGAGACCATCGCGTACGTGGCTTCATCTTCGGCAGGGACGGTTGCGATCTCGAGGACTTCGCCTTTGTGCTCGCGCAGAAGATCAAATGCCCGATGAATGCAGCTGAGGACTCCTAGGCCCAAGAGATCGACCTTGAACAGAGCCAGATTGTCGACGTCGTACTTGTCCCACTGGATGACGGTGCGGGCCTCCATGCTGGCCGGCTCGATGGGGACGATCTCGTCCACCGGCCGATGGCCGAGCAAAAAACCGCCTGGATGAATCGATAAATGCCTAGGAAAATCAAGCACTTCACTTGCCAATGACCAGAGCTGCCGAGTGGCCGGCGCGTCCGCGTCGAGCCCAGCCTCACGAAGCAGCTCGGGGTTGAAGGCGTCGTCCCGGTGCCTCAGCAGCCGTGTCGCGGCTTCCAGGTCTGTTCGGGCCAAGCCAAGCACCTTACCGACATCGCGAACCGCAGAACGGATTCGATAGCGAATGATGTTTGCGACCATCGCCGCATGACGGCGCCCGTACTTCTCATAAACGTGTTGGATGACCTCTTCGCGGCGCTCGTGCTCGATGTCGAGATCGATGTCCGGAGGCTCGGCTCGCTCGACGCTCAAAAAACGCTCGAACAAAAGATCCATCCGTACGGGATCAATTGCCGTGATGCCGAGACAGAAACACACGGCGCTGTTCGCCGCACTGCCACGACCCTGGCACAGGATGCCCTGCTGACGGCAGTACTGAACGATCTCGTACATCGTGAGGAAGTATCCGCCGTAGTCCAGCTTGCGAATGATCTGAAGCTCACGTTCGATCTGTGTACGGACGTTCGGAGGCACCTTGCCTCGATAACGTCTGTGCGCACCGCGAAACGTGAGGTCGCGTAGCCAACCCTGCTCACTGTGTCCCGAGGGAAGATTCTCCTCGGGATATCGATAGCGAAGATCGTCGAGACTGAACGTGCACTGTTCGGCGATCTCGAGCGTACGACGAAGGCATGCGGGATCGTCCGCAAAGAGACGTTCGATCTCTTGGCTGGGCTTGAGATCGTGCTCTGCGTTCGCGCAGATTGTATGTCCGGCTTGGGAAAGCACTTTTCCCCTGCGAATACATGCTAAAACGTCTTGCAGAGGGCGCCTCAGCTTGTCGTGATAGAGGACTTCGTTGGCGCCTACTGTCTGCACGGAAAGCTCTCTTGCAACGGAGCGCAAGGCTTTCTCTTTCGGCTTTTCGCGATCGCTCAAATGACGAGCACAAAGTGCGAAGACCGACGAAGGGCCATGACTCGCATGCAAGGCACGTAAAGCTTCAGTGCCCGAGGAAAGAAAAAACAAATCGTGCAGCGAGCCGAGCTCTTCGCCGTGAATGAGAGAGCTGCCTTTCTCGCAGCGGGCGTGACCGCGAGACAAGACTCTGCAGAGATTCGCGTAACCGCTTCGCGTTTTGGCGAGCGCTACGACGTGCTGTGCATGGCCTTCGAAATCGACCATGAGCTGGGCGCCAGTGACGACGCGGACGCCAAGCGCTTTGGCACGCATCTGCGCGCGCACGATACCGTACACTCCGTCGCGATCGGTAATCGCAACTGCGGGAAGACCAAGCGCATGTGCTCGCTCGACGAGCTCTTCAGGGAAAGATGCGCCTTCCAAAAAGCTGTGGTTGCTCTTGACCCACAACGGAACGTAAGTGCTCATTCAATCGAGCACTCCGTGCAAGAACCAGCGCTTCCTCGGACGGTCGTAGAAGAGCCAGAGCAAGTCCCCGTGATCGGTTTCGGCGTAGTAGTAGTCGCGTTCGACGAGGCGCTTCCACCAGCCACCGCTCACACGGTACGGCCCATACATGTGCTCGATGGCATGGTCTTTTGCGAGCGAAGGGCCGGCCTGGGGCTCTTTTGGCACACGTGGAGGAAGCGGCTTGGGACGCGCGTAAACCCTTCTAACCATGGATGAAACGGGCATTGCCCCCGATTGATTGCCAAGCCGTGCATGCTGAATTGGCTCCCAGAGAAAGGAGGCCTCCGGCAGGTGCGCTTCGCGAAGGCGTGCCTTGGTCACCGACTGTTCGCCGTATGTTGCACGAACCCGGTCGAGCGCTCGATGTGCGGCCCGCATGTCGCGGCGGGGCTGATGGCCGGGGAGCGCAACTTGCTCCGACTCCGTACGCACCGTCCTTGCAAAGACTTCTACTTCTTCGACGGCGCCTTGCAAGCGTTGCTCTCCTAGACGAAGACGAATGAGCTCGAGCAGCAACATCAAATCCAAGGTTGGCGAGGCAGGCTCGATTTGCTCTTGATGCAGGGGCGCACGTTCCAAATGAAGTGAAAGCTCGAGAGCTTGGATGGATTCTCCTCGTGCGCTCACCTGATGCAGCAAGGAGTGCAAAGCACCCTTGATTGCAAACAGGAGACGGGTTTGATCTTCGTCGGGTGGATCGACTTGAAAAGAAATGCGAGCTGGATCATCGAAGATCTGTGGCTGGATTGGCAGCTGCATGTCGTCCGCAAACGAGTCGTGAAAAGCGCTTGCTCGTGTGCCGAAACGGCTCAGCAGCTCTCCGGCAGGCACGGAGAGAAAATCGCCGAGCGTTTCGATGCCCAGTGCGCCAAGGCTTTCGCAGAGCTCTCCGGGCAGATTGAATTCACGCAGCTCGGTTTTGTTCGAACGTTCGCGCTCTTCATCGGCACTCTTCGAGACGCAGACCCCGGCCTGCATCATTGCAACCGCCAGCGCCCGCTGGCGATGAAAGCCTACGGTCACCGAGTTTCGCCAGTGCCGGGCTCGCAAATATCGATGAATGGAGCTTGCCCAGTTGTGATAGCCTCCATAAAGCCGACGGAGTCCTTCTGGATCGAGCTGAAACGCACCGTCTTGATCGAGCGCTTCGACTCGGGGCGAGAAAGTCTGAAGTGCTTCGATCAGCTCGCGGCTGACTTCCGAGACTCGTTCGGGCAAGACGATGGCAGTGCGCAAATTCGGAACGAGATCGCGCGCGACGGTTTGACGCATGCCGATGCGAAGCCGGCTCTTTTTTGCAAGCACGTTGAGGTGGGTGATGCGGCCGCTCGGGCCTTCGTCATCGACGACGGCAACAGGCGCAGCGCTCCAGTTTGGCCTTTCGCGCAATAGAATCTGCAGAGGCAGCATCGGCAATACGACACAACTCACTCGCTTCATGTCGTGCCTCGCAGACCGGATGGAGCGACTGGGTTGACAGACGAAAGCTCGGCGGCGATTCCGACTTTGTCTTTGAGAATACGTGTACGAACTTCGAAACGATCGGCGTGAAGAGGACCGCGCCGAGGTTCGATGCGTAAGCCCACCAAAGGACCGGAAGAAGGTTCTTCACAGGCGTTCGAGGTGAGCAAGAGAATGCGTCCGTCGTACTGACGCAAAAGGCCTTGAAGACGGCCCTGCCAGTTGACGGAAGACCCCGGGAGGAGAGCATCGCTGAGGTCGATGACCGTCAAGCCAAATGCGCCGGAGCGCGCGAGCCACTCGGCAGCGCGAACCAATGCAAACGAACCTGCATGATGCGGCACGTGAACTACGATCAACGAATCGAGGTCAACACCCGCTGCGGCGAGATCGGGAGGAAACAAAGCGCCGTCTTTGGGCTGTACCCAGGCGACCAATTCGGCACGCGCCTGCGCTTGGATCACGCAGGATACAGCTGTGGTCGTTCGCGCACAGGAATGCCGCCCGGAAATCTCGACCAATCGCCCCCGGGGCAAGACCTCCGAGAGCGGCAAAGCTTTGGCACGAACGTGACGCGCCTCGAAATCGATGACAGTCCCAAAAGCCATGGGACCACCCAGTATACTGAACAAAATAACAGTGGCAAGAGAGACACGCTCTGCTCTTCCAACTATCTAAAAATAAAGAGAAAGAGCGCAACCCAGTGCCGCGGTCCTTGGCTGCGAGGCGCTGTTTGCTCGAGTGCTTACGGAGGTAGAGAGTGCCCCTGGTCGTAGAGGTGGAGGATGCCGGTGGCGAGACCTCGGAGGAAGGACATGGCCATGGCGAAGTGGTCCTCCAAGACTTCGAGCAGGAGCTCCAAATCGATGCGGAAGGCGACCAGGTCTTCGGCAACTTCGGCTCGAAACCAGCGGCGCTCGTCGGCCATCGCGTCGATCGCGCCCACGGAGTCGCCCGGACCCAGCTGGAACTGCTGATCTGGATCTGTCGCGCGGCAGTCCACGATGCCGCGGAGCGGAAGCAGAAAATAATTGCTTCGATCGCCGACGTTCCAGAGAACTTCGCCTTTGGGAAGGTGAACCTCTTGCACGTCACGGGCGAGGTCGGCGATTGCATCGATTTCGCTGTCGCCGAACGAAAACGTCTTTCGCAGAAACGCCATTCGCTCGACCAGATCAAAAGGCCGGTCCGGAAAAGCAAATGGCTCAGCAACGGGCCCAAAGCCCGCCGCCTTACCCAGCTTGCGTCGTGCCTCGAGCACCTCACGACTCGTTCCTCGAAGCACGCGCTTCAACAAGACGAAATGATCCTCGAAGATCTCCTGCGAGTCTTCCACCGCAATGGCGAGCGTCACCATGTCCTCGAGCGCCACGCAATCGTACCCGAGCTCATCGCCTGCAAGTGCGCTCACTCCACCGACCACGCTACGCGCGCCCAAGCGGCGCACCGCCCTCCCATTGCGGACGATTTCACACTCGCCGCTCACTACATACTGAATCTCCATTGCGGGGACGCCTGCTTGGTAGAGGTGCTCGCCCTTCGCGAAGAAACGCTCATGGGTGTTGGCCGCGACGACCTGTGCGACCTCTGCGGGGACTTCTGCAAGCGCTGGCATCGTTCGGAGGAACAAAAAGCGCTGAAAACGGTCCATTTGCCGCTCTTGGAGCTCATCTTCAGGCACGGGTCTGCGCCTCCTGCGCTGCGCCCGAAGCGATGCGATCGCCGAGCTCTGCGGCGTGATGGGTTGCAATCCCTCGGATGATCTCGCTCGGATCCTGCATCATCTCTGCGACCGCTTCTTCATGCGACATGGCAGGGATGCTTGCCCCGAGCGCCGCCGCCGCGAGCCGGGCCCGCCGCGCAATCGTCTCTCCATCGTCGACGATCACGAGCACTGCTTCACGGAAGGCACTCGGCAACGTCGCCTCCAGCACCTCGTGGCTCGCCGCCTGTAGCCTCTGGTTCTCGCTCGTCACCCCTCGCCAGACCAAGGCGAAGTTCTCTTTGGGATGCCTCAGGCCCATCAGCGAGAACGCGCGCTCGAGCGTCGCTCGTTCCTTGTCCTCGAGGGCGACGCGGAGAAGCTCGGCGTCCGTTGCTTCTGCGATGCCTTCGCCTTCGATCGTCGAGCGCCATTGAAGAAGCTGAACGACCCGCACCAGGCTGGCGCGCAGCTGTTCTTCCAAGAGCTCGTCGTCGAGTACCGTCGACGGATGGCTTGCTTGCAGGCGGCCGAGAGCGCGAAGTATTCTCAAACGCAGGCCGCCTTCGCGCTCCATCGCCAACTGCCGAAGCAAAATGTCAGCAGCCTCCTGTGGATCGAAAAGAATGATCGTGTGCGGGATTCGACGGCGTACCTTTCTCGGAGTCGATGGGTCCGCGAGTGCCTCTCGTAGCGCCACCAAAGCCTCCGAGCCGATCGCGAGCACCGCCTGACGGGCATATGCACGCAGATCCGAGCTCCCCAAGAGGGGCAAGAGGTGCGGCAGGTACCTCGGGTCGGGGCTTCCCTCCATGGCACGGAGGGTCTCGATCCTCACCGAATCGTCGTCACTCGCAATGAGCTTGATGAGGGTCTCATGGAAAACGGAACCTCCCTCGCGTCGAATCGCACGGGCCAACGATGACTGAGTCTGGGGGCTTCCGACGCCGATCCATTCGTCCAACTTCGCCGCGGACACGCCGCTGCCGTTTCCCGCACCATCGTTCAAGCCGAGCAGCCCCACCAGGGCTGTGGCTCGAACGATCGAGGCTTCGAGGTCGAGCTTTTCTTCGAGGAGCTTTCGATCGGGATCGGCCGCCGTCAGCGCACGCAGCGCTGCTGCCCGAATGTCCGGTTCCTCATCTGAGAGCATGCGTCGCGCGACCGGAATGAAGCGACGATCGGAGGCCTCAGCGAACGCTTCGAGCGCTCGGCTCCGCACTTCGACCGAGGGGTGATAGAGGAGTAGCACTGGCATCGCGTCGGTTCGCCCATGCCGATCGAAGATGTCGATAGCTGCGAGCACTTCGGCGTCCTGATCGCTGTTCAAAGCGCTGAGCAGAACGTCCAGCGAATGTCGATCCAGCTCTTCGAGCTCGAGCCGCGTATCGATGACGCCATGCCGAAGGCGAGCGCGAAACTGATCGACGTACTGACCACGGGTCGACATGATCGCCAAAAGCCAGCCGAGGACGAGAAGCAACAGCGAAAGAGCGAGTTGCTGCGTCGTTAAACCAACGCCCACGGCCCCGATGATCAGCAACGACGCCATCGCTTGGCCGACACGATGTCCAAACACCTCGATGAGCCCCTTAGCCCGCTCCCGCCGCCTGCTGTCGAGGGGCAGGTAGAGCACTTCGACCGCGCTTCGGTAGAGCGTGTGGCGTAGGCTTCCGTCCACGGCTTTGACGGCGACCGCAAACGGGAGGATCGGCCCGACTGCCAGACCCAGCGAGCCGCCGAAAATCAACACGGGCAGCAGCGCGGAGCTGCGATGGGCCCCGAAGGCACGCAGGAGCCAGCCCGCACCGATGAGCTGAACGAGCAAGGCCACGCTGTTCAAACCGAGATAGAAGCGAGCGAAAAAAGCTCCGAGACGATCCGGAGCGAGTTGAGAGGCTACCGTGCTCTTGAAGATGAAGTCGACGATCGTGAGCGCAATGGTCCCCATCAAGACAAACGTCAGAACCCGCGTGAGGTAGCTATCGCGAAGAAGCCAGCGAAGTGAAGGAGGAGGCTCGGCCCTCGCCGGCGCTGCCACGGAACCGCTCGAATTTCGCCACAAAAACGGTGTGGACGCGGCGAGCGCCAAGACCATCGCGGCGGTGAAGACGAGCGCGATCGGCGGGGCGAGGCGGAGCACGCCCTCCGAAAGAAGGGATCCGAGCGTCGCGCCAATTACACCGCCTGCGGCAATCGCAGGAAAGATTCGTTTTGCCTGCGTGACGGTCACCGCGTCGTCGAGCAAGAGCCAGAACTCGATCAGGACTACGGTGATCAGCAATCCGGTCCAGACGTAAAAGCCGAAGGGCGCAAAGGGACCCAGCTCTTCCAGGAGCGCCCAAAAGCCAAGCGTTACGATCGAGCCAAATGCGAGCGAGGCCGACAAGAGCAGCCTTCGATCCCGCACGTGGCGCAGCACCTGCTCGTGGATTTTCAGCTCCAGGATCGCCAGCACGGCAATGGCGAGGTAAGCGCGGGGCAGATGGTCCGCCGGCAAGTTCGTCAAGAAGAGCGTATCCCGAGCCGTCTCCATGACCGAGTGCGCAGCCATGATCGACAGCAAGCCAATGAAGCCAACGGCTAGGTTTCGGCGATCCTCTCGGCGAACGGAAAAGCGCATGTTTCAGCCGCAACCTAGCGTCAAAAAGGGCGCGTGCACATTTCTAGTGGGATAGGCGCGCCGAACGAAGGAACTAGCCACGGCGCAGCGCTTCCAACTCCTCCAACGAGCGCGGCCAGTCTCCTTTGAGAAGCTTCGAAAGCGCGCGGTCAGCCAGCAGCTTCCCGCCGGTCTGACATGTCGCACAGTAGTTGGTCTCGCGCTGCGCAAAGACGATTCGCTGAATTGGGTCGCCGCAGGTCGGACAGGGTTCGCCGTACTTGCCGTGTGCGGCCATCTCTGGGCGGAACGCGGTCACCTTTTCGGGAAACGCTTCGCCGTGTTGCTCGATGAGACGCCCCAGCCATTCCGAGAGCACCTCGCGCGTGGCTGCGTGCAGGCGTTCGAGCTGCTCGTCGTTCATTCGTGTCGTCCAAATCAGAGGCGAGAGCTCGGCGCGGTGCAGAATTTCGTCCGAGTACGCGTTTCCGATTCCACTCAGAATGCGTGGGTCGGTCAAAGCGCGCTTCACCGTGTGATTTCGCTCTCTCAGCGCTGCGCTGAAACGCGCTAGGTCGACCTCGAGCGGTTCGATCCCGCCGGGGTCGTGCTCGCGCAGAGTATCTTTGCCTCGGCACAGGTGCAGAGCGGCGCGCTTCTTCTTGCTCGCCTCCGTCAGTAGGAGCGTGCCGGCTTCGAAGTCGAAGGCGGCGAGCCCGAGCCGACTGGGGATCTTGCACCCCGGCTTTCTCCATCGAAAACGGCCCGCGATCATCAGGTGAATGACGATGTAGAGCTCATCCTCGAGGCCGAGGACGACGCGTTTACCGAGCCGCTGCAGGTCGAGCACGCGTTTCCCTTTCACCTGCTCGAGCGACGGCTCTACCGTCCGCAGCACGAACGGGGATGCGATCCGCACGTCCTTCAGAGTCTTGTCGACCAGGCGCGGCCGCAGCGCGTGAAGGTAGAGCTCGACGTCGGGCAGCTCGGGCATCGCTATCGGAACCGCGGGTCGAGCCGGTCTCGCAGCCAGTCGCCGGTCAGATTGAAGCCCAGCACGCTCAGCGCGATCGCACCGCCCGAGAACAGTGCGACGTGGGGAAAGCGCAGCAGCACGCTCGTCCCCTGGTCGAGCAGTGCGCCCCAGGAAACGGCTTTCCCAGGCCCTAGGCCGAGAAACGAGAGCGTCGATTCGGCCAAGATCACCACGCCCAGGCCGGTCGTCGCCTGAATGACGAGCGGACCGAGCAGGTTTGGAATCACATGGCGAAGCAGGACTTCGTGAGTCGGAATGCCGAGCGCGCGCGCTGCTTCGACGAACTCGCGCTCTCTGAGCGTCAGGGTCTCGGCACGCGCCAGTCGGGCGTAGAGCACCCAGCCGTTGACTGCGAGCGCCACGATCAGGTGGGTCAGGCCGGGACGCGCGACCAGTGCAAGCACAGCGATGTTGAGCACGATCGCAGGGAATGCCTGCACGAGGTCTGCGATCCCGGTGATCGCGTGATCGGTCAGTCGTCCCGCGTATCCGGCCCAGGTTCCCAGCAAGGTGCCGATCAGGACCGACACCCCGACGACGACCACACCCACGATCGCAGCGAGCCGCGTGCCGTGGAGCAATGCACTCAAGATGTCGATGCCGTTGTCGCCGGTGCCCAGTAGATGCAGCCCGGACGGAGGCTCGTACTCGTGCAGGAGATCGATCGCGAGCGGGTCATAGGGTGCGACCCAGGGACCAATCAGCCCCAGGACGAAAAAGCCGATTACGATCGCCAAGCCGATCGGCGTCTTTGCAAGGCGTGCCCGTACCTTGCTCATGACAACCTCACCCTCGGGTCGACCAGCCCATAGGCGAGATCGACGAAGAGGTTCACCCCGACGTAGATCACCGCAATGACGAGGACGCAGCCCTGCACGACGGGAATGTCGCGCGCGAAGAACGCGTCGAGAAAGAGCGTCCCCAGCCCGGGTCGCTCGAATATCTTTTCGGTGACGACCGTACCGGAGAGGAGCGCGCCGAGCTGCGCCGCGCCAATGGTCATGACCGGAAGCAGCGCGTTTCGAAGCGCGTGGCGCAGCAGCAAGGCCAGCGAAGGGACACCCCTGGCCCGCGCGGCGGTGATGTATTGTTGGGCGAGGACCTCGATCATGGCCGCGCGTGTCTGGCGAGTGAGCACTGCGGCAAGCGCCGTTCCAATCGTGACCGCAGGCAGGATCAACGCTTCAGGGCCGGCGAGGTCGTCTCCAGGCAAGGGAAGCCAGCGCAGCTTGACGCCAAACGCGAGGATCAGAAGAGGACCCAGCCAGATGTTCGGGATCGCCAGGCCTGCAACGGCGAGCGTCGAAGCGACCTTGTCCCAGCCTTTGCCAGCTTGGGCCGCCGCCACCGTCCCAAGGGGGATCGCGACGAACCAGGCCACCAGCAAGGCGGAGATCGCGAGCACGATGGTGTACGGCAAGACGGCGCCCATCAACGACCAGACCGAGCGATCGGGTTGTCGAAAAGAGGTGCCCATGCTGCCGTCGGCCATGTTTCCGAGGAAGGACAGATACTGCTCTCCAACGGGCCGGTCGAGCTCGAGGGCCCGGCGAAGCTCGGCCTTCTCCTCTGGGCCGGCCTGGTCTCCGAGGATCGCCTCGACCGGATCACCCGGAATCAAACGCACCAGTAAGAAGACGATCGTCACGAGGCCCACGATGGTCAGAAGCGCACGCAGAAGGCGACCCGCGACGTACCGAAAGAGGCCCGGAGACATCATCCGGACCATAGTACGCCCAATCCTCGTTTGCGTCGGTTTCCTGTCGAGGGGGCTACATGCCCGCGTCGGCCTCGGACGCCGAGGCTGGGGCGTTCTCGGTCAGAGCTACGCAGATCTGCGCTTCGGCCCTGAAGCGGTTGAGGTCGATGATGCGCGCAACCCGCTCCTCCACCGGGAGCGCAGTTGGGCTAAAGCCGCCGCTTTGCGTGATGTTTTCGGGGAACACGCAGCTGTACTCGCCGCGGTTGCAGCTCGTGCTGGGGTCGCAGGTTTTCATGCACCAGGTCTCCGCGGTGCGGCTCGGGACGAATCGCCACTCCACGCAGGCCCCTTCCGGACAGGTGTCCGCGTCACAGGCAAAGACCGTGCAATAGCCGCCGGGCTGGGACCGATCGCACTGAAGCTCGCCGGTCGGCGAGCAGTCGACCGAGCTCCCGCAGGAGTCTCCGATGTGGTTATTGCAGGCGGTCAGTGCCAGAACGGCAAGCAATGAGGTGATCGCGCGTTGCATCGTCAGCGGCGGAGCATACGGGACCCGCCGGGCGATCGCCAATCGCTCTGCGTCTGCGCGAATGAGTGTTAGATTCCCCGCGGATTGGGACGTTTTTGGCTGGGAGTGGGGTGCCTATGGCTGCTCGGCGCTGGGGCGCTGGCCGCAGATGGGCTCGAGCGTCTTGCGTCCTTGGTCCGCACCGGCGACGAGCGTGGGGCGCTTCGAGAGCTGGCCCTCCTCCCCGAACGCCAACGAGACGAGGACGCCGTACGCTACCTCGAGGGACGGCTACTCTTGGCGGTCGGCCGCTCATGCGAGGCGATGGCTACTCTGGCGCGAACCCCGTCGACCCTCCCCGAGTCGCTTCGGGATGATTCGGTGCGCCGATGGGCGACCGCCGCCGCAGAGTGCGGAAATTGCACCGAAGCTCGACCGCTGCTTCTACGAGCCAGCGCCGCTAGCGTCGCGATCAGTCGCCGGAATCGCGCGATCGCGGCGACCTGCGCCGTACAGCTCGGAGAGCTCGAGACGGCCGCCAAAGAGCTACGTAGCCTGACTCGGTCCAAGCGCGGCGTCGCCAACCGAGTCGCTCTGCTCGCCATCTTGTCCGATGTCTACGTCGAGCTCCAGCGCCCCGATGATGCCCGTGACGCGGCGCTCGCGGCCTGGATTGCCGCCGTTCAGCCGGGGCAGCGAGCTGCCGCGCTCAAGCTGGAACAGCGCGCCGCCCCAAGCGCAGCCGATCGAATCGAGCGCGCCGAGGCCATGGTCGCCGCGCTCCGCTTCAGCGCTGCGGTCAATGAGCTCGAAGCGATCGAGCTCGAACCGGACTCGGAGCTCAGCGCGCGATGGCATCACGTGTACGGGATGGCGCTCTTCCGAAGCCGCAACCGGTACCTCGACGCTGCGCGCACGCTGCATCGCTCGGCCTTACTCGGCGGCGAGCAGGCGATCGAAGACGCCTTCCATTCGGCGCGAGCCCTCTCGCGTGCGGATCAGGATGCCAGGGCGATTCGCGCCTACCGACGCTTCGCCAGGAGCTTCCCTCGGCACAAGCGGGCCGCCGAGGCTCGCTTCCTCGCGGCTTGGCTCGAAATTCGGCTCGGCCGCCCGAACGGCGAGAAGCAGATGGAGCGCCTGGTGCGGGGCAGCGCGCAAGTCCGCGGCCGATGGCGTCGCGCCGCGCTTTGGGAGCTCGGCTTTCGCGCCTTCGAGATGCGACGATACGCGCGGGCCGCTCGATTTCTGAGCCGGTACACGCTGCTCGCAACCGGCGCGATGGATGAAGCGCGGGGCTACTATTGGCTCGGCCGAGCCTATCGTCGCGGCCCCAAGGCGGTCGACGCCTACCGCAAGGCAATCGCGGTCGAGCCCTTGCATTGGTACGCTGTCCTGGCCGCTTCGCGCCTGAAAAGGCTGCAGATCGAGCCGCCGAATCCCTTCGAAGACGCCATCGCACCGAGCTCGGTAGACGTGCCGAACGAGAGGCTGCCGCTGCCCGGGACCTTCGAGGTCTATCGCAGCCTCGGCCTCGACCTCGACGGCATCGCTTGGCTAAAGGCGCACGCGAACGAGCTCGTTGCCGGCCAGCCCACGTCACGGCACATCCCGCTCTTGACCGCGCTGTATCGCGATGCGGGCGCCTATCGAGAAGCGCTTCTGGCTGCGCGTCGGCGCATGGTCTACCTCCAAAGCGACCCGTCCCAGCACCGATGGTGGTGGGACGCCGCCTACCCGATGCCCTGGCGGTCCGTCGTCGACGAGCATCGCGGGGAGCTGCCCCGTGCGCTGATCTACGCAACGATGCGACAAGAAAGCGGGTTCCGCCCAGAGGTGGTCAGCAGAGCCGGTGCGGTTGGGCTCATGCAGATCATGCCGGAGCTGGCGAGCAAGTTGACCGGAAAGGCCGTCACGCGCCCGATGCTTCGCGTTCCGGAAAAGAACATCGAGCTCGGGCTCGAAGAGATGGCGGCGCTGGCGACGGAATTCGGTCAGGTCTATCCACTGAGCATCGCAGCGTACAATGCAGGAAAGAGTCGCGTGAAACGCTGGCTCAAGGAAAGCCGAAAGATGGAGCTCGATCGTTTCGTCGAGCGCATCCCTTTCAACGAGACACGCAACTACGTCCGTCGCGTGAGCACGCACTATGCCCGCTACGCGTACCTGGACGACCCAGACTCGGGTTGGCCCGAGCTGCCTGCCTTCGTTAACCCTTGATTTGCCACGCCCCTGCCGTTCGATAGACTGTTGTCAACGATTTGGGTTGCCTGGGATCGGGTGGAAGGCCAATACCTGGTTGGAGCCTCTCGCCGGGCCTGAGAACACGGATGAACTTCACAGCTGCAGGGCTCTCTGACGTCGGACTTCAGCGAGAGCACAACGAAGATAGCTACTGCATTCTGTCGGAGCATCGGCTGTTCGTGGTCGCCGACGGGATGGGCGGCCACCGGGCAGGTGACATCGCGAGCCGCATGGCGACCTCCGAAATGACTGCCTACTTCGATGCAGCCAACGCCGATGGCGCGGGAGTGCAATGGCCTAGTGAGAGCGACTCGCGATTGACCCCGGACCAGAGCCGCCTCGTCTCGGCGGTGAAGCTGGCGAATCAGCGAATCTTCAACGCATCCATTCGCAACCGCTCGGTCCAGGGCATGGGTACGACCATCGTCGGTGTCCTGTTCAATCGAGATGACTGCAAGATCAACGTCGCCCATGTCGGCGATAGCAGGGCGTACCGTATTCGCGCAGAAGAGATCGCTCAGCTCACGCGCGAT
The DNA here is from genome assembly GCA_004283055.1 of Deltaproteobacteria bacterium. Taxonomy (GTDB): domain Bacteria; phylum Myxococcota_A; class Polyangia; order Polyangiales; family Houyiibacteriaceae; genus SG8-38. The sequence goes on from SHLP01000004.1 coordinate 60,267, forward strand.
CATTCCCTCTTGAACGACTATCTGCTGGTCATGCCCAATCTCTCGGACGCGCAAAAAGAACGGCTGCCGAGCAATGTCATCACACGCGCGCTCGGCATGCAGCAGGCGGTCGCGGTCGATGTATCCGTCGACGACGTAAAGCCAGGGGATGTGTACCTTCTGTGCTCCGACGGCCTCAACGGAATGGTGGGAGACGAGCGCATCCGCGAAATCATTCGCAACGCCGGCCCGGACGTCGAAACCGCGGCGAAAACACTCATCTCTGAAGCCAATCAGAACGGCGGCGAAGACAACATTACAGTCGTCGTCGTCAGAATATCCGAATAACCATGCCCAAAAACGTCGCGATTCGGCAACTGCTGGACTGCTCTGAGCAGGAATTCTGGGATCGAATCTTCCGCTGTGAGGAGTTCAATCAGTACCTCTACGAGGGTCTCGGCTTCGAATACGAGCTCGAGGAATGGGACGCGGAGACCGGCTACCGTCGCGCCAAGGTCTGCCCAGCGCAGCAGATGCCGCGCGCGGTCGCGCGGGTCTTGGGCGAACGCTTCAGCTACGTCGAAGAGGGCACGCTCGATCGCTTGACCGGGAACTACCGGTTCGTCGTCATCCCCTCGACCAGCGCGGGTCGGATTCGAGTCCAGGGAACGGTGAGCATCGTGGCCGTCTCGCCGGAGCAGTGCGAGCGCCTCGTGACTCTCGAAATCGGCGCTGACGTTCTGGGCTTGGGCCGCCTGATCGAAACGTATTTCGCGGCGACGACCCGTGCGCAGTACGCCAAGAACGCAGCGCTCGTGAACGACTATCTGGCCGGATTGCGCTAGCGGCCCGCGGGGCGCCCGCCCTTGCGAGGATCGCTGGCGGCTTCGAGCCTACGCTGGCCCACCTGCTCGAGGTGAATCAGCTGCACGTTCGCGACGTTGTGAATCGGCTCGACCACGTGACCGAGAGCTTCGAGCTCGGCTCGAAGCGCAGGGTCCAGGGGAGCTACCTTTTCGACGCGGAGCGTTTCGGGTACCGCCTGATGGTGAATGCGCGGCGCTGCCACGGCGTCCGCGGCGCTCATGCCGTGCAGCAAGACATTCATCGCCACCTGCTGCGCCGCGGTCACGATGCGGCTTCCTCCCGACGCGCCCACGCACAGGACGGGCGTGCCCCGATCGAGCACGATGGTCGGCGACATCGTCGATACCGGGCGCTTCCAGGGTCCCGGCAGGTTTCGAGCCCCCCCTACGAGGCCGAAGGCATTGGCCTTGCCGATGCCGCTGGCGAAGTCATCCATCTCGTCGTTCATGACGATGCCTCCACCCGTGAAGCGGGCTCCAAATGGCAGGTTCACCGTGGTTGTCACCGAGGCCACGTTTCCATCAGCGTCGACGACACAAAGGTGAGACGTCCCGGCGTTGTCCGGTGTGGCGACCTTGGTCCGGCTCCACTCGATCGGCAGGTCGTAGTCCGTGCTGGGGTGAGCCTTGCCGTCAGAGACCAGCTCGGAGCGCGCCGCGATCCGAGAAGAGTCCATCATCTTGTCGAGCGGCAAGATCACCTGGTCGGGGTCTCCAAAGTATCGCTGTCGGTCGAGGAACGGACCCTTCCAGGACTCCGCCATCGCATGGAGCAGTGGGGCGCCGTAGCTCGGGCTCGGTCCGACCGCCTGTTCCAGAATCGAGAGGCTTTGAATCATGGTGAAGCCTCCGGCGCTCGGTGGGGGGGCCGTGGCCCAGCGGTAGCCAAAAGCGTTCGTCTCGAGCGGCCGCCGAGTCCGCACCCTGTACGCACGCAAGTCCTGCAGGGTCATGATGCCTCCCTGCTCTTGAACCGAAGCGGCGATCTCCTGGCCGATGACCCCGCCATAGATCACCGCCGCCCCCTTTTCGGCGAAGGCGCGGAGCACACGGGCCAGGCGCGGGCGCCGCAGGGTCGCACCTGGTCCAAGATCCCATGCGGCCATCACTGGGTCCTTGCGCAGTTGAACGGCGAACGCGCTTCCCATCGCGCTGAGCGCCTTGCTCACCTCGAAGCCATGCTCGGCGAGGCGAAGGGCGGGAGCGATCACCTCGTGCAGCGGAAGCTTGCCAAATCTTCGAACCAGCGTCTCGATGCCGGCCGGCTCTCCGGGAACCCCCGCTGCGAGCCCGCCAAGCTGTGACCGAGAGCTCGCGGGGCCTTCAGCTCGTTCACTTTCGACCTCGAACATCGTCTGGCTTGCGGCACGAGGCGCGCGCTCGCGGAAGTCGAGGAACGTCAACGAAGCGTCGCTTGCGCGGTAGTAGAGGGCGAATCCCCCACCGCCGAGGCCGCTGCTCGCAGGATTGACCACGCCGAGGGCGAGCATGGTCGCGGCGGCGGCGTCTGCGGCATTTCCGCCGGCGGCGAGGATCTCCGCGCCTGCCTTCGATGCTTCGACGTGGTCGGCCGCGACCGCTTCATGCTCGAATACGGCAGCGTGCTCGGGCGGGAGGCCTACGGTGAGGCCGGTGATCAGTAGCGCCGAAACGCAGCAAAGCAGGACCGAAAACGAGCGTTTCATCCCTCCCACCTTGCCTCTAAACCAGCGCAGATGCTACCGCAGACTCCCATGCATATCGTCTTCGTAATGGATCCCGTGTCGACGGTCATCGTCGATGAAGACACCAGCTTTGCTCTGATGCTCGAGGCGCAGGCACGCGGCCATCGCGTCGATCACTGCTTGGCGAGCGACGTCGGACTGCGGGGTCGGCGAGTCGTCGCTAGGGTTCGTCAAGCCACGATGCGAATCGATCCCGACGAGCCCATCCGCCTGGCGGAGCCTGAAGACATCGACCTCGTGGACGTCGACGCGGTCTTCATTCGCAAAGATCCACCTTTCACCGATGCGTACCTCTGGCTCACGCTGGTCCTCGATCACCTCGAAGGTGACACCCTGGTCGTCAACGATCCGCGTGGCCTGCGCGAAGCAAACGAGAAGCTCTACGCACACCACTTCCCGGAAATCGTCCCTGCGACGATCATGACGAGCCACAAAGACGAGATAATTCGATTTCTCCGCGAGATCGGCGGCAAGGCCGTGATTAAACCGATCGACGGTCACGGCGGAGAGGGCGTGTTCCTCTTGAGTGATGGAGACAGCAATCTCAACGGACTCATCGAATCGGTGACACACTTGGGCTCACGAAACGCGATTGTGCAGGCCTTGATTCCCGAGGTGTACGATGAAGGGGACAAGCGCATTCTACTCGTAGACGGCGAGCTTCTCGGTGTGGTCGGGCGCGTTCCCAGCAAGGGCGATCTCCGGAGCAACGTGCACGTCGGTGGCTCGGCCGCACCTGCCGAGCTCAGCGACGCGGATCGAAAAATCATCGAAACCATTGCGCCGCGCTTGGTCGCCGATCGGCTCTTCTTCGTGGGCCTCGACGTCATCGGCGGGAAGCTGATCGAGGTGAACGTGACGAGTCCAACGCTGCTCCAGCAAATGTCGCGGCTCGCTGGGGAGAACTTCTCCGCGGTCGTCATCGATAGGCTCGAGGACAAGGCGCGCTTGTACGCGAGCTGAGGTCCTAGCTCAGCTGGAAGCGATGCGCATCGCAGCCGAAGCGCCCGCGCCGGCAACGGCACCAACCGCCACCGCGACGAAGAACGCGACCATCGGGCTCATCAGGTCGAGTCCGTCGAGGACGAGCCCGGTCATACCGAAGAACGAGACGAAGAAGGTCCAGAACCTGCGCGACCGTACGGTGCGCGCGAAGTAGTCGCCGCCTGCCACTCCGTCGAGCTGTCCGAATTGACTGGCGCGCGTCGTGTCGTCATGAGCCCGCGTCTGTTCGTCGGCGTCGACGCGCTTCTCGCCGAGGAAGAGCGAAGCGCCGAGCAGTACGGCGCCGAGCACCAGTGACAGGATATAAAGGTTGATGAGCATCTGGAGCTTCCTCTCGTCAACAGGCCTGCACGCCGCTTGCACCCCAGGAGACGTGGATAGGATGCAACCCTTCGTCTTTGCAAGCCAGCTCAAAGCTCTTGGCGGCTTTCGGCTCCACGAAGAAGGCGATCGCTACGTCGCCGCCGCCGGCGCCGCATGGCTTTGCGCTCCCAGAATACTCGGCTGCAAGCTCGGCTGCACGCCGGAGGCGGTCTTCGAGGATCGGAGCCCCAGCCGCATCGCCGAGCGCACCCATACCCGCGCAGTAGGCCGCGGCCTCCGCTACGACGCTCAGCGCGTCCCCCAACTCGAAGGCGGAAGCAAAACGTGTACTCAGGTCGACGAGGCGCTCCATCGATGCGTCGTACCGACCCGGGTCGTTGCGCTGAAGCTCCTTCACCTTCCTCAGAAGCTCACTCGTCCGTGCCGCCTGGCCGGTCCAAATCAAGCGGATGTGCAGCTCGTCGGGGGCGGCTAGCGTACGCGTCACCACGCGATCGCCCTCGCGCTCGAAGCGCAGGAAACCCCCGAAGGTCGAGGCGGCGACATCAACGCCGCTGCCCTGTGGAGCGATGGACGCATGGCCGTCGAAGGCACAGGCAAACAACCGTTGCAAGGTCTCTCGGTCGTTGAGGTCCCGACCATGGGAGGCGAAGACGGCGCCGGCCGCCGCGGCGGCGGCTGCAGCGGATGAGCCCAGGCCGAGCTTGATGCGTTCCCGATGAAGCTCGTTCGCGTCCACCTTCAGCGATCGATGCACCGGTCCGAGCTCGGCCTCAGCCAAGCGAAGCGCCGCCTCCACCTCTGGGGACATCGCCACCAGCTCGTCCTTCCAAGTCACCCTGACCCGTCGATCGACCGCGGCGACGACTGCGGGCGCGCCTTCGAGCACCGCGTACTCGCCGCAAAGGAGCGCTTTGCCCGGGGCGCTGGCGCCCGTGGGCGTCACCGATGCACCTCGACGTCCGGCCCTGGCTTTGCGACCCAGGTCCTCGTTACCCCCTGCGTTCGATCGAGCGCCTGGCGAACCCGGCTCGCATCACCGACGCCGCAAAGGGCCTTTACGTGGGGCCCGGCGTCCATCGTTGCCCAGACCGAAACGCCGCGTTCCCGAAGCCCGCGCACCGTCGCGAGCGCAGCCAGGGTCGCAGGCGCCCAATAGAGGATGGGCGGCGTGGACGTGATTGCGCAGCAGTGAAAGGCAAGCGTGCTCTGCTCCATCGCCGGGCCGAGCGCGTCGAGGTCGCGCTCCCTGATCGCGCGTTTGATCCTGCGAGACCATCTTGGCGCCTGATCCAGCCAGGCCTCGTAGTAGGGCGAAGTCTTCCGAGAGCGCTCCATTCCTTCGGTGGATCCGACCTTCTTCTTTCCGGGATCGGTGAGCGCGACCACCAAGCGAAGGTTCCAGTGCCCTTGCGGCGCGACCGGCCTGGCTGCGAGCTGCGCATCGCCTCGGCTGCCCGCGGGCAGCTCGACGAAGCCACCATAGATCGACCGGGCTGCCGATGCGCTCGATGCCCGCGCCAAGGCGCTGAGCCGGCGCGCGTTGAAGCGAATTTCTGCGGCAGCGGAGGCGGCAGCCGCAAGGGCGGCAAATCCAGACGCGCTGGACGCGAGCCCGGCGGCCGTCGGGAAGTGATTGTGGCTGCTGACCTGTGCCCTCAAACGAAGCCGCGCTTCACGGCGAACGCGGTCGAGCATCTTGACTACCCGATCGGTCTCGGATTGGGTCGCGCGCCTGCCGTCGAGCCTCAGCAGGTCGGCGGAAAGCGACGGATCGAAGCGGACCCTGGTTTCGGTCACGAGCTGGTCCAGCGTCAACGAAATGCTCGGCACCGCAGGAACGTTGCGCTTCACGTCGGACTTTCCCCAATATTTGGCTAACGCGATGTTCGCACAGGCCCGGGCGCTTGCTTCCAACACAGGCTCGCTCACCCACTCACCTCCGCCGCGAACGCCTCGGGTCCGAGCACCTCGCAGAGCTGCACCGCCAAGTCGTGCTTCGGCGCGAGCGCAAACATGCAGCCACCGCCTCCGGCACCCGTCATCTTCGCGCCCAAGGCCCCGGCCGACCTAGCGGTCCGGCACATTTCATCGAGCCTGCTCGTGCAGAGCATCAGGGAGCAGAGGATACTGTGGTTCAAATCGAGCAGCTGACCGAGCGAGATGTGATCGCCGGCCTCGATTGTGAGCCTCGCGTTGCGCACCAGCACTTCGATCGCCTCGAAAGCCTCGTTCACCCGCCTCGGGTCGTCCGCGAGCTGCCGCGCCACCGACGCGACCATCTCCTTGGTGCTCGACGACTCGCCGCTGTAGCCGATCGCCAAGTGCAGCGGTTTGTTGGGGCGAAGCGGCTGCAGAGGCTCGCCTTTGCGATAGAGCGCGACCCCGCCGATCGCCGACATTGCGTTGTCGATTCCCGATGGATTTCCATGAAAAACGCGCTCCCAGACCAGCGCCGCTTCTGCGAGCTCGGCTCGGGACCGTTCGATGCCCAGCGCTTCATCGATCGCATCCAGCACAGCCACACCGATCGCTGCGGAGCAACCGAGCCCTGCGCCCGCAGGAAGCTCGACGTCGGCGCTCACCTGCAGCGCGGGACGCTCCGGGTAGAGCGAGAGGGCGGCCGCAAAAGCCCGCTCCAGAGGCTCGCGTCCCAAGGGGTCCGGCTCGAGCGACAGGCCCCAGGGGGAAAGGTCCAGGGTGTTCCGCTCGGCCATCGTCGCTTCGGCGGTGACGCCCCGTTCGATCCCGACGGCGATCGCTGGACAGCCATGAACGACCGCGTGCTCGCCGAGCAGAATGACCTTGCCCCTGCCAAAGCCCATCAGCTCCCCCGATCGGTGAGCTGCCGCGTGACCTCTTCGAGTATTCGTTTGCCTCGTTCGTCGAATGGACCGGCCGCCACGGCGGCTCGGGCCTCGTCGGCCAGGAAGCGGAGCCTGGCTTCGACCTCGGACCTGGCCGCGGTGAGCACTTGCGTCGCCGCTGCGATTTCTTCGTCCCGTGCGTCGGCACGCCCCCAGACGCCTTGCAGCAGAGCCTGCTCTGCCTCGCTGGGCTCGAGTCGACGGAACGCCGCGATGACCGCGTTGTGCTTCCCGTGCCGCAGGTCATCACCGGGTTTTCCAGTCTGAGCTGCGCTACCGAAGGTTCCGAGCAGGTCATCGCGAAGTTGAAACGCAACGCCGAGCGGCGTCGACCATTCGCGCAGCGCACGCATCCCGGCCGCGTCAGCATCGGCCAGGATGCCTCCGAGCTCTGCAGGTCCGCGCGTCGTGTAGCTGCCGGTCTTCAGGTCGTGCATGCGCTCGACGTCCTCGTCGGTCATGAGGTCGAGCTGCTGCCCCGCGAACACTTCCTTTTGCATTCTCACGAAAAGCGAAAAGCCCTCGGCCTGCCGGCCCTCTGGAAAGTGGCCCTCGAGCAGGAGCTCCCATCCAAAGGTCGACGCCAAATCGCCGGCGAGGATCCCGAGGCTTGCGCCTAGGTGGTCCTCTCCATGTTTTTTCTGAAAAGCGTAGTGGACAGCAGGCCCACCACGCCTTTCGCGGTCCTCGTCCATCCAGTCGTCGTGAATGAGGAGATAGGTCTGCAGCAATTCGAGCGCCGCCGAGACGACGAGCGTGGGTTTGAGGTCCTCCGAGCTGCTCGCTGCTCTGTACGCGGCCGCGGTCACAATCGGACGGAGCCGCTTTCCTCCGCGCATCGTGAGGTCGCGAACCTCCGCAACCAGCTCGATGGCCTTCGGAGAGAGCTGCCTCGCTTCCCCGCACTTCGTCTCGAAAAAGCCCTCCAGGATGGTGTCAACCTGCGCGCGGATGCGCCCCATCCAAGCCTCGAGTTCCATTTGCCCTTGCGCCACGGTGTCGGTGTCCTTATTCCGAGCTACGTACACGGCAGGACGCCGCCGAGCAAGCAACGCGATGAGCGCAGACATCGAGCAGAGAAAAGCGGATCATCTCGATCTGTGTGCAACGGATGAGGTCGCGTTTCGTGAGCGAACGACGCTTCTCGAATGCGTTCGTCTCGTCCATCAGGCGCTTCCCGAGCACAGTTTCGACTCGATCGATACCAGGGTTCGATTGCTCGGAAAGGAGCTCCGTGCGCCGCTGCTGATCGCGGCAATGACCGGGGGTCATGCCCGCGCTGCCGAAATCAACCAAGCCCTTGCGTCCATCGCGGATGAGCAGGGCTATGCGTTCGGACTCGGAAGTCAGCGGGCCATGCAAAAACGTCCGGAGACGGCTTGGACTTACCAGGTACGCAAGCGCGCGCCCGACGTGCTGCTCTTTGGCAACGTCGGGGTGGTTCAGGCACGCGATCTCTCGACCGAGGCGATTGCCGAGATGCTGGCGGAGGTCGGTGCCGACGCTCTATGTGTGCATATGAACCCCGCCATGGAGCTCGTTCAGCCCGAAGGCGATCGCGACTTCAGCAGCGGTGTTGAAACCTTCCAGCGGCTCTGGGCAGAGCTCGACGTTCCCGTCATTGCGAAGGAAACCGGCAATGGGGTTAGCCGGGAGGTCGCGGCCCGCCTGCGAGCGGTTGGCATTCGTCATGCGGATACCTCCGGAGCCGGCGGCACTTCCTGGGTCGGCGTCGAGACCCTGCGCGCAGACGCCGAAGGGCGGGCCCTCGGTGAGGCGCTCTGGGATTGGGGCGTCCCGACCGCGGCCTCGGTCCGATACTGCGTGGAGGCTGGAATGACGACCATCGCCACAGGCGGCATCCGAACCGGCATGGACGTCGCCCGCGCCATTGCCCTGGGCGCGAGTTGCGCAGGCATCGCGCGCACCGTCTATCGCGCATTTCTCGACGGCGGCGAGAATGGAGCCCGCTCGTTCTTGCAGGGCATCGAGCGCGAGCTGCGTTCGATCATGCTGCTCTGCGGCGCAAAAACGATCGAAGAGCTCCAACAGGCGCCGCGGGTCGTCACCGGCGAGTTACGCGATTGGATCGCTTGAAGGGTGGCGGTCAGTCGTCGGCTTTCGCGGCCTGCTCGAGCTCAGGCGAGGTGCTGTCGTCGTTGATGGGTGCCGGCTCGAAGCGGAGCAAGTCCTCGACGCGCTCGAGCAGCTCGCCTTCGAAGTGTACCGAAAAGCGGGGCTCGAGCAGCTTCGTTCGGACGCGCCAGACGATCGGATCTGCCGGATCTCGCAAAACCACGGGCGTGGCGCCAGCAAGCACCCACGGCGAGCTGAGAATTGCATCGGTCAGAGCCATGCGTACGTTCCCGGCGTCCCGGTAGCCGTCGAGCCGGACGACCACCTCGTGCTCGGCATCGGCGCCCACGTCGTAGACCATTGGTGCGCCCACCATCGCACGATTGGGGACGGTAATGCGATGGCCCTGCCCGTCCCGCAGCCACGTCGCTCGTAGTGAACGGCCTTCCACCGTCCCTTGAAAGCCGTCTCCCGAAACCCACATCCCCTTCTTCACACGGCGTTCGGCTGCAAGCACGACGCCCGCCACCACGTCTGCGAACAGGTCGCGAACGGACCAGCCTACGACGAGCGCAAGTACGGCGAGGGCCCAGAGGATCCAGTTCTTCTCGGCTGGAACCGCTTCGAACACGATCGCCACGAGGAGAGAAAAGGCCGCGATACGCAGACCGAAGATGAGCGCTCCGAGGACGCTCCGTAGAGGGATGTTCGTGGTGATCCAACTGCGAGCCAGCTCCGTGATGAGAAGCAGCAGGCCCACAGCGAGCAGCCACAGAAACAAGCTTCGCACGGAGTCACGGCCCTGTGCTTGGAGCGCCTCCCCGCGCGCATCCTCGTCCGACGGGCGCCTCCGCAGCCAAGGAGGCGGCTCTCGCGATGCCGGATCGCTCGAGGCTTCGGGCTCGTCGCCCTGCGGCGGATGAGTTTGAGACTCCGACGGACTGGGCGCTTCGCCCACGCGCCTGAGAGGCTGCGCCGCGCTCGGCACCGCGATCAGCCCAACGAGCAGAAGAAAGAGGCCTAGGTATTCGAGCTTCGAAATCACAGGACCCAGCCCCTCTCCGCGAATATGCGCCCGAGCACCCCTCGAAGGTGAACCGCGATCACGAATGTACCTTCTCTCTCGTCGAGCAAACCCAGATGCGCCAGCCTGCTGAGCTGCGCCTGTGCGGTATTCACATCGAGTCTGAACAGCCTCGCCTGACCGGCCGCATCCATCCATCCCTCACGGGCGATCTGATAGAGGTTGACTAGGATATCGTCCGGGAGGCGCCTCACACGCGTGTACGAAGAAGCAGGAATCGGGCCGACATGCACGATGTCATCCTGGATCTCGCGGATCGAGGCGAGCCAAAGCCGAAGCGCGTCGCGAACGAGGCCTCCCGTCGCTTCGTGCAGCTCGTGAAAATATTGATCATAGGGCCGACGAATTCGGGTAGCGCTCCGAGCGAACAGCCCCTCGATTGGCGAGCCGTCGCCCCGGTCGAAGGAATGCTCGAATCCGCTCAAGCGATGCCTGGCAATGACGGCGGCCTGCAGCTCCTCCTCGCTGAGCGGCTCGAGCCGAATGAGCTCCGGAAACGCGTCTCGCAGGGGCGCCACCGTCGAGGCGAAGTTCCAAAAGAGCACGGCTCCGTGCGCGAGCCAGCGCCGCCGTCCGCCCTCCTCGATGATTCCTTTGACGAAGCGTCGAAGCGGGTCGAAGCCCCCGGGCGCCATCGATAGCATCCAATGGAGTCCGTCCACGACCACGAGCTGACCTTCCGGTGCATCTTGAAAAATCGCGTCGACATCTGCGACCGCGACCGGCGCGGTGAAGACCACTCGCTTCACGTTCTTCCAACGGCGGCTCCGTACGATCGCACTCGACACCGCCGCCTTACCGACGCCGTCGACGCCGACCAGCGCAACCGAGCGCAGGCGCCCTTTGACCTCGCTCGACAGGATTGCTTCTGCTCGCCGAATCTCCTGATCGCGACCGGTCAAGACGTCTCCGGCCTCCATGGTATCGGCGGCGAAAAGACGCCTGTACACCAGCGGCAGTTCTGTGCCCACCTCGGGCGCGGAGAAGGTTCCCGCCGACAGCTCCTCGGTCGGCATGGGTCGAGTCAAGCCGAGGCGCTCGCTCCAACGTTCGAGGCGCTCTTCCCCGAACAGGGCGCGGAGCCCGCCCCGAAGCTGCGCCTTGAGCCGCTTCCTACGGGGGATTCGCTCCGCCTTGCTCACGATTCGTAGCCCGCTCGCGGCGCGGCGCATGGCCTCGAGTCGTGACTTGCTGAAAGAGCCTTCAGCGAGCTCCCCGCGGAGCGATTCCAGAGTTCCGAGTGCGGCGTCGCGCATCTCGCGCTCGATCATCGTCGGCCAGCCCGTCGCTTCCGCGCGAATCTCTTCGAGCGAGTTGAAATTGCGCTCTAGTTGGCCGTAGACCATGTCGCGAAGGAGCGTGTGCATCTCCTCCGGAATCGCCTCGTCATGCACGATTTCGAGCTCGGCGGTCGCCAGCTCGACGTTGAACGCCACGACGCGCTCGAGCTCTTGCAGCACATTGGCCAATGGATGGATACGCTCGGCTAGCTCTTGTCGGCTGGCGAGCAGCTTGGGTGCAACGCGGCTGTCGATGTACGTGAGCACGACTTCCCGAAAAGGAACTTCGACCTCGGGAAGTGCAGCGGGCAAGCGCCACTCCCCGGTTTGTCGTTGACCGACGGTGACACGATAGCGCGGCGTCAGTCCGCGGCAGGCTTCGACCAGCGCGTCGAGCAGCGGGGCGATCTTCCTGTCGTCGCTCAAGTCCTCGTATAGCTCGGTCGTGACACGCGCGGCTTCGCCAGCGGCCTTGCTTGTCGGCTCCGTGGACGTTCGCAGAGCGGTCGCCAGCTGTTCTCCCGAGTAGTTGCTCTCGAGCTCCTCGTTCAACTGGGTCAGCGCCTGCTGAAGGGTATCGCTCACGCGCTCGACCTGAGACGTAGCCCGGCGTTTCACGGTGTTGGTCAGCCTGAGCACATAGTCGGTTACGCTGTCCTTGATGCGCGCTTCGAGCCCCAATAGCTCGAGCTCCATCGCCAGCGAGGAGTATTCTGCCGAGCTTGCCTTCCGAAGATTGGATACGTCCTTGGTGAGCGTCTCCATGGCTCGCATCCGTGTTGCGAATCGCCGGCTCGTACGGCGTTCACCGGTGCGCAGGTCGAGCGTTCCGAACGTCGGAAGGTCTTCCTTCAAATCGACGAAACCGGTCGCGAGGGCGGTTGCGGCACGGTGGGTTCCGTCTCCGGTTATTCGCACCGTTTCGTCGAGTGCCAGAGCCAGCTCCTCTTCGACATCGTGACGAAGACGAACCAACTGGCCTTCGAGATCGGCTTCGGGGTCGGCCGAGATCTCTACGATGTCATCGTATCCCGCGATGACACCGTCGAAGAGACTCCGCGTGCGAGCTGCGAGATGTCGATCGGCTTCGACGAAAAGCGCCGCGAGAGCCTCGAGCCGAGCTGGCGCGTCGTAAGATAAACGGAACCGTCCCAGAGCGCGTAGCCGGACTTCGCGAGTCGGCTGGCTCTGCCCCAGGGTCTTGCGCCAGCCTCGTCGCAGTCGAAGCAAAACGCGGCGTAGACGCTTTGCGATGGAGTCGTCCTCCTTGGTCTCGTAGCTGAGGTCTTCGTAGGGAGCGACGACGACCAGGGGAAGCTCGTCGACCAGGCCGTCGACGTTCTCGAGCACCGCTTCGGGCGTCCAGGTGAGCTTGGCGAGCGTCACCGATCGGCCAAGGACGATACCCCGCCAGTGGGCAGCCAAATCCGACTGGGCCGAGCGCAGCATCGTCACCAGCTCGTCCCGTTCAGCGCCGTCTTCGGCCCGTGCTTGAACGGTCAAGCGCCGGTGATGGCGAAGGAACTCGCGTCGGAGGTCTCGGAGATACTTTCCGGCGTCGAGCTGGAAATCTCGAAGGGGTCCGGTCGAAACCTCGCGGACGATGCTTTGGAGATCCCCGCCCAGATCCTGCACGCGGCTATTGAGCTCCTCGCTCTTCAAGTTCAGCGGTTCGCCCCATAGGTTCTTTGCGCCGACGTGCTCAGGCCAGGGCTCTAGTTGCTTCGCGGCCCCATCCTCGCCGTCGGGACGCATCGACGGCGGCTTTACCGACAGGTGTCTCGCCGGGCTCATCGACGCACGGCCCGTCCGAGTTTCGCCGGCCAGGCTCAGTCCGAGCTTGAACATCACCGGCCCGACGAGCTCGTTGATCGCAACGCCGCCGATGATCAAGGTTTCGAGCGAGCGGCCGAGCTCGCCGAACTCTCTGCCGATGATGGCGGCCAGCAGGATGGAAACGCCAGCTTGGGAGACGAAACCCATCCAGCCGAAATCGCGGGTAGCCTCATCCGCCTTGCCGATCCGGGCGCCGACCTTCGTCCCGGAATAGATCGCGAACGTACGGACGGCGACTAGGGCGATTGCAAACAATGCCACCTGCCGCAGCTCGTCCAAGTGAAGCTTGGCGCCCGCGAGCGTGAAGAAGACCACGTAGACGGGCAGCGAAAGCCGCTCGACGGTTTCAATGAGCCGGTGGCCCGTCTTCGAGAAGTTCGAAACGCCAAAGCCGGCGGCAAGAAAGACCAGGACCGGATCCCAGCCGAGCTGGTCGGAAATGAACGAAACCAGGTACACCACGCCGACGACGAAGATCAGAAGCTCCTGATTGACGTAGCGGATGTAGAGCGCCATCAAGCCGCCCACGACCAGCGCTCCAAATAGGATGGAGACGACGATGTGCTGCAGAAGGTAGGACGCGATTCCACCTTCAATGGCGCCCATGCCAACTTGCTGCGCGACGATGACCTGCGCGACGGCGAACGCGACCACGACAATCACGTCTTTCAAAACGACAGCCGATAAGACGTTCCGCGTCATCGGGCCCGCGGCCCTCGACTCCATGATGACCGCTATCGTCGCGGCGGGAGAGGTCGCCAAGGCGACCGAGGCCACCATTGCACCCACGGCGAGTGCCGTCGCCATTGGCAGCCCGGCGACCCCGGGAAAACCGATGTAGGGGACCGCGCCGGAGATCAGCCAAAAGAAAGCCGTCACGAACACGCCGATCGAGACGACCTGCGCCGCGAGGATCGAGCTGATCGCACGCAGCCCCTTCTTGAGACCCTCCAACTTGAGCTCGCCGCCTGCGGTGAGCGCGATCAGCGCGACGGCGAGGGTGTCGAACAGACTGAGCTGCTCGATCACCTCGTCATTGAGAATGCCTCGATCGAACGGCGCCGGTAGGCCCAAGCCGCTCAGCACCTTGGCCAGCGATGGCCCGAAGACCAGGCCTGCGATCAGGTAGCCCGTGATGTGCGGCAAGCGAATCTGACCGACCAGGCCGCCGATCGTGTAGCTTGCGAGCACCACGAATCCGAAGGCGAGCATCCCGCTTGGGTCGAAGGGATGCTCCGCGAACTGTTCGAATTGGTAGAGCGCGACCATTCCGAACAGCAGCAGCACGATCACCGTGATCTGCCGTCGCGCGTGGGTCTCTTCTCCGGGTGGAGGCAAGCTGTACGACCCGGTCATCAACGCCTCCAGAACCCTGGCAAGATTAGCGCGAAGAGGGTGAAGAACTCGAGCCGTCCGAGCAGCATGGCCATCGCGAAAAACAATTTGCTACCCACCGAGTACGCGGCGAAGTTGTCAGGCCCCAAGTGAAATGGTGCGGGGCCCATGTTCGACAGGCAAGTCAACATTGCCCCGAAAGCCGTGGGCACCGGAACGCCCTCGACGAGCGTCACGAAGAGCAGACCGAATCCGATGCATCCCATGTAAATCAAGAAGAACGAAGCCACATCGGAGAGGACCTGGTTGCTGATCGAGGCTCTCCCCATGCGGACCAGTTGGACCGTCGCTGGCCGAAAGCTCTTTTGGATTTGCGCGATCGCCTGCTTTCCCATCAAAACGGCCCGCTCGATCTTGATGCCCCCTGCGGTGGAGCCGGAGCACCCCCCGACGAACATCAAGAGGATGACGATGGTCAGCGCAGTCGAGCTGTATACGCTGTAGTCGTCCGTGCCGTATCCGGTCGACGAGATCGTCGTTGCCACCATGAAAAAGGAGTAGCGAAACGAGGTCAGGAGCTCGTCGTGCACGCTGAGGTTTAGAATCGTCAAAACGATGACTGCCGCGAAGACGATCGCGACGTACCATCGGAACTCGATGTTCCGCACGAGCGACCGCCAGTTGCCTGTCCGCAAGAGGCCGTAGTAGAGCCCGTAGTTCACGGTGCCTATGAGCATGAAGCTTGCAATCACGTACTCGACGGCCGCGCTGTCGAAGCCGCCGACCGAGCTGTCCAGCGTCGAAAAGCCTCCCGTCGACATCGTCGTGAACGCGTGGCAGACCGCATCGAACAAGTCGAGGCCGAGAATCTTGAGAAGAGCGATCTCGATGATCGTGAGCGCGCCGTAGAGCTTCCAGAGGGCGAATGAGGTCTCGGCAATGCGAGGCCTCAAGCCCTCTGCCGTGGTTCCTGGTACTTCTCCACGAAACAGATGTTTGCCGCCGGCGCCGAGGTTCGGAAAGACGGCGACGAACAGGACGACGATACCCATCCCCCCGAGCCATTGAATCAGGGAACGCCAGAGCAGCAGAGGCCGTGATAGGCGCCCTTCGATGTCCGTGATCACCGTTGCACCCGTAGTGGTCAGGCCGCTGACCGACTCGAAAAAAGCGTCGTCAACGGACATGCCCGCTCCGAGCACGAATGGAACGGCGCCGCATGCCCCCGCCGCAACCCAAATCAAGCTCACCGCAAGAAGGGCCTCGCGACGCGAGATTCGCTCGGAGACAAACCGATTTCCGTAGAGAAAGGCGGATAGGCCGACGACCGAGACGATGATTGCGGAGAGTGCAAGCTCTGCCGCGCCGCCCTGTGGTCGACTCGGATCGGGCGCAAACTGGTCCCAGATCATCCCCACGCCGGCGCAAAGTGCGATCATCACACCTATGCCGAGCACGACGGCTCCGACGGGCCGGATCACGCCACGAAAGTCTCGCGATTGCGTGCTCACTCACCCCTCGGTCGAAAAAGCCGCTCTACGGTCGCCCGTGATTCCTTGGTAGTCATCAGGATGACGCGGTCCCCGGGATGCACGACGTCTTTGCCGTGCGGAATGATCACGTCGTCGCCGTGCACGATCGCGGCCAAGAGCGAGCCGCGCGGCAGATTCATGCGGTGCAGAGGCTTGTTCACAGCGCGGCACTTCGGGCTTGCCGTCAGCTCCACGACTTCCGCCTGGCCGTCCTCGAGCACGGTCAGGCTGTGGAGGCCGCCGCCTCGCGAGAAGCGAAGGATCTGGTCCGAGGCCACGGTGCGAGGCGAAAGGACGATGTCGATGCCGAGTTGACGGTAAATCGATGCGTAGTCCGCGCGCTGCACGATCGTGGCGGTTCGTTTGCACCCAGAGCGCTGAGCGAGGAGTGCAGCCATCAGGTTGATTTCGTCTTGCTTGGTGACCGCTGCGAACAGGTCGTAGGTGCCGACCTCCTGCTCCTCGAGGAGCGCGCCGTCGGTCCCGTCGCCGTGCACCACTTCGATGCCCTGAAACTCCGCGCTTATCTCCTCGGCGACCTCGAGATCGCTTTCGATCATCAAGACCGTGGCTTGTTGCTGGAGCAGCTCGCGTGCGAGCGCCTTGCCGACCACGCCCCCACCGACGATGCAGACGCGACGCGCTTCGCGTTCCTTGCTGAAGAGACGCTCGGCGGCAAGCACGCCTTCCGGTCGACCGATCAAATACACGCGGTCTCCTTTGACCAACACGTCGGCCCCACCGGGGACGAACAGCTCGCCGTCGCGGACCACGGCGCTCACCAGGGTGTGTGGCGGTAGCTCGAGCGAGGAAAGCGGCTTGTTCAGTACGCGAGATTCGTCGAGGTCGATCTGCACGAGCTCGACCCGATCCTGCGCGAGGTCGACGACGTCCGAGGCGCCGTACGAGCGCGCGATGCGGCTCAGCTCCTGCGCGACGAGAACACGGGGATTGATCACGACGTCGACGCCCAGCAATCCGTAGCGGATGCCATCGGTCCACTCGGACCAGGCCGTCCCTTGAACCCGCGCAACGACGTGTTTTGCGCCAAGCTGCTTGGAAGCCAGCGCAGCGATGAGATTCATCTCATCGTGGTTGGTCACCGCCACGACCAGGTCAGAGCGACCCACGCCGGCGATCTTGAGCAGGGTTTCGCTCGCGCCGTAGCCGACGATCGATGCGACGTCGTAGTGCTCCTCGGCATATTGCACCGCCTTTGCGCTCGAATCGACGGCGATGATGTCATGCCCTTCTTTGTCGAGGACGCTCAGCAAGTGACGACCGACTTCGCCCATACCAATGACGACGATGTTCATTTGGCCCCCACTTCAATCGATGTTTGAGAGTCGGCGGGCTTGAGCTCGCGCTGGATTTCACCCTCGTCCGCGAGCAGGCCCCTGAGCAGCCGCGGCGCGATCAGGTCGTTGACGATCACCGAGCCCAGGACCACCGAGTAGGCGAGGTTTGCCGCCTCACCGTGATAGACGAGGCGAAACGACACAGCCATCGCCAGGGTGACGTCACCGTGGGCCAAGAGGCCGCGGAACAGGTCCTTTCGCAGGCTGGTTCCCCAGCCCGCGATGAGGCTCGCGATCCACTTTGCCCCGGTGCGTGCGGCCAAAAAGGCAGCGAGCGCGACCAAGGTCGGCACCAGCGGTGTCGGCAGCCAAAGCGCGCCTGCAAAGATGAGGAGCACGATCGTCATCGGGCGCTCGGTCGATTCGAGCGTCGTGTGCAAGAGCTGGCCACCTCGGGCGAAATTCACCAGCACGAAGCCCATCGAAAGGTTCACGGCTAAAGGAGATAATTCGAGAAAATACGCGCCCCCGGACGCAAACGCGATGATCCCAACCAGTGCTAGGAAGCGGGAGTTGTCCGATTCGTCCCCCGCGAGGAAGAGCGAGAACAGGAAACCGAGCGCGGCGCCGAGCAAGACCGTGACCCAGGCCCACAGTGCGGGCGAGTAGTCTTTCGCGTCGGGCGCGTTCTCGTGGAACACGCAAAAAATCAAGCCAAATGCGAGAATGACGGCGATGTCCCCGAGGCGCGTTCCGTTTCGAAGCAGCGAAGCGAGGCGTCCGCTGATTTCGTAGCGCCTCGCGAGGAGGTCGAAGGGCTCCGTCGAATCTGCTGCCGCAAAGCAGGCCAGCGCCGCTGCGCTCAGCGCTGCGCTGCGAGTCGTGGTCTGTACCCAGTCGCCGAGCGTGAAGAAGTAATACGCTCCGAATCCGACCGCTAGACCCGGCAGCAGGTGATGCAGGAAGACGACGCGCCACGTCGCCGGGTCGAGCCGCTGAAGACTTGCGAAGTCGAAGTCGGTTCCGCGAAGCAAGCCGACCCAGCCGGCGGCAAGGGCGATGATCGGCAGCAGTCCCGTTACGTTGTCGAACGCGTGAATCGCTGGGAAGGCCGGACCGAGCAGGAATCCTAGCAGCAGGTATTCGGCGCCGCTCACGACGAGGAAACGACGCTGCAAACGCTCGACCACATTGTGGGCAAGCACGTAGGCCACGCCGATCACGATGACCAGCAAGACCACCGTGCCGAGCTCGCCAGCGACCCCGTTCTTTGCCGGTCCGCTCGCGGCATTTGCGACGCCGGGCAGTGCCACCCACAGGAGCGCGACTGCAGTCAGAAATAGACTCCCCACCATGTCCGCTCAATTGTGAAGAAGAAGCGTCCGAAGCGGTAGTTTCGCGCTGGACAGCTGTTTAGCCCATCCGGGGGGCTAGGCGCGCAGCCCCTCGAGCACGATCGAGATCAGCCCCTTCGTGGTTTCGATGGGGTCCATCTGAATCTGCTTGCGAACAGAGGCCAGGGCGAGCGCTTCGACGGCGCCCAGAACGGCAAGCGCGCTCACGCGAGGGTCGGAAATCGTCACGAACCCTCTGTCGGCAGCGATTTGGCTGAGCGTCATCGCCCTGTGGTCGAGCTCGTTTGCCAAATCCGAGATCGCCTGGCGCGCGATCGTCGCCGGGGCTCGCCGCTCCTGAAGATAGAGGCACATCGCGTCTGGATAGAGGGCGAGCGCGCCGACCAAACGGTTGCCCAGCTGTCCATAGGCCTCGACCGCATCCTCTCGACCGCCTGCCTGTCGAAGCCGCGCATCGCAGTCCTGAAGGGCTTCGACGGTGGTGCTCGCAATCGGCGCGACCACTGCCTCGACCAAGTCGGCTTTGTCTCGGAAATAGCGGTAAAAGTTGCCCTTAGCCATGCCGGCTTCGCGAGCGACCTCGTCGATGGTCACCGCCTCGATCCCTCGCTGCAGAAACAGCGACAGACCAGAGTCGATGAGGTCTTGGACGCGCTTGCGCCGGTTCAGATCTCGCTTGCCGCCCAACGCACCGGGGCGTTCTACGGGGCCGGCGCGCCTTGGCCTTCTTTCGTCATCCATCGAGTCGCTCCTAACGGGCTCCGAGCCTCTCAGATGCTCGATTATGGGGCGTCTCGGACCCAGGTAAAGGGTCAAAGACGAAAATATTGCGCCTGAGGGGCCGGGGTATTGGAATGTCGCTTCGTGCCGGAGAAAGCTCGATAATTCGTGATGTTACACGTGATTGACAGGGCAGGTGTAGACCCCTAAGACCGTATCGTTGGACCGATGGGAGCCCCGAATGACCTTGCCCGCCCGCAAACCTGATTGGCTTCGTGTGAGGCTCCCGGCCGGGCCGCAGCAGGACCAGTTTCACGGCCTGAAGGCGCGGCTCCGTTCGCGCGGGCTCCACACGGTGTGCGAGGAAGCCCGCTGTCCGAACATCTTCGAATGCTGGGGCCAGGGCACCGCGACCGTCATGATCCTCGGGGAGACCTGCACCCGAGGCTGCCGCTTCTGCTCGGTTCAGACGGGTAAGCCCGGAGGCTCCGTCGATCCGAACGAGCCGGAGAACACAGCGATCTCGCTCGCTGAAATGGGGCTGGCCTACGTGGTGCTCACCATGGTCGACCGTGACGACCTCGCCGACGGTGGTGCCGCGCACGTCGCCAAAACCGTCCACCGCATCAGGCATCATAGCCCGGAGCTTCGCGTCGAAACCTTGGTCGGGGATTTTCAAGGGGAGCACGACGCTCTTCGCGTCGTCGTGCAGGAAGGAAGCCCGGACGTTTTCGCGCACAACGTCGAAGTCGTACCGCGGCTGCAGCGGAGCATTCGAGATGTGCGCTGTTCGTGGGAGCGTTCGGTCGATGCGCTCGTTACCGCGAAGCAGCTCGGCGCCTCCATCGTCAAGACCTCCCTCATGGTGGGCCTCGGCGAGGAGCGGGACGAAGTGCTGGACGCCATGAACCTTCTGCGCGAAGCCGACGTCGACGTGATCACGATCGGCCAGTACCTGAGGCCGACCAAACGGCATGCCGCCGTTCAACGCTACGTCGAGCCAGCCGAATTCGAAGACTACGAAAAACGCGGCCTCGAGATGGGCTTTCGTTTCGTCGCGTCGGGGCCGCTCGTTCGGTCGAGCTACCGTGCGGCGGAAGTCTTTCTCGAAGGAGCCCTGGCTTCAGAGTCGCCGCGCAAAGCAGCGCCTGCGATGAATCGCTACGGTAAGAAACGAAAGCTAGACGTGCTCGGCTGAGGGGGAGATGCAGGTCATTCGGGACGACGGAAGCCTCGATCCAAAGCTCGACCCGGGCCTGTCCATCGATGAGGTCGTCGCACTGTACAAAGCGATGGTTCGCACCCGAATCGTCGATGACCGGCTCGAAAGAACACAGCGGCAGGGTCGCATCGCGTTCCACGTTGGCTCGCTCGGAGAAGAGGCGGCAATCGTCGGCGCTGCGGCAGCCCTGCGCGATCGGGACTGGATCGTCCCCTGCTATCGCGAGGTCGGCGCCCTGCTCTGGAGAGGCTACCCGTTGCAGCAGTACGTCGACCACATGTACGGGAACGCCGGCGACCCAGTACGCGGCCGACAGATGCCGGACCACACATTCAGTCGGGCAAAACGCTACCTCGCGGTGAGCGCGCCCATCGGAACGCAGATTCCTCATGCCGTGGGCCTGGCGATGGCGATCAAAAAGCGTGAGCTCGACGAATGCGTCGGCGTCTTCTTCGGTGACGGTGCGACGAGCTCGAACGATTTCCATGCAGCGATGAACTTTGCGGGCGTCTTTCAACCACCGGTTCTATTCCTTTGTCGCAACAATGGCTTCGCGATCAGTCTGCCGGTCGAACGTCAAACGGCCACCCGCACCTTGGCGGAGAAGGCGGCTGCGTATCGAATCCCGGCTGCGCGCGTCGATGGCAACGATGCGCTCGCCGTCGTAGCTGCCGTCCGGGAGGGCGTCCAGCGTGCGGCGAACGGCGGGGGGCCGACGTTCATCGAGCTCCTGACCTATCGGCTCGGGGGACATTCGACCTCCGATGACCCGACGGTGTACCGAAGCGACGAAGAGGTCGAGGCTTGGCGCAACAACGATCCGCTCCCCCGGTTACGAAAGCACATCGAGCGTTGCAAGGTTTGGAGCGATGAGCTCGACGCGGATTGGCGCGCGGTCTGTGAACGAGAAGTCAAGGAATGCGTGCGGCACGCGGAAGAGAAGCCGGCTTCCGAGCTCAGCGCGATGTTCACCGATGTGTACGCCGAGCTGCCATGGCATCTTCGAGAGCAGCAAGCGCAAGCCCTTCGCGGGCCTCGAGCCGGCGCCGAGGAAGGCGAGTCATGACGGAGATGAACCTCGTTCAAGCGATCCAAAGCGCGCTTCGGGGCGCGCTTCGCGAGGACGAAAATGTTCTCCTCATGGGCGAAGACATTGGGGCTCTCGGTGGGGTTTTTCGCGTGACCCAGGGGCTGAGGGAGGAGTTCGGCCCGGACCGCGTGCTCGACGCGCCCCTGTCGGAGACCGGAATTCTAGGGACCGCTATCGGCATGGCGCTCCACGGCCTTCGGCCGGTGTCCGAGATTCAGTTTGCCGATTTCATCTTCCCGGGCTTCGATCAGCTCGTCAGCGAAGCTGCGAAGTACCGCTATCGCACGGCGGGCGAGTTTCACGTGCCGATGGTGGTGCGCACGCCGTATGGCGGTGGGATTCGAGGAGGCCAGTATCATTCCCAGTCGCCGGAAGCCTTGTTCATTCACACGCCTGGGCTGAAGGTCGTCTGCCCATCCAATCCGTACGATGCGAAGGGGCTGCTGCTCGACGCGATCGCGGACGACGATCCCGTCCTCTTCTTCGAGCCGAAGCGCGTCTACCGCGCGGTGAAAATGGAGGTTCCGGAGACGACGTACCGAGTGCCTCTCGGCGAGGCAAAGGTCGTTCGGCCTGGCGAGAAGATAACCTGCCTAGCCTGGGGGGCCATGCTCTACGAGGCGTTCGCCGCCGCCGAAGAGGTTGCCGAGCAGGGCGTGGACGTCGAAGTGATCGACCTGAGGACACTCTGGCCGCTCGACCTCGAAACCATCGTTTCGAGTGTCAAGAAGACCGGCAGGGTAGTGATCGTGCACGAGGCGCCTCGAACGTGCGGCTTTGGCGGCGAGCTCGTCGCGCTGATCGTCGAGCATGCGTTCCTATACCTCGAGGCCCCTCCTGTTCGTGTCACCGGCTGGGACACGCCGTTCCCTTTGACACACGAGCGCGAGTATCTCCCGCTCGCCCACCGCATCGTTCCGGCGCTCCTAGAAACGGCGGGATACTGAGCGATGGCACGGCTGGACTTCAAGCTCCCGGATGTGGGCGAAGGGGTGACCGAAGGCGAGATCGTCGAGTGGTTCGTTGCCGTGGGAGACAGCGTCGCCGAAGACGACCCGATGGTCGAGGTCATGACCGACAAGGCGACTGTGACGATTGGCGCGCCATGCGAAGGGCGAGTCGAGCGGATTTGCTTCGAAGTGGGCGCCGTCGCGCAAGTTGGGCAGGTGATCCTCACGCTCGAGTCCAAGCCGGACTCGGACCCGGATTCCGCGCGACGTTCTTCCCTGCCGCCGGCCGCGGCGGTGGGGCAGATTCGAAATCAAGTCCCGGGGGCGGCGCTTTTCCAGGGTCCGCCCCCGGCCAGCGCCCCTGTCGCGAAGCCACTTGCGACGCCTGCTGTTCGCCGACTGGCCCAAGAGCTTGGGGTGGACCTCGGGCAGATCAGCCCGAGCCGGACGGACGGGCGGGTGACCGCTGTGGAAGTTCGCGCAGCGGCGACCGGGGAGCAAACGCCGGCGGCGTTCGAAGAGCGCCAACCGATCGTCGGGATTCGCCGCGCAATCGCCGAGCGTATGCACCGCTCCAAGACGACGGCTGCGCATTTTACGTTCGTCGAGGAATGCGATGCGTCGGCGCTGGTGCAGCTGCGGGAGCGGCTTGCGCCCAAGGCGGATCGCCGAGGGATTCGGCTGACGTACTTGCCCTTCATCGTCAAGGCCGTGGCCGATGCCTTGCCCAACCATCCCGTGCTCAACGCCGCGGTCGACGAGCGCAGCCACGAGCTGATCTACAAGAAGTACTACAACATCGGTGTGGCAACCGCGACCGAGTCGGGGCTGATGGTGCCGGTCGTACACCAGGTCGACCGGCTCTCTCTCTTCGAGCTCGCAGCCCGAATCGAGCGTCTCTCGCAGTCAGCGAGGGACGGAACGATTGCACCCGAGGATCTGCGGGGCTCCACGTTCACGGTGACCTCCCTCGGTAAGCGTGGCGGCCTGCTTGCGACTCCGATTCTTCATCATCCGGAGCTGGGCATCCTGGGCGTGCACCGAATCAAGGACAAGCCCGTGGTTCGCGACGGCAAAATCACAGTCGGGAAGGTCATGTTGCTTTCCCTTTCGCTCGACCATCGCATCATCGACGGGCATGTCGGCGCAGAGTTCGCATACGATGTGATCGAAACGCTGGAGAACCCAGAGCGCCTAGTCGACGAGGAGCCTTGATGGCGGCGATTCGTAAGAAGCTGCTCGGTTGGTACGACGAGGCGGCGCGCGATCTTCCGTGGCGCCGAACGCGCGACCCATACGCGATTTGGGTATCCGAGATCATGCTTCAACAGACCCGCGTCGACACGGTCATCCCATACTACGAGCGTTTTTTGACCAGCTTTCCCAATCCAAGAGCATTGGCGGACGCGGACGAAGATGCGGTGCTCTCGCATTGGAGCGGCCTCGGCTATTACCGACGCGCCCGCCTGCTACACGCCGGCGTCAGGGAAGTCGTCGCGCAGTATGACGGTGAAGTCCCCGAAGACGCCGAAGCGCGGCGCGCTCTGCCCGGCGTGGGTCCGTACACCGCTGGCGCGATCGGCAGCATTGCCTTCGAGAAGGAAGAGCCCATCGTCGATGGAAACGTGACGCGCGTTCTCGCGCGGCTGTTCCGAATCGACACGCCGGTTGGCGCCTCGGTGACCAGCAAACGCGTTTGGGAGGAGGCGGCACGTTTGGTTCCAGGCGTCCGACCGGGTGCATTCAATCAAGCCTTGATGGAGCTCGGCGCGACGGTTTGCACCCCCAAGCAGCCGAAATGCGAGTCCTGCCCGTTGCTCGACGACTGTCTGGCGCGCGCGCACGGCGAGGTCGACACGCTTCCAGTGCCGCGTCCGCGTAAATCGCCCACCCAGGTGAAGCTTGCTGCCGTGGTGGCAACGCAGGGCCGAGGGCGGGACCAGCGCGTGTGGCTCCTCCGAAGCGAGCAGAGCCTGTTTGCGGGGCTCTGGGGCTTGCCCATGACGCCGAGAAGCAGGTTCGATGCGCACGACGCGCGGGGCGCGCTTCGGGACGCAGGAATCTCTGCAAGCCTCGGCCGGGAGTCGATTGGACGGCTGGATCATCTACTGTCGCACCGTCGAATGCAGATCGACGTGTTCCGAGCCACGGCGGCGAAAGCGGAGTCGTCCGAGACGCGACGGCTTTTCCGCTTGGACGAGCTCGGGAGCGTCGGAATTTCCACACTGACCCAGAAGCTCCTGTCCGTCGCGTTTTCCTAGCGCTGCGGGCGAACCGTCCCCGCCCCTCGGCCTGCAGCGGATTGGCCCCCGGGGCCCTCCAACCGATACACTTCATCGGTGGGAGTTCTCGCCTACCAGGGCGTCTCGAAGCGTTTTGGGCAGCATACGGCGCTCGACGGGGTGTCGCTCGAAGTGCAGGAGGGCGAGGTCTTCGGCCTTCTCGGACCAAACGGCGCCGGAAAGACGACCCTGATCAGAATCGGGCTCGACATTCTTCGTGCAGACGCGGGCGATGTGTCGCTCTTCGGCGCGAAGCCCACCCCGCCGACCCTCGATCGCACGGCCTACCTTCCCGAGGAGCGCGGCGTGTACCGGCGCGCAAGAGTGCGCGAGCTCCTCGCCTACTTGGGGCAGCTCAAGGGGATGAGCCGCGCGGCAGCGCGTGACGCCGGTGAGCGATGGCTCGAGCGCGTTGGCCTCGGGCATGTCGCGGAGCAGCGCGTCGAAAGCCTTTCGAAAGGCATGACGCAGAAGGTTCAGATCGCGGCCTGCCTGATGAGCGATCCCGAGCTCTGCGTTCTGGACGAGCCGTTCTCGGGCTTGGATCCGGTCAACGTCGCCCTCGTCACCGAGCTCATCGAAGAGCGGCGGAAAGGCGGTCAAACCACGGTTTTGTCGACGCACATGATGCATCAAGTCGAGGCCCTCTGTGACCGCGTCGCCCTCATTCATCGAGGCGAGCTGCTGGTGTACGGCCGGCTCGACGAGATACGTCAGCGGTACTCACCGCACGAGGTCATGGTCTGGACCGCGATGGACCTCGTCGCAATGGGCCTCTGTGCCACCCAGCGTAAGGCAGGCTGTTGGCGCGTCGAGCTGCCCTCGAGTGCAACTCCGGCTGGATACCTGAACGAGCTCGTCCGAAACGGCGTTCCGGTCGACCGCTATGAACCGTTGATCGCTCGCATGGACGAGATTTTCGTCCATCTCGTCGGCGGAGGCGGCTGAGGAATGCGAATCCAACGGATTGCCGCCGTGGCGCGTTTCGAGTTTCTCTCGGTGGTCAAACGCTGGTCGTACCTGTTGGCAACGTTCGGTTTGCCTCTCTTCTTGGCTGCGGTTTCCGGGACCGTACTCGGCGTGCAAACGTATTTTCTGTCGCAGCGCGCGTCCGAGAGCTCACAGTTCGGCCTGGTCGATGAAGCCGAGGTCATCGATCGCTCTTCGTTCGTTGAAAAGGACGGAGAGCTGCGCTGGAGGGCACGTGAAAACGCCGACGAGGTACGGCTGTACGCCAGCCGCGACGCGGCCCGCCAGGATCTCGCCTCGGGTGCGGTTCGTGCAGTGTACGTCATCGAAGACGATTACCTCACGACTGGCGAGGTCATGGCGATAGAGTCCGAGAAGACCCCGCTCCTGACCATGCGCGGGACCTCGATCGAGCCTTTGCTTCGAGATCTCCTGCGGAAGTCGCTCATCGAGGGTCGCCTCGACGGCGAGGTGCACCAGCGCGTGCTCTCGCCGGCCTACTTCGTGCGTAGCCGGCTCGGCCCCAAAGGCGAGGAATTGGTCGATCTCGATGAGGCGCTCGACCTCCTCGTGCGCACGACCATTCCCCTCTTCCTCGGCATTCTCCTGCTCACGGCCTTGCTGAGCGCTTCGGGCTATCTCGTGCAGACCGTTTCGACGGACAAGGAGAGCAAGATCGTCGAAGTGTTGCTCTCCTCGGTGACGCCCGAGGAGATTTTGGCAGGCAAGCTTCTCGGCCTCGGCGCTGCTGGGCTGATCCAATTTGCGGTCTGGTCTTCGATGGTCGTCGTCGTCGCGCTCACTGCGTCGGCAGCGCTTGCGGCTTTCGTGTCGATTCCCTGGGGAGCGTTGGCGGCGGCCCCGGTCTTGTTCGTTCTTGGCTACCTGTTCCTCGGAAGCTTGATGTTGGCGACGGCCGCGCTCGGCGCCAACGCCGCCGAAAGCCAGAAGCTCACCCTGGGCTGGGCGGTCCTCGCGATACTGCCTCTGATGGTTTTGGTGGTCCTTCTCGAAGACCCCAACGGCATCCTCGGCCAAGCCATGACGTGGATCCCGTTCACCTCGCCGCTCACCGTGATCATCCGCCTCTCCGTCGACGCCTCCGGCATCGCCTCGTGGGAGGTGCTCGGCGCGATGCTCGTCTTGTTGACATCGACGTGGTTGTCGATTCGAGTTGGCGCGCGGCTGTTTCGAGTTGGGTTCCTCCTGACCGGGACGATGCCGTCGTTCGCAGAGCTCTGGCGGCAAGCTCGTTAGCGACGCAGGGCAGAGCCCTACTCGAAGGACGCCGGCATGGGAAGCGGGAGCTCTTCGATCAGCTCTCCCGCCGTGGCCACGGCCGCTGAATACGTTGACACCTGCATCGCCGTGAAATCGAGCACCACAAACGACTGCTCGTCTTTGCGGTGAAGCGTTCCTGCATTGATCACCGTAAGCCCGGGGAACACGCGGACCATTCTGTGATGGGTGTGACCTCCGATCATGAACTGAATTTCTTCGTCGAGCATCAGCTCACGAAGCGTTGGCATGTCTTGGAGGGCGTAGCCTCGAGTGTCGGGAAGCAGCCATGCTTCGTCGTCGTCCCCAACCCCGTGGCAGAGCAGCGCGTCTCCCGCCCGGGTCGAGTAGCGACGCGTTCGGGGGAGCGCTTCGATGAATGCGCGTGACGCATCGCTGATCTCGAGGGTTGCGTTTTCGAGGGACCGCTGCTCGCCCGACAGAAACCAGCGCTCATGATTGCCAGCGACGCATTCAACGCCTCGCGCTTCCAATAGGCCGAGGGTCGAGTCGACATCGCCCAAACCGTCGACCAAGTCACCGACGCAGAGAACGCGTTCGACGTTCATCGATTCCAGGGCATCGAGTACACGCTCTAGCGTTTCAGCCTCGCAGTGGACGTCGCCGATCACACCCAGCCGGCTGAGCTTGCCCGTCTCGTTCACCGCCCCAACTTAGGTGCTTTTGTGCGCCTCGCCAAGAACTACGCGACTGGTGCTCCCGGGCCCCGTGTTGTAGACCCGTTTCCATGCTCGACCTGCGTAATGTGAGCGAGAACCTGCCGGACGTTAAGGCAACCCTCAAGCGCCGCGGCTTTGCCGATGCAGAGCTGCTCGATCGCCTCTCGTCGCTCGCCGAGGAGCGACGATCCGTCATCACCGAGGTTGAGTCGCTGCGACAAGAGCGCAACGAAGCTAGCCAGGCCATGGCGAAGGTCGCCGACAAAAAGTCCGACGATTTTCAGGCAAGGCGCGAGCAGCTACGAAGCCTCGGTGACCAAATCAAGGGAAGCGAGTCGCGGCAAGGACGGGTCGAGGCCGAGCTCGAATCGATCTTGCTCAACCTTCCAAACCTCCCTCATCCCAGCACACCCGCGGGTCTGAGTGAAGCCGAGAACGTCGAGATTCGGGTTTGGGGTGACAAGCCGATCTTCGACTTCGACGTCGTGGATCACGTCGAGGTCGGCAGCAGGCTCGACATTCTGGACTTCGAACGTGCTGCCAAGATCAGCGGCTCTCGCTTCGTCGTGCTCAAGGGGCTCGGCGCGCGGCTCAACCGGGCATTGATGCAGTTCATGCTCGACGTTCACAGCAGCGAACATGGATACGAAGAAGTCTGGCCCCCGGTACTCGTCAAAGACAGCGCCATGCTTGGCACCGGGCAGCTTCCGAAGTTCAAAAAAGAAGCATTTCGCATGGCGAAAGACGAACAATGGGAAGCCGAGGCCCAGGCGCAGGGGCACGACTGGTATCTCGTGCCGACCGCAGAAGTTCCGCTCACCAATCTCCACGCAGATGAGATCATCGCCGGCGCGGACCTGCCGATCGCGTACGCCGGATACACCGCTTGCTTCCGAAGCGAAGCCGGGAGCTACGGCAAGGACACGCGGGGAATGATTCGGGTTCATCAGTTCGACAAGGTCGAGCTCGTCCGTTTTTGTCGCCCCGAAGAAGGCGAGGCGCAGCTCGAGCTGCTGACGCAGCACGCCGAATCGATCCTCCAGAAGCTCGGCCTCCACC
The DNA here is from genome assembly GCA_004283055.1 of Deltaproteobacteria bacterium. Lineage (GTDB taxonomy): Bacteria > Myxococcota_A > Polyangia > Polyangiales > Houyiibacteriaceae > SG8-38. The sequence goes on from SHLP01000004.1 coordinate 89,078, forward strand.
ACCGCGTCGTGCAGCTCTGCGCGGGAGACATGGGCTTTGCCGCTCAGAAATCCTACGACCTGGAGGTCTGGCTCCCCGCGCAGAACGCGTATCGAGAGATTTCGAGCTGTTCTTGGTTCGGAGACTTTCAGGCACGGCGGATGCAGGCACGGTTCCGGCCGGGAGAAAAGGCCAAGCCGAGCTTCGTTCACACGCTCAACGGCTCGGGCCTTGCAATCGGGCGGACGCTGGTCGCCATTCTCGAACAGAACCAAGAGGCCGATGGCAGTGTGCTCATCCCGGAGGTTCTGCGGCCGTACATGGCGGGCCTCGAAAGAATTTCAGCGGCTGCGGCGGCGACCAGATGAAGCTCGGATGACGGAGCTCGAGATCGAACGCGACGTTGCGCTGGCTCCGCTCACCAGTCTCGAGCTCGGCGGTCCAGCGAAGTACTTCGTTCGCGTGAGGGATGAAGCCACTCTGATCGAGGCACTTCGTTGGTCGGCGGATCGAGAGACTCCATTCGCGATACTGGCCGGCGGCTCCAATCTCATCGTGCCTGACGAAGGCTACCAGGGACTGGTCGTACAAATGTCCATCGACTCGCTCGATTTTCACGAGGGCGGCACTGTGACTGCCGGCGCCGGTGTCGCCTGGGAGAAGGTCGTCGACGGGGCGGTCGCTCGAAGCTGGGCGGGGCTCGAATGCCTTGCCGGGATTCCGGGGTCCGCGGGTGCGACGCCGATCCAAAACGTCGGCGCGTACGGCGCAGAAGTCGCGGACTCAATCACGCGGGTCCGAGTGATCCGCCGCGACACGCTGGAGCTCGAGGAGCTTGCCCCGGAGGACTGCGGCTTTGGGTATCGTGACAGCTCGTTCAAACGCGAGCCCGGCCGCTTCGTCGTGTCCGCGGTCGACTTCGCGCTCCGGCCGAACGGCCCCGGGACGGTTCGCTATGCAGAGCTTGCGAGGAAGATTGGACCCGACGCCACGCTTGCCGAGATTCGGCGCGCCGTGCTCGAGCTGCGCCGCAACAAGTCCATGCTCATCGAACCTGACGATCCGAACCGCCGAAGCGCAGGCTCGTTCTTCCTGAACCCGCTCGTTTCGACCGCGGACGCGGACCGCCTGGTCGAGCAGGCGCTCGCGGACGAGCTCGTCAGCCATTCCGACGAGGTTCCGCGCTACCCGGCGGAGGGCCCCGGGGTCAAGCTCGCGGCGGGCTGGCTCATCGAAAAAGCCGGAGTGACCAAGGGCAGCCGGCGCGGAGCCATCGGGGTTTCGAGCAAACACGCGCTGGCGCTGGTCCACCATGGCGGCGGAACCACCGCGGAGCTGCTCGCCTTTGCCGACGAGATTCAGGCGCGCGTGCTCGACCGCTTTGGCGTGACGCTCGAACGGGAGCCTCGCCTCCTCGCCTAGCTCATGGCGCGAACGGGTCGCTCAATGCGGGGTTCGTCAACAGGTCTTCGTCGGTCAGGGTGCGAAGAAACGCGATGAGATCCTGTTTTTCCTGCTCGGTGATCTCGAAGCCATTCAAAAAGGCGCTCTTGTTCGGGTTCTCGAAGCCGTCGCCCGCGTTCGGCCCGCTCTCGATCAGGCGGCCGCCGCGCGCATAGTGCTCCACCACCTCTTCGAGCGTGGCGATCGAACCGTCGTGCATGTAGGGGGCCGTGACCGCGACGTTGCGAAGGCTCGGCGGCTTGAACTTGCCCTTGTCCGCCGGGTCGTTCGTGATGTCGAAGAGCCCCTCATTTCCCTCCGGGTAGCTGCCGTCGGAGTCGAGGTTGTACAGGCCGTTGTTGATGAACGTTTGTTGGTTGAACTCGCTGCCGTCGTGGTCGACCGCCTGGGACAGCAGGAAACCGCCGTGACAGTGGAAGCACTCGAGGGCATCCGGCACGCCTGCCTCGGTAGTGCCCCCGAAAAACAACGCTTTGCCTCGTTGTTCGGACAACGTCAGCGCGCTCGAGCCTTGGTCGTGCTTCGAGTTGAAGCTGGTCAGCGCCCGCTGAAACGAGGCGATCGACTTCGTGATGCTGTCGAGGCTGATCGGATCGCCTTGGTTCGGAAACGCCGCGGCGAACATCGGCGGATACCGCTCGTCCTCGCGTAGACGGCGCAAGAGCTCGTCTTCCATGTTGGCCAAGCCGAGCTCGACCGGGTCTTCACCGAACATCGGCACCAGCGCTTGCTCCTCGAGGCGCACCACGGCCGGGTTTGCCCACGTCAACGACGCCGCGTAGCCCGCGTTGGCCAGGCTCATGGAGCTTCGAGGATGAATCTCACCTGTCGAACCTTCGGCTCGGGCCAGTCCGTCGGTGAAGGCGAGCTCCTGCAGGTGACAGCTTCCGCAGCTCTGGGTTTGGTTGCCGGAAAGCTTCGTGTCGTAAAACAGAAAGCGGCCAAGCTCGACTTTTGCCAGGGACATCGGGTTGTCCTCGGGCACGCGCGGCGGAGGTACGGTGTCTGGGAGGTTCCAGACCCATGCCTCGGCCCCGGATGCGGTGTCGCCGTCACCGCACCCGGTCCAAAGGATTAGTGACAACAAAGACAACGTGCGGAGGAGATGTTTCATGTCGAGGTGTTAAAGAAGTGCATCTGCTTGCCGAACGAGAAGCTCACTCGGCGGAAAAGAATTGCTGCTCGCCGCCCGGGTTCTCACCAAAAGACAGGCCCAGGTTGGCGAACAAGGGTCCGCAATCCGTGTCGACGGGTTTGGACATGCACCCGGCGTCGGCCGCGGCGTCTTGATCGACGGCTGAGCCTTCAACCAGCGCCGCGAAGTCGGCCACCACGGTGTTTGCGCTGACATCGAATGTGTCTAGCTCGACCTCGGTACGGTTGCCGTTTGCGCACGACGTTACGCCGCCCGCCATCGGGTCGCCTTCACAGCCGGTGCTGCCGAGGTGCATGCGCCAATCAGTTTCACTGAACTGCCCCGAGTCGATTCGGAGGAACTTGTAGCCGCCTTGCCAATTCCAGAAGAGCGAGGTGAGGTTCAACGGGCTTGGCGCCGTCGCGCTGTTCACATGGTTGATTTCGAAAGGGACTCCCATTTTGAACTGAAGGCCGTCGTAGTCCCCGGGGGGGACGGTGCCGCGCACGATCCCGTTGAGCTCTGGGGTTCCGAGCTCGCCGCAGCCATCCTCGAAGTCGAGCAACGCGACGCCGCTGCTCTGGAAGCTGTTCTCCTCGAGCTCAACCGGCACCCAGGCACCGGCGGCGTTCTTGAGCGCGACATCTTGGACGTAAAAGCGGAAGTCGCTCAACACGAGAGGGGTGCCGTTTGCGCCGAGGTTCTCGTACGTGTCTCCGCAGACGAAGGGCTCCTCGCCCACGACGGCAGCAAAGCTCAGCGCGACGTCTTGCTGCTCCGCCGGGGCGTTCCCGTCGTCTCCGCAGCCCAAAGCCAAGGCACCCAACGCCATTACCATCCCTAGTCTTTTCATTCCTGACTCCGCGGTCTTTAGAGCCCGTCTTCCTCGATGGGAAGGACAGCCTGCAACGACGACCGCACGTTTTCGGTTATTTGTTGCTGCACTGTGGTTGATTCCTGCAGTGCAAAATCGATGCCATCGAACCACTTCGTGTGGTCGATTTGGATGGAGACGCTTTCGAGAACCGGCCCTTCGAACACGAGCGGCTGGTCGAACCGCATCTCGCAGGGGAGGACGTCCGAGATCTTGGCAACGAGAGCGGATGTGGCCTGACCGCTCTCGTCCTCGACGCGTCCCGCGATGAGCACGCTGTTTTCCGTCATGTCGAGGTTTTCGTCGGTCAAACCCTCGGCGTCCTGGTCAGCGGGCATCCCGGTGACGCGAATCCCACAGTAGCGTCCAGGAGGCGGCCGCAGGGTTCCGGCGAAGAGCGGGACCCCTGCGCTTTCCATGAGATCGATCACCAAGGGAACGCCCAGGCTCGTCGGCGATGAAAACTCGTGCGCTTTGGCTCTCGCAGCGGTGACGAGTTTCCAGGGATCCAGGACAAAATTGTCGCAACGGACCAGCTCCACCCTGCCGAAAGCGATGATCGCCCGCTCGAGCCGAACACGGTAGCCAAGGTCGGTACGGACCGCGGCTGGGGTTGCTGCAGGCTGGTAGGCGACGTCGAGCTCGATGCCCTCGGTCACCCGCATACAGTTAGGTAGGAGCGCCGTGCAAAGGAGCACGGCCGCGACCACGAGACTAGATCTCATAGACCAGACCTGCCGTGATCGCGAGACCCTCCACGTGATTTCCGTCGAGCCGCTGAATCATCGGCACCGCCGTGGTGAAATGCAGAAGAACCTTGTCGTGCGGCAATCCGACCAAGCCAAACGTGCCGTAGGTGATATGTCCTCCGGTGTTCGGGTCACGAACGCCGGCGATGTAGCCCGGCTGGTCGATTCGAAACTCGACGCCGAGCTGAAAGGCGAGAAACCTCCACGGCTGAAACTGGCCAAGCACGGTTTGCCGGAAGCTCGTGCCTACTTTCGTGTCGGCCGTGCCCCTGGTCGGAAAGATAGCGATCGACGAGGTGTACACCGACCAGGGGTCGGAAAACATGGTGTACGAAGCACCCGCAATCGGGTCCCAAGAGCCAGTGCCTGCCTGAAACTCCAAGGGCAGCGGGACGCCTTGCGCGTCACGCTCGATCGAGCTGGTTGGAAACTCGAGGCCGCCGATGAGGCTCAGCAAATGCCGAGGGGCAAACTTGCGATCGCGCCAAACGACAGCCCGCGCCCGGAGCTCCAAGTCTCCCGGTGCCCAGATGTCCGCCTCGGCGAGATTGACCGCGCTCACCAGTCGGTGCACTAGCGGCATCATCAAAGAGAGCGTCCACCGGTCGGTTGGCGAGTACGCACCCGCGAGCTCCATGCGCTGCTCCGCGAGCCTGAGCTCGTCGACCTGCGCTTCGCCAATCCGGTCGTTTCGATGACGAACGGTCGCCGAGGTTCGCAGCCGCTGACTTTTCGGTTGCTCGAAGCCCACGATGGTGAGGGTCGGATCGCCCACACCGCAGGTGCCACAGGCAGACGCCCCCGCCGCAATCAACGACGGCGCGAGCAGCGCCGCGATCACCCAATAGACCTTCACCGCCCGCATCTTAGGGATGGAAAGACCTGTCTTGTATGTGGCAAATCGTCGCAGCAGATCAGCGGCTCGTCGGGAATTTCGAGAGCTTCCGCTGCAGGGATCGCCTGTGAATTCCGAGTCTTTCCGAAGCTTTCGTGATGTTGCCGCCGCAGTCCGTGAGCACCCGCTGGATGTGCTCCCATTCGACCCGCGCAAGGGACGGCGTTTCGGGGGCCTCGCTTCCGGCCGGTGCAGCCTCGCGATCCAGCGGCGCATCACTCCGCCCGAACGAGGCGATCACCTCGTCCACATCGGCAGGTTTGGTCAAATAGTGCGTCGCGCCGAGCCGGACCGCCTCGAGCGCAGTAGCGATGCTTCCGTAGCCGGTCAGCACCACGATCTTGGTCGCCGGATCGATCCGGTGAAGCTCGCGCACGAGCTCCAAGCCCGACTTCCCGGGCATCCGAAGATCGACGACGGCGTATTCAGTGCTTTCCAACTCGGCGACGGCGAGCGCACCCTCGTAACCGTCCGCTTGCTGTGCCTCGTAGCCACGCTGCTCAAACGCCCGAGCCATGCGCGAGCGAAGACGCTCGTCGTCATCGACCAGGAGGATCGAGGGTTTGGGGCTGGCGTCGTCTCGTGCGTCGGTCATTAGCCCTGAGGGAGCACGACGCGGACGGTCGTGCCCCGTTCACGTGCCGACTCGATGGTGAGTCGCCCTCCTAGCGAGTCTACGAGCGTCCTGGCGAGGAACAAGCCCAGACCCATGCGGTCGGCCTTCCTCTTCGTGGTGAAGAACGGCTCTGCGGCTCGTCGGATGGCCTGCTCGTCCATCCCCTGACCCTCATCGACGAAGCAAAGCTCGACGGCCCGATCGAGTTGGCGGACATGGAGCGAGACGCGCCCCTGGTCGCATGCGTCGAAGCCATTGCGCGCAATGTTCTCGACCATCTGCACCAGCGCGGTCGCAGGTGCCTCGATCGACTCGACCTCGGTCGACGTGACCCAGCGTTCCGCCTGCGCCGGGCTCAGTCGCTCGCTCACCTCGGCAATCATGGACTCGATCGGCAAAGAGCTCAGCGTCTCCCCCACGTTTTCCCCTCCTACGGAGGCCATCCGGTCGAGCACCCGGCGGCAGCGCTCGAGCTCCGCGCGAATCAGCGCCGCATCCTCGACGAGCGCGTCGCCGCCCGGAAGGGTCCTCGCCTGCCGCTCCATCTCTTTGGCTGCAACCGCGATCGTGCCGAGTGGGGTTCCAAGCTCGTGCGCTGCGCCGGCCGCCAGAGTCGCGATGGAAGCCAACTTCCCCCAGCGATGCGTCCGTTCTTCGGCCTCCGCCAGTGCACGCTCGCGTCGTCGGAGCTCGACCGAGAGCTGGCTCACGAAATACGTGATCAGCGCGACGGCGAGAACCAAGGCGATGAACATCCCGTACAGGTGGGTTTGAAAACCGCCGCCATGCCCTGCATGGCCCAAATGCTCGCTGGGGACGTGGACGACGAAAAGGGCCGCAAACGACAGGATCGAAAGCCCGGCGATCGTCCAGGTCCAAGCTGGCGCAAGCATCACCGCAGACATTGCGATGTACACCACGTAGATGATGCTGAACGGGTTGGTCGGGCCGCCCGAAAGGTAGAGCATGCCGGAGAGGAGCGCGACGTCCAGAACCAAAAAGGCGCCGAGGTGACCGGCATCGGCCTTGCGAGAGGCCAACCAGAGGTTTGAAACCACGCCAACGGCGACGAGCGACCACATCGGAGCGACGGGTAAACTCACACCGAGAAGCTCGGTGGCGATCAGTATGGCAGTCGCCTGGATCGTGAGCGCCCCCCAGCGCATCCGCGCCAACCACTCGGCGCCGGTCGCTGACGCTCTATGATCGACGCTCACGACTCGGTTTGAGCATCGCCGCTCGACTCCATGTCGACGCTGCCGTACATCGCCTCGGCGATCTTGTAGGCGCTGAGCTCGAGCGTTTCGAGCGCGTCCTTGATGGCGATCGCGTCACCCTCATTGACCGAGAAGTGCAGGGACTCGATGTCTGCCTCCACTTGCGCAACGACGTCCTCTGGAACCAGCTCCCGGCACTCTGCGACTGCCCGCTCGCTGGTATAGAGCAAAGCCTCAGCCGCGTTGCGCAGCTCGGCGAGCTCGCGACGCTTCTCGTCGGTCGTCTTGTACGCATCGGCCTCCGCGATGATGCGTTCGATGTCGTTCTCCGTCAGCCCGCTCGATGCGACGACACGGATGTTCTGTTCCCGCCCGGTCCCGAGGTCCTTGGCGCTCACGTTGACCACGCCATCGGCGTCGATGTCGAACGTCACCTCGATCTCTGGCACACCTCGCGGCGCAGGCAGAATGGGCGCTAGCTCGAACTTGGCCAGCGACTTGTTGTCCGAGGCCATGTCGCGCTCGCCTTGCAGCACGTGAATGGGCACGAAAGACTGGTTGTCTACGCTGGTGGTGAACACTTCTTTGGCGCGCGTGGGGACCGTGGTGTTGCGCGGGATGAGCTTGTGAAACACGCCGCCGCCAGTCTCGACGCCGAGACTCAAGGGCGTGACGTCGAGGAGAAGCACTTCCTCGACTTCGCCCACCAGCGCGGCGCCTTGGAGCGCTGCGCCCATCGCCACCACTTCGTCCGGATTCACACCCTTGTAAGGTGGTTTGCCGAAGAACTCCTCGACCTTGGATTGAACCATCGGCATGCGGGTTTGACCGCCTACCAGCAGGACTTCGTCGATGTCCTCCGCCTTGAGGCCGGCGTCGTCCATGGCCTGTTTGCAAGGCCCGAGCGTCCGGTCGATGATCTCCGAGACTAGGATTTCGAGCTCGCTGCGTTTCAGCTTGGTTTCGAGATGCTTGGGCCCGGATTCATCGGCCGCGATGAAGGGAAGGTTGATCTCGGTCTCCAAGGAAGACGAGAGCTCGTGCTTGGCCTTTTCGGCTTGCTCCTTCAGGCGCTGCAGCGCGACACGGTCGTCGTGCAGATCGATCCCGCTGCTCTCTTTAAAGCGGCTTGTGAGCTCCTCGACCAACCTGTTGTCTAGATCCTCGCCGCCGAGGTGGGTGTCCCCGGAGGTGGCCTTCACGCTGAAGACGCCATCCGAGAT
>SHLP01000233.1 GCA_004283055.1 Deltaproteobacteria bacterium
CTAGAACTTTCCGCTGTTCGCCCATTCCGAACGCGGAGCGATGGTCTCGATGTTGCTCCAATGCTCGACGATGCGGCTCTCCGACAAGCGCCAGATGTTGAACGCCGCAACCGCTTCGTCTCCCATGACCGACTTCGAATAGCTGACGACGAAGTTACCCTGACCGATGAGCTTGAAGACGCATTCGCATTGCGCGCCGGCGTCGAGGGCGTCCTCGATTCTGTACCGCATCGCCTCTCTTCCGTCTTCGAGGCCCACTGCATGTTGAATCAGGTCTTCACCGACGAAGTCATCGTAGTTGTCGAAGTCGCCGTTCTGGAGCACCTCGGTGATGAAGAGTCGCACTCGCCCTTTGTTGTACTCGGTCAGCTCGAGGTCCTCGATTTCGCACGCCCCGTCGACCTGCGTATGCCCGGACGGCCCGGTTCCCTCGAAGGCGCTGATGACGTCCCAGTGCTCGATGATCCTACCGCTCTCGTCCGTGTCGAATAGATCAGCTGTCACCCACTGCGCTTCTCCGTCGTTTAAAGACTGGTACACGTGAACGAAGACATGACGCCCGTCCTCGATCGCGCGGATGATTTCGATTTGTCGCTTCGGGTTTCGAGCGACGAAGGGCTCAAAGAACGCAGTGAAGCCTTCGACCCCGTCGGCGACTCCTGCGCTGTGCTGAATGTAACGCTCGCCCGTGTGCGACGTGATTGCTTCACGAACGCGACCGTCGCGGATTCCCTCGAGGTAGAGTCCCTTTGCGTGCTCCAAGCGCGTCGACATGGAGTAAGCATGCAGTCCGCGGCCGCGACGTGGCAAGCGCTCGGTTCCTCCGCCCTGCAACCTCTGGTACGGTGCCAACATGACCATCAAAGTCCACCACCTCAACTACTCTCGCTCCCTGCGCGTCCTGTGGCTGCTCGAGGAGCTCGGGTTGGAGTACAGCATCGAGCGATGGGAGCGTGACAAGAACTTCAGGGCTCCGTCTGAGGCGTCTCGCATTCATCCGCTAGGGCGTTTCCCGATGGTGGAGGTCGATGGACGCGTGCTTGCCGAATCGGGCGCGGTGCTCGAGTACTTCGCGGACCGCGAGGGAAAGCTCAGGCCGACGGACGAGGCCGAGAAGCTCGAGTGCACCTTTTTTCTCCACTATGGGGAAGGCTCGGTGATGCCGCCGCTGCTGGTGCGTCTGATCTTTGCTCGGGTTCGAGCTGCGCCGATGCCGTTCTTCATCAAGCCCATCGCGCGTGGCATCGCTGACAAAATCGACGAGAGCTACACGAATCCAGCGCTCGATCTACACCTCGGGTTCATCGAGCGGACACTCGGGGACCGTCCGTACTTCGCAGGGCAATCCTTCTCGATCGCCGACATTCAGATGTTCTATCCGGTCGAGGCGGCGCTGTTACGAGCCGAAGGCGAGCGCCCCAACATGCTGGCTTGGCGCGAGCGAGTGACCAGCCGTCCCGCCTATCGGCGCGCCGAGGCGCAGGGCGGCACCGCAGTGCCATCGGATTGAAACGATGCGCTTCGAGTAGGCGGTTGTAGTGACTATCGACAAACAGCCCGACAGAGGCCAGTCCCTATCTGACGCGATTTCGTGGCGACACGAAGGCGGGGGACGCTTCGTGGCAAACGTCGACCCCGTCTGGGGGCAGGGGCGAGCGGTGTACGGGGGCATCGTCGGCGCCGGCATGGCGCGCGCGATGGAGACCGCCGTCCCGAGCGACGCGTCGCTTCGCTCCTTCTCGGTGACCTTCGCAGGCCCTGTGCAGGCGGGCGAAATCGCGTGCGTCACAGAGCTCGTGCGGGAGGGCCGGACGGCGAGCTTCGCGACAGCGGAGATCACACAGGACGGCACGCGACGCGCTACCGCCAGTGCCGTATTCGGCGCCACCCGGGAGTCATCGGCCCACACCCCCGGCCCCGCACTCCCCGACTTGCCTCCGCCAGAGGCGAGCGAATCGATGCCCTACATCGACGGGCTGATGCCGAGCTTCACCCAACGCGTAGAGTTCCGTTACACACACGGCACGTTTCCGTTCATGGGCGGTGACGGGTCGCGCATTGGAGGTTGGTTTCGCTTCCGCCACGACGCCGAGCCCGCTGACGCGCCAGGGATGCTTGCGCTGATCGATACCTGGCCCGCTCCCGCTCTTTCAGGGATGAAAACCCCCGCCCCCGCCAGCTCGATCACCTGGAGCGTGGACCTGTTCACTCACCGTCTCGACGCCCGTCTCGACCAGTGGTGGTACTTCGATGCCCGCACGCTGTTCGCGGTGGACGGGTACACGAGCTTCGAGGCATCGCTGTGGGCACCGGACGGCCAGTACGTCGCACGTTCCTGTCAGCTAGTCGGCGTCTTCGGCTGACATCTTTCCGTCGTCAACATCGGGCGAATCTTTGGCCTCGCCTCGGCCTCACCCAGGTTGGCGCCCGCCACCAAGATCGCCAGGATCCGCCAGTCCCAAGCGGCGCAACGCCTTGAAATCACGTCCTGCCTCGCTGGCGCGCTTCCTGCGTTGCACCTCCTGTCATGACTCAGCCCCGCTTCGTGCTCTCGGGTGACACCGTAATGGTCACGCGTCGCACCCTCCGCCGCCACCACCTCTTTCGGCCGGACCCAGCGATTCGGCAGCTCTACCTATACGCCCTTGGAGTGTGCGCTAAGCAGTACGGCATCCTCGTGCACGCCGTCACGCTCATGTCGACCCACGAGCACCTCGTCGTCACCGACTCCGAACGACGCCTGCCCGACTTCTTACGAGATCTCCATCGGCTCGTCTCCCTCGGCGCCAAGGTGATTCGCAGGTGGGAGGGTTCGATTTGGGACCACGATAAGTCCTCGGTCGTGCGACTGCTCACCGAGGAAGCGATGATCGAGAAGCTCGCCTATGTGATGGTCAATCCCGTCAAGGCGGGACTCGTGGCACGCGCGAGGGACTGGCCGGGCCTGACTGTACTCCCGCACGAGCTCGGCCGGCGCACCTTGGTCATCGAGCGGCCCTCGGTCTTCTTCCGACCGGACAACCCAAAGTGGCCGGACACCGTCGAGCTCACGCTCACGGTGCCGCCCACGCTCGCGGCGGCCTATCCAGGCGAGGCGGTCCGGGAGGCGGTGAGCGACGAGCTTGAGCGCCAAGAGCGGGACGCCCGCGCCGAGGTGAAGGGGCGGGGGTGGCGGGTTCTCGGCACCGCTCGCGTGAGGCGTCTTTCCCCGTACAAGAGAGCCACGAGCTTCGAGCTCCTCCGCGACCGAAACCCGACGTTTGCTGTCGGACGAGGGCAGCGGAAGATGCTCTTTCAGGCCGTCACCGAGCTGCGTGCGTTTCGACGTGCGTACCGAGACGCACTGGAGCAATGGCGTGCGGGCCTCTGGAGCACCGTGTTCCCAATGGGCACCTGGGCAATGTCCCAGGTGCACGGGGTCACTGGGCACACTTAGCGGAGTGGGCCAACCGATGGCGGTATGACCGGCGAGGTTCGCCTGGGTCAACGCACAGCTGCGTCCGGAGCCTGAAATGGACCCTTCAGGTCGAACGCGGAGAGCGCTCCAAACACGAAGCGCGGGAATCGCCCGACGCGAGAGCGACCATCGTGCGGAGGCAGAGCGCCTCAGCACCTCTCCGTTACCGTCCAGCTAACGGCTCCCAGGTCGCCAACCAGGGAGAGGTCGTCCC